>NZ_ALKF01000122.1:0-17229 GCF_000283315.1 Paenibacillus sp. OSY-SE | reverse complement strand
GGGAGCACTTCATTTGGAGGAGGCTGTCTCTTTTTTCAGTATAATCAGATCATCCAATCAAGGGCTGGTGGTCCCGATGTTTCCGAAGCAACAGGGTTTTATCTTGAGTCCGTATATCCTATGTTTTTCAGTGGCCTCGCTCTGCCTCCGGTTTTTCTTACAAATCCTATGGATGCTGCATTTCCGGCAGTGCTATACCTCAAAAGAAACCGGTCCGGCAGTCTCATAATCCACGATGACAAAAACATTTTTGATGTGAATTTCAAAAACATCCAATGTGTCGCCAATGGCTGAGAGCGTCTCATCATATCCAGGGATTTTGTGGATAAACAGGTCCTTGATCTCTTCTATGGTGTACCGGCTCTTATGTACAACTGCATGATTGGAGCGTGCATGCGGCACGGAAGACCCGTCAGAGGGGACCGTTGTGAAGGCAACATTGTTATTTTGAGCAAACTCAGTCACCTTCTGATTCTCCCTGTCTGTCGCAAAATACAGGATTCCTGGCTTGCTGGCATCATAGCAAAAATTGACAATTCTAACATTGGGCACGCCTGCCACCGCTGTTGCCAGAGCAATTTCGTTGGTCTTGTCTAATGTGTGGTAAAATTCGTTCTTGTAATCCACTTATATTTCCTCCTTAGCATTTGATAAACTTAGTATAGCAATGTATCGATGACAGCATGTATGTCAGTCATAGTACATAAATTTCAGGGGGGTTGATTATGAAGCTGGAACGAATGATCGCTATCATTATGCTGCTCTTGCAAAGAGAGAAGATGGGCGGGAAAGAGCTGGCCGAGCTGTTCGAAGTTTCACTTAGAACCATTTATCGTGATATTGAAACAATTAATCAAGCAGGTATTCCGATTGTGACCAGCTCCGGTGTAGGAGGGGGAATTGGGATCATGAATGAGTATAGGATAGAAAAAGGTTTTTTCACCTTCAAGGACATTACCGCTCTACTGATGGGGCTTGGCTTTATATCCAATACATTATCCGGTGAGGAAACCACTGCTACCCTGGCCAAAGTAAAAAGCTTTATCCCGGAGGATAGACAGCATGAAATTACGCTGAAAGCCAACCAAATCTCTTTTGACTTATCCGCTTGGCTGGGCAGCAATGATCTGCAGACCAAAGTTGAAGTGATTCGAACAGCCTTGGAGCATTGCAGCATACTGTCTTTTATGTATCTAAGCGCTAAAGGAGATAAGGTCATGCGGACCCTTGAACCTCATCGTCTGTTATTGAAAGAAAATCACTGGTACGTGCAGGGGTATTGTTTGAATCGGCAGCAATTTCGGGTATTCAAGCTATCCCGCATATCTGAACTGGAGAGAACGGAAGACCGTTTTGCTATGCGTGAGATTCCCCCGGCTTTTTCAGAGTTTTCAGATACCATGTCCAGGAAAATGAAAAAAATAAAATTGCAGCTAGACCATTCCATCCTCGACAGGATGTTGGATTATTGCGGAGAAGAGAACATTACTCCCCTCGGCAATGGCGAATTCTATGCATATCTTGATTTTATTGAAGATGATTATGGTTACGGAATTCTAATGAGCTTCGGAGATAAATGCCAATGCATTGAACCTGAGCATGTGCGCAATGAAATGAGGAGACGGCTCAATGATTCAATAAGAGCATATCATTGAAAGACAATGTTTGCATTACCTCCTGCAATGAACGTAAGTTAAAAATAGGAGTTTTCGTATCGGGTTGCAGTATTGGACCAGAATTAATCCGATTCCCTAACAAGCTAAACAGCTTCGGTGCGTAGATTACGCTAACGGGACACGTTAGTTCAATGGAACAGCGACAGTCTAGGACTTTATTTTCTCGTCCTTAGCTGTCGCTGTTCCAATTTCTCAGGTCAGTCTAAAACTTATTTTATGGAGTCTGGTGGTATGACAATTCGAAAAGTCGCATGGAATAAAGACACTTAGTCTAATACTTTATTTTCTACTGACAGGTGGTAGAGGATGGTTGAGGCCTTGATGAAGGAAGCGGTTCTATAATCTTATATTGTAATCGCATATGGGCAGCGTGATCCGTTATGGACGCGCTGTTTTTTGTGACATGAGGCGAGATTGTGAAGTTGACGCGATATTCATGGCGAGCAGACGCCGACGGACGGCTGCAAGGTTGTCGGAGTGTGCGGCAAGGACGAGACGATTGCCAGTCTACAAGATACGATCGTGTTTGCGTTGAAAGGCATCGCGGCGTATGCGATGCATGCGCGGCAGTTGGGCTATGTCGATGAAGAGGTTGACGCGATTACGCATGAAGCGCTTTATATGACGTTGACTAACTCCAATTTCAATTTATGGGAGCATTTGGAAATGGCGATGAAGGTAGGGGGCGCGGCGATCCGCATTATGGATGTGCTGGATCGGGCCCATACGGAGCATTTCGGCGTTCCGGTGCCGGTTACCGTCCCGCAGAACAAGATAGAGGGAAGTCTATCGTCGTGACAGGGCATAACTTGTATGCGCTGGAGGAATTGCTGAAGCAGACGGAGGGCAAGGGCATCAACATTTACACTCATTCCGAGATGCTTCCGGCGCACGGCTACCCGGCATTGAAGAAATATCCGCATTTGAAAGGCAATATCGGCAAAGCCTGGTATGACCAGCGCCGTCTGTTTGACCAATATTCTGGCGCCATCCTTGCGACGACGAACTGTGTCATGCCAATTAAGGGGATCTATGCCGATCGGTTCTTCTCCTATGACGTGGCCGGGCTCGAGGGCGTGACCAAGATCGTGAACGACGATTTCTCGCCGCTGATTGAGCGTGCGCTGGCGCTGCCTGCGGCGGATGTGGAGAGCGATCAGACATTGACAACGGGATATCACCACGAGACGGTGCTCGGGTTGGCGCCGGAAATTATTCAGGCCGTTTATGATCAAGGGTTTCTTCGTGCATTAATCAAGCAACAATCAACCAGGTTGTTGATGATTAAATCTTCAGAACTAAATCAAATATTTATCAAAGTGCCTGTAATTCATACGGGCACTTTTTTTGTTACATGTAATAGGAATGTCCATGTAACAAAGTTCTTGATTCGACAATAATTCCAAAAGATCCATTACTAGAAATGGAACGTTTTTTATATTTATAAAATGTGACACATCTTATAGAAAGCCTTATGGGGTAAGGGCTAAAAACGATTTAATGACATATTACTATATAATATTAAATTACAAGTTTTGTTGACGGTACCATGATTTTCTTATCGTTTTATATAATGTGTCACATAATATTAAGGACACTCGTTTTGATTCGACGAGAACGTCCTTTTTTTATGAAAATATAGATGGGGGCAGGGGGGCGAATGGGGGCATTTTTTCATATTTATTGTCCAGAAGGAGTACAGAGTAAATATCGTCTAATTGTATTTGATGATGAAAAGAAGCCATTTATTCCATTGATTGAATATTATCATGATCAGATTAAGAGAATAAGCGAAAGCTCTGTAATTGCATACTTAAACACATTAGAACCTTTTTTCTTATGGCTTAAATATAAAAGCCATTATAAAGGAACACTCATTTCATGGGATCATAAACCTGAAGCCATAAAAGAAGCAGTAAGACAATATCTAATACAAGAAATGCATCGATTTAATGTTACTGAGTAGAAGCTTGCAAGAAGTTGAGTTGATTGAAAAACTTATTGTAGGAGTTATCATTACAGTCGATGGTTTAGGGGAAATAAAGTAATCAAGTATCGATCATGATTGATCATTTATTTATCGAAGCCTATCAAAGGCGATTATCTGATGTTGGATCTAAATATGTAAGAGAAAATAATCCTTGTGCGTGAATCAAACCTTCAGTTTATTCAAAACGGTTAGACAACTAGCTCAATCAGCTCTGCCCATTTGCTGTGCTACAAGCTTACAGCATATTTTATACTACTACCTTGGTAATGAAACCTACTTTTAAACTGCACCCTTTATAGTAACATTGGAGAGTGGCCCTTGTTCCATCCAATGAATACAACAAGGGTGCATTTTTATGGCTGAAGAGGACAGAAGTTTTAAACGTAATGAACGAGAAGCCCTTGATCGGATATTCAGACTATAAATATGGGGTGGTTGTTTTGTTAAGATGTATAACAGCTAGTAAAGAGACCATGATTTCTACAAAATGCGACGCAGAAGTTGTTGCTAAATTGGTAAAGAAACATCAATTATTTTGCCCTAACTGTGGTGGAGATGTAATATTCAAGAAAGGTGCTGTTAACACACCCCATTTTGCCCATCGTATGGCAGAATGTGAATATGTAGGGCACGAACCTGAAACAAAAAGCCACATAAAAGGCAAAGCTATACTATACGAATGGCTTAAGGGTATGTTTCCTACTGCATTCGTGCAGTATGAGGTGCATATTCCCGCAACTGGACAAATAGCTGATATTTACGTAGAGCATAGAGATGGAGTGTTTGCAGGGCTAAAATGGGCGTTCGAGTTCCAACACAGTCCAATTACAATTACACAGTGGGAAGAGCGCCATAAATTATATGAGTCTGTCGATATTCAGGACTTTTGGATTTTTGACAAGGCTAAGTTTATGAAGTTCTCTTCAGCTCGAGATTTTACAGATGCAAGAAAACGGACTAAGTTTGATGAGCACATATACGATAAAACAGGACTGGTGTATTTCCTTGATGTGGAGAAGTCTGAGTTTACTTTTGAATTTAACTACACTAAAACATCAAGAACCATCTTGGTGGGTAGGTACGATCGGACACAATACTTTACTTACCATAATCCAAGAGAAAACACTGTCCCATTATCCAATGTAAGCGTAAGAAAGTGCAAAACGTTCGACTATTCCGTGCTTGTGACAGATAGTTTAGAGTCTTACATGGAGGACAGGCTAAGGTATGTCCTTCACATCCTTACACAAAAGGCGAAAAAGAAGAAGGAAGAGCTTTATTTGGAAAGGTTAGTGGAGAAGGGGAAATACGCAAGAACTACATACGGCGATAAGTTTACAGACCGCTTCAAAGCGATTATCGAAGATTACGACGGTAAACTTACTTACTATCAAGAATTATATGACCCAGATGATGACTTTTACGATAAAGAGCTCGAGTTGATGCGAGAAGATGTGATTGATCTCAGTATTGAGGAGTTCTTCTCCAAATACAAGAGAATCATTGAAGCATCAATAGCCGATAGGGAGGACTACAAAGTCCTTAACACCAGTGATGATATCTCGTTACGAGTATTAGCAGATCTCTATTATGCTGTTGATTTTAGTTCGGTTGGTTTTTTGAAGGAACAAGGCGATATGAACCTACAGGAGTATCTGTCGATTAAGTACAAGGATAAGGTATCCTTAGTGGAATATGCCTATACACAGCACAGGGATACTTTAGATAATTTGGAAAAGTGGAATAAGGATTTTGTAAACGAGAGACTGTCGGATATTAACCGACGACTATGTGTTTATGATAGTTCGCCTACCGCTATGGACTATGCAATGAAATACAGATATCTTGACTCTATCGATGAAGTGGAAAACTGTATCCTTCAGATAAACGAAAAATTCGACATCCCACATCCATTGGCGAATGGGTGAAAGTAAAAAACGAATTTGAGAAGTGCAAGCAAGATTGTTATATCATTAAAGCTAGGAGCCGATGCAGAAAAACAAAGGTGCACATACTAGCCTGCTCTTTTTTTATATACTAAACCTTATTTTGTTCGTTAATTTAAATCTTTTTAAAGGAGAAAACGAATGGAACAAGAACTTCTGAATTCCCGAATTGAAAGAATAAAAAAATACCTTGATCAAGGGAAGCTCTACTTTAATGACCAATCTACAATTGAGTCCTTGATGAATGTTAGGCTCTTACCTGATGACGTAAATGTAAATCCAGACACTGTTGATAGTCGTGTACGAGCACTTGCTTTAGCTGTTGAAATGATGGAGAACGAGGAAGAACTTTTAAGTATCCCACTGGTAGAGACACAACAAGCTTATTTTAATGTGCTCGATACTTTTTTTGGGAATGCATTTAAACAGATGAAGAAAAAGGGATATAACCCACAGCAAGTTGCCACATTACTCTCCAAGGATGAGAAAATTGTACGTTCCTTTGCAGAAGAACGCGAGGCTTTTAAGAAGGGGCTACACGACCTATGGCAGTATTACCTCCCCATTATACAGGCACACCTTAAACGCTTGAATGGGGTAGTATCAATTTATGGAGGAGATATCTTCCCATCATACACAGGCAACATAGCCAGAAGTGCAGGGTTATACGTTGACACCATCCTTGTACCAGACCCAATGCTTCGGACAACGTCATTTTTTGATCAGATGTCTCCTGAAAAGGCGTTCTACTATTTAGCTAAACATGCTCTTAATGCACTTCAATACAAGGATCTTGCTCTTGCCGAATTGGAATCACCAATAATCGTCTTTGTACCTGATGAAAAATATATTGGTGAAAGCGATTTTGGTGATCTAGCAAAGCAATCACAAACAGATATTCTCGCACACTTAAAAGAAATGTTTGGAGTAAGTTTTACGGATATGGATGAAGCAGATTCGTTTCTCCAAAAAATCCAAACACCCGAAGATCTCTTTCAGAAGTTAGTGAATCCGGACAGAATGCTTTTCGATACAGACTGGGAACATCTCACTAAGGCTGACCAATTTCATAAGTGGGAAAAAGACACTTCTTGGGCATTTAACAACGTAACTGGAGACGTATCCATTGGCTACAAGGTAAAATTCATGGTTAACTCAAGGATGATGCAATCCAACGACATCATTGATCGAGCATCGCTGTACAACGGAATTCCCATTGTCGATGCTCCTACTTCTTGGCAGTATCTCCTTTGGAATTATGAATACAGTTCAAATGTTCCAAATGCCCAGGTAAAGAACATGTTGATTAGTAATTCGTTAACGAAAATTGAATACGGCTTAATTGGCAATTTATCGGATACAGCGCTGATCAAGTTACGTCAAGAGCATGCTTTAAACGAACTTAGAGAAATTTTGTCAAAAGGAATTGAAGAGATATCAACTGCTGATAAAACGACTTTCGATGAGGTGACAACTGGCGTTTTCGCAAACATTCAAGAATCCTTTAGTAAACATGAAAAAGAAGTGCAAGAATTACAGAGCAGGAATAAAAAATTTTGGGGAATCAATTTAACTAGCTCGATAGTATCTGTAGGCCTTGACATCATAGCTGCGGCAACAGGAAATACCACATTAGGGACAGTAAGTGCAGCATTAACTGGGTTTGTAGGTGCCCCTTCGTTTAAGGAAATATACACTGAGGGTGGAAAACTCATAAAACAAACCAAGAAAACAAAAAAATCAGCAGTCGGCATTCTTTACAGTAACCAAAATAGGTAAGGAGCTCAGCGCAAACTCTTAATTCTCGTGAAGATAATGATGCATGACAAAGTTCTACTCGATAACATTAGAAAAGCATTTTACTAACGGGAAACGATAGCTCAATAAACGATTAATAAAAGGCTGCCGACAAATAGATCTGGCAGCCTTTATGATCAGTTAAATGGACAGGTGATGAGATTTACTTAGTATTTCATCCTCTGAAAAATGAAAAAAGGTAGTATACCAAATTGTTAAATTACATAAAACAACTCTTCTGCTTTGCGGTTACTTTCCTCCAAGATTCAGCTGTAATAAAGGGAATCATCCCGTAATTAATCATGATAATTAATGAATAAGAGACACCCGTATTATATGGGTGTCTCTTATGATATTCAGCATAACCTATAGGTAAAGGCGCATTAAAGTTGCACGTTGAGCCTCATTCATCTTCAGAATGGAACGTGCTTCTCTAGCTTTAGATAAAGCTTCATCAATGTCGGATGCCAATTTTAATTCCATTAGCGTTCCAACGGCAACAGCTCCCGTACGTCCTCGACCAGCTCCGCAGTGGAAAGCGACTTTTTTGCCTGCTTGGTGATGGGTAACAACAGCCCGAATTGCTTCTTTCATTTGCGATTCTTCTGTATCCTCCGCATGATCCTCTAATGGGGCATGAACTCTTGTAATGTTGAGTGGTGTAAGCTCGGCAGGGTCTACCTCTGCTCGTAGATCAACAACCACATCAATGCCTTGCTCTTGGATCAGTTGATTTACATCTTTTGCTCCACACATATAGAGATTTGGTATCAACTCGTGGTAAGGTTTTTCGTTCATTTCAGGCTCCTTTAATGTTGGGTAAGTATTTCTAGCTGCCTCCATCCTGTTGGTTCGTTTGCTTTCCAAGGGACGAGAGCGGTGTGTTTGGATAACACCGTGACTTTTTGAATCCATTTATTTTCTGCAAGAGCACGGTTTTGTAAGACAGGTTCTGTAGTCTTTATATCTTGCCAGCTTTGATTGACAACCCACCAATCGGGCTCGATCTCTGCACGTTGTAGATCCTTCTGAAGGCGTTCTGCTTCCATTACAGGTGTTGCCTCTGGTAATGTGACGATTACAACGTGGGTCTCCTCAGGATTGCGAAGGCGTGGGAGAAGGTTGCGTACGGACTCAGGAATATTCCCTGTCGATCGCTGAACTTCTCGATGATACGCCTCTGCTGCATCTAATAAGAGAAGGGTATGGCCGGTTGGCGCTGTATCCATCACTACAAATCCATGATCGGCTTCCTCTACGATGCGTGCAAATGCACGGAAGACCGCGATCTCTTCTGTACAAGGGGAGGCAAGGTCTTCTTTTAATAGTTCCAGTCCATCCTGATCCAGATGGTCTACATTCATACCAATGATTTCACTGGAGTAACGAGTGGTCTCCAATTTGGGATCAATTCGACTGACCTGAAGGAGTGGGTATTTCTCCTCTATATCATCTCCAAGGGCGAGCGAGAGGTGAGCTGCTGGGTCTGTTGTCGTGAGATGAACACGATGCCCACGGCTTGCTAAACCTATTGCCAGAGAAGCAGCAACTGTTGTCTTTCCTACACCGCCTTTACCCATCGTCATGATTACACCGCTTGGTTTAGTCGTTAGGCTATCAAGAAGCGACGATAGGTTTTGGAGGCTCAATTCCTCGACTTGCTCGGTGTTGTGATTCAGCACTGTATCCTTATTCGGATCAAGAAACTCCTGCAAGAGATTTAATCCTGTTACGCTATAAGGCTTCAACGAAACTTCATACTGTGGTAACGAATTCAGCCCACTCGGCATATTGGCGAGTGCTGCTTCTTGCCGGTCCGAAAATGCTTGGGCATTAGGATCATCAGTTTGCCGTCTAAGCACGCCATTAATGATGAGGTGCTGATTGGTAATGCTAAGCTCTTGAAGCTCGACAGATGCTCGTGCAGCCTCTTGTAAAGCGGTACGCTCTGGACGGGCGACTAAGATTAGGATGGTCTGACTCGAATCGGATAATGCTTCTACTGTCTTAGCATACATCTCTTGTTTTGCGCTTAACCCCGAAAGAGGCCCAAGGCATGATGCTCCATGGATGTTGGTATCCATAAAACCTGTCCAAGCTTTAGGAAGCTGCAAGAGTCGTAAGGTATGACCTGTTGGAGCTGTATCAAAAACGATATGGTCGTATTCATTTTCGTTTGCAGATAATAGCTTGGTGAATTCATCAAAGGCAGCAATTTCAACCGTACATGCTCCTGAGAGCTGCTCTTCAATTTGTTGAATCGCTTCCTGAGGAAGAATGTCGCGATAAGGTCCAACCACTTGATCCCGATATTCGCGTGCAGCTTGTTCAGGATCTAAGTTAGCTGCGTAGAGTCCAGAAACACCACTTATAGGCATGGGTTCACTATGGATCTTTGTCTCAAATAAATCATCCAAGTTCGAGGCTGGATCAGTACTGATCAAAAGGACTTTCTTTCCCCGGTTAGCTAATGCGATAGCGGTGGAGCAAGCAACAGATGTTTTACCCACGCCGCCTTTACCAGTGAAAAAGATATAGCGATGATGTAGATCAGTTGGTACATATTTCATGGGTAACGCCTCCTTTGCTTAGCAGCAGCCACTACCTGGCTCACAACAACTTTGTGATTTCGGCTGCACCTTGATCGTTTTAATCGGTTTCTTTCCGATGTTCGCTGGCTCAAAAGTAATCTCTGTCCAAGCTGTCAACTCTTCACGCGTTGGATAACGATTTTCCGTCTGTAGTTCGCCATCCACGATGGTGATCGGGAATGCATCAGGACCATGCTGTTGAAGGTAAGCGAGTGCAATCTGATTTATCGTGAATGCTTGAATGTCCTGAGACAGGTTGTAACGTTGTACATCAAATCCGTGTTTGCGTATTGCATCCAGATCGGCAGCAATGCGAATGAGTTCAGGATCGACACTCGGCCCACAAACACCCGTAGAACAGCATAATGCAGGATCAAAGACTTCAATTTTCATTTGAGACATCTCCTCGTGTGTGATATTCTCGAATACGTGTGTAATTATATAATTATGTACTTATATTTTCAACGGTTTTCATCACGACAAATAATCAGTTGATTATATAAGCATCTGATTATATAATAAGCATGAAATCAAGGAGGTGTACCGACACATGATGATCACAATAGAGGAAATGGCCGAACAATTTAAGTTGTTAGGTGATAAAACTCGACTTAAAATTGTTTCACTTTTATCCCAACAACAAATGTGCGTTTGTCATTTAGTTGAGCTATTGCAATCGACTCAACCGAATATTAGCCAGCATCTTCGTAAATTAAAGGACGCAGGTTTAGTGGTAGAAGAACGAAGAGGACAGTGGATTTATTACTCCCTTTCGATTGAAGATAAACCTCATTTAAAAGATGCAATTGAATATTTGCCGAAGGTAGGGGAAGAAGAGCAGGGAAAAATCAACGCTATGATATGTGAATAAGGAGTGTGGGTGTCATGAGTCAAAGTAACACCAAGAGACTCTCTTTTCTGGATCGCTATCTCACCTTTTGGATCTTTGGGGCAATGGCCATTGGATTAGGGTTAGGGTACATGGTGCCTAATTTCTCCGAAGTACTTTCCAGCATGCAAATTGGAACGACTTCGGTACCGCTTGCTATAGGTCTGATTGTGATGATGTATCCGCCGCTTGCAAAAGTGAAGTATGAAAAGCTTGGACGGGTGTTTAAGGATTGGAAGGTACTCCTTCTCTCCTTAGTGCAGAACTGGATTATCGGTCCGATTCTGATGTTCTTGTTAGCTATTTTGTTTCTAAGTGATATGCCTGAATACATGATTGGACTGATCATGATTGGGCTAGCAAGATGTATTGCGATGGTCTTGGTATGGAGTGATCTGGCTAAGGGAGATCCTGAGTATACAGCAGGTCTTGTTGCATTTAACTCGATCTTTCAGATTCTGTTTTATTCCGTTTTTACGTATGTGTTTATTACGGTGCTACCAGGCTGGTTTGGCGTTGAAGGCGCGGTTGTTGATGTCTCCATGGGACAGATTGCAGAGAGCGTATTGATCTATTTAGGGATTCCGTTTGCGGCAGGGTTACTGACACGTGTGATTGGTATCAAGCTGAAGGGTCAACAGTGGTATGAACAAGTGTTGATTCCGAAGATTAGTCCACTTGCCCTTATTGCACTATTATTTACGATCGTCTTGATGTTCACGCTTAAAGCGGAATTGATTGTCGAGTTACCGCTTGATGTAGTGCGTATTGCGATTCCAATGCTCATCTACTTTGTCGTGATGTTCTTAGTATCCTTCTTCTTATCGAAAAAGTCAGGAACCTCCTATCCAGTGGCTTCATCCTTATCTTTCACGGCTGCAAGCAATAACTTTGAACTAGCGATAGCCGTAGCGATTGGTGTGTTCGGTCTGGATTCAGGAGTTGCATTCGCCGCGGTAATTGGACCACTTGTTGAAGTACCCGTATTGATTGGGCTTGTAAATGTATCGCTTTGGATCAAGCGGAAGTATTTCGAGCCTGCACTAAATAAGTAAGAGCTAGAATCGAGTATTTCCTAGCAGAAGGAAAATAATCAACGCTTTGAACCGACCCTTATGGTCGGTTTTTAATTAGGGTATGAAGGAGTACGTAACATGAAAGGCACAATTGATTTAACCCAAGGGAAGATTATGCCGACTTTGATGAAACTATCCCTTCCAATCATAGCAACCAATTTCATCTCCACAACTTATGGACTAGTCGATATGATGTGGGTTGGCCGGCTCGGAAGTGGACCTGTTGCAGCCATTGGGACGGCGAGCTTCTTTATTAATCTAGCGATCGCTTTGGCCACGATGATTACGATCGGAACGGGGATCAAGGTGTCCCATTGTATGGGAGCAGGCGAGGGTGATAAAGCTAAGACCTATATCAAAAATGGATTCATCATGTCTGTCTTGCTAGGTCTTCTTTATATGGCATTCGTCTTTTTGACAAAGGATCAGCTTATCGGGTTCTTTGATTTAGGTAGTGGTGAAGTTGAGTTGATGGCGAAGCAGTTCTTATTGATCTCCATCTTGGGTACTGTCTTTTCCGTCGTAAATATTTTATTCGCGACCATATTGAATGCGATGGGAAACAGCAAGCAGCCGTTTCATATCTTCACGGTTGGTCTTATTCTTAATATCATTCTCGATCCTTTTCTGATTTTTGGCGTAGGACCATTTGAAGGGTTGGGCGTTGTAGGGGCAGCTATTGCGACTTTGATGGCAAACCTTCTTGTGACGGTATTATTTATCATTCAAACAAGACATTCCGAGTTGATTACCAAGTCATCCGCATGGAATAGCAGCCTTATGAAAGAAGTCATCCGCATGGGACTACCGATCACCATTCAACGGGTGACCTTCACGTTGATTTCGATCATCATAGCAAAGATCATTGTGCGCTTTGGTTCGGATGCAATTGCGGTTCAAAAAGTCGGTATTCAGATTGAATCAATCTCCTACATGACCATAGGTGGGCTACAAGGCGCTATCGCTGCGTTCTTCGGACAAAATTATGGAGCGCGTCGATTAGATCGTATCCAGCAGGGATACCAACAGGCTTTGCTACTGACGTCGGGATTCGGTATCTTTATATCGATCATCTTTGTTCTCTTCCCTGGTCAGCTCTTCTCTGTATTTTTATCTGATGAGGCGAGTATAGCGTTAGGGACGGATTATATGCGGATCATTGGTTATTCCCAACTGTTTATGTGCATGGAGCTCATGACGGTAGGTGCCTTTAACGGAATCGGGAAAACCCATATCCCTCCGATTTTCAGTATTACCTTTACAGCATTACGAATACCAATGGCCCTGATCCTATCCGAATCATTCGGCTTGAATGGGGTGTGGATGTCTATTGCATTAAGTAGTGTGTTTAAAGGAATCGTTTTGGTCTTCTGGTTTAGGAGATCGCTACGTCAAATGAAAGTTCCACAAATTTCGGCTTAACATAAGTAAGAAGGAAGGTCCAACATGTGAATTTGTTACATTGTGAAATCATACAACAAATAATTGATAAATCGTTAAATAAGGATTTGTTTCAAGGTCAATTTGGCTTAGAGAAAGAGAATGTTAGGGTGGATCATGAAGGTAAATTGGCACTGACCCCACATCCTAAGGCGTTTGGGAGTAAGACGGAGAATCCCTATATCCAAACTGACTTTTCGGAGAGTCAGATCGAGATGATTACCCCATCTTTTGACTCGATTGAAGAGACATATCGGTTTATGGAAGCCCTCCAGGATATTGTGTCATTAGAGCTTGATGGGGAGTACTTGTGGCCAAGCAGTAATCCTCCTATCTTACCTGATGAAGATGAGATTCCTATTGCTAAGATGAATGATCCTGTTGCGGATGAATACCGACATGAATTAGCAGATAAGTATGGTCGTAAAAGACAACTGCTAAGTGGAATTCATTATAATTTCTCGTTTGATGAACGATTCTTACGAAAGCTACATGAAACGCTAGGGAAAGGTGAGGCCTACAAAGACTTCAAGGATGCAATTTACTTCAAAATTGCACGCAACCTGCTTCGGTACCGTTGGTTGCTCATCTATCTAACAGGTGCAAGTCCAGTCTTTGATAAGACCTACATCGAAAAGTGTGTCTCATTAAGCAATTCAGATGACAACAAGAGCTACTACTTCCCGAATATGAATTCGCTTCGGAATAGTGTATGTGGCTACCGGAATGAAAAACCGTTCTATGTATCCTTTGATTCAACACATAACTACGTACAGGATCTGAACACGTTAATTCAGCAGGACGAATTGCTGAATGCAAAGGAATTCTACAGTCCCGTTCGCTTGAAAACAGCCAAAGGGTTGAACCCATTGCAAGAACTTGTTGAAGATGGTGTGGCTTACATAGAGCTGCGCTTGATTGATCTCAACCCGCTAGATAAGATTGGGATCAGTAGAGATACGATGTATTTGATCCATCTATTCATTCTCTTTATGCTGCTCAAGGAAGATGAGCCTTTCGGTGCGGAAGACCAGAAGATGGCGGATCTCAATCATGATCAAGTGATCATGGAAGGCATTGAAGGAATTTTACATGACTCTAGTAGCTCCCAAGGAACGATGAAGGAGATAGCACTTACTTGTATCCGTGAAATGCAAGAAATGGTACAACTTTTGAATCCTCACGGGGAAAAGTTGATTCAAATCCTTGATCGAGAGATGCAAAAAATCCTTCATCCCGAGTTGGGCTTTGCCTACAAAATTAAGTCAGATATTCAGAAATCCACTTACATGAAATATCATCTGGCTAAAGCTAAAGATTATGCTGAAGAAAGCGAGAAAAGTGGGTACCGCTTTGTTGGATATGAAGATTTAGAATTATCAACTCAATTGCTTCTAAAGGCAGCCGTGAAACGTGGGATTATGTTTAAATTAATAGACCGTGACGAGAACTTCGTCCTGCTTACAAAGGGAGAACACAAGGAATATGTAAAGCAGGCTACTAAGACGTCGCTTGATTCCTACAGTACGGTATTGATCATGGAGAATAAAATAGTAACGAAAGAAGTTCTTAAAGGGCGTGGTATTCGAGTACCGAATGGGGATGCCTTCCGTAGTCAGGAAGAGGCTTTAGCTGCCTATGAGATGTACCATGACAAAGCTATCGTCATTAAACCGAAGTCCACCAACTTTGGGTTAGGTATCACCATCTTTAATCGTGCGTTCTCTGAAGAGGACTATCAAAGAGCATTTGAGATGGCGTTTAAGCACGATCAGACCGTTCTGCTTGAACAATTCATGACAGGTAAAGAGTATCGATTCCTGGTCATGGGCGCTGAGGTTGTAGGGGTACTGCATCGCGTACCAGCCAATGTCGTGGGTGATGGGATTCACACTATTGAGCAGCTCGTCCATGAAAAGAATAAAGATCCGCTTCGGGGGCGCGGTTATAAGACGCCTTTAGAGAAGATCCAGCTAGGTGAAGCAGAAACCATGTTTTTAAAGAATCATAACCATCAATGGAGTGAGATCCCTAACTTAGGTCAAGTCGTCTATTTACGGGAAAACTCCAATATCAGTACAGGTGGAGACAGTCTTGACTTTACCGATGAAATTCCTGAGAGCTATAAGACATTAGCCATTGAATCAGCAAAGGCTGCAGGTGCTACTTTCTGTGGGGTAGACATGATGATTGATGATATTACATCTGAAGCATCCGATTCTAATTACAGTATTATCGAGATCAACTTTAACCCAGCCATTCATATCCACTGTTATCCTTACAAGGGAAAAAACCGTAAGGCGGATGAAAAAATTATCGACTTGCTATTTGGAAAAGTGGAAAACTAATTACGAATAGTCGATCTCCTACTTAAGAAGTGCCAATGAAATATCCAAGAATAATATATCAAAATAAAAGCTTAATAATAAAGGGTGGTCCTCAGATTGTTGAAGGCCATCCTTTGTTATTCTTGTCCTAAGCCAAGGACAAGAACTTGTACCGATTGCCGAAAAACTTTGTTCATGCTCCGTTCATATTCCATTCATTGAGAGGAAAGGAAGTAAGGAATAGTACAAAAACAAAGAGAGTACTACATATTTTGCTTAAAGTAATCATCGCAGTAGTTATAGCCATCCTACTTTTTATCGCCATCGTATATACCGTAAATAAAATCAGCAGTCATACAGAACAAAAAAGAATGGAACAATACGGTCAGCATGTATCTGTAGATGGAAAACAGATGAATGTTTTCATTCAAGGCAAGGTGAAGAAACCGTTGTGATTCTTCCTGGTTATGGAACAGCGGCACCTGCACTTGATTTTAAGCCACTCATATCAGAGTTAATCCCTAATTATAAAGTCGTCGTGATTGAACCTTTTGGTTACGGTTTGAGCGATCACACCCAGAAGGAGCGCAGTACAGCAAATATCGTAAGTGAAATTCATGAAGCGTTACAAAGTCTCCATGTAGATCGTTATATTCTCATGGGTCATTCTATTTCGGGGATCTATAGTCTGGATTATGTGAACCAATATCCAAACGAAGTGAGAGCGTTTATCGGGCTGGATAGTAGTGTTCCCTCGCTGAGTGAACAGAAGATTGATTCGTCAGTGACAAAACCGATTAAATGGTTCCGCAACTTGGGCTTCGCCCGTTTACAATTGAAACTGAGTGCTGACCCTTATGATGGACTGCCCTATGATGAACAAACTAAAGAACAATTGAACATTTTGATACACAAAAACATGTATAATACAACTCAATTAAATGAGGCAGTTAGCATGTATTCCAACTTTAAAGCAGCAGAACAGCTAACTTTTCCTCCCCATTTACCTGTCCTTTTCTTTGTCCAAGCGAATCACCCTGTGACGGATCGATGGATCCCCGAACATGAGAAGCAAATAGAGGAGTCTGTACATGGAGAAATGGTCTTATTGGACGCGGGTCATTATTTATATCGTTCCCATCCAAAAGAAATCTCTGAAAAAATAAGGGACTTTACAGGCGTAATAAAATAATTATAAGACTATCGTTGCACATGACAATGGAACAATGTTCTTGTCCTCAGACAATATGGGCACTTTTTTGTTAAATGGAATAGGAATGTCCATTCGGCTGTAGAATATATGAACAAAGACGCTCTCACATAAGAGCGTCTTTTTATGATTTCATTTCGAACAAATGTTCGTTCTTTTGGAGCAGTTAAATTAAAATGGGTTACCTCGACAAGAACTTTGTTACATTCCCGATAGGATCTCATCGGTAGCAGGCAGGTTGAAAAGATGCTATTTTTGTTAAACTAGCATTCCTATAATGAAGAAAT
>NZ_ALKF01000121.1:0-16115 GCF_000283315.1 Paenibacillus sp. OSY-SE | reverse complement strand
CGGTGTCCAGTATTTAGTCTAGCATCACAATCCGCTCCACCAACTTCTTCAACGCTCGATTCTTCTCTTCACTTGTCACCGCAGCGCTCCACAACTCTCTAAACTCACCTATCCGCTCATATATCTGCTCCACAGTTGGATAATTCCCTTCATCTACTACAACCTTCCGCAAATCCTTCAACTCTTCCTCCAGCTTCTGTATCTGCCTTGACCGAACAGCCTTTCGCTCTAAAAACACTTGTTTCGTTATCATGTCTTCTTCATAAGATTCATGTAGCTTGTCCAATGCCCGCTTCTGCTTCTTCAATTCCTGCTCTTTGACCTCAATGATCGTCTGCGTATCATTATAACGACTACCATGTAACTCAATCTCCCGCAGAATGTTCGGGTCTACATGTATAATCCGATTATACAGAGCATTAAAAAAGTCAGCATCCATTACCTTCCCGTGCTGTTCGCATTTGCTGCCATCTTTGTACTGGTGATAGCACAATGCACTCCAGTGCTGCCCTTGCTTCTTATTCTCACCTACTCTAAATCTCATCCGTGAACCGCATTTTTCACAATAAAGCAAGCCTGATAAAGGAAAAATGTTACGTCTTGAATTGGGATTCAACATGCGATTCTTAAGCAGCCGCTCCATAATCGCTTCATGTTCTTCCGGCGTTTTCAGCTTTTCATGTGTTCCCATGACTTTAATCCGCTCTTCTTCGGGTACAAGCTCCACCTGACCACGCTTGGAACGGGTTTTACCATAAGTGATATAACCCAAATGGATCTCACTTGCCAGCAATCTTTGAACCGTAATATTTGACCATCCCTTGTTCTTTCCATCGGGCTTAATGTTGTATGGCGTGGGTATCTTGTTATCCGTCAACCAAATGGCAATATGACCAAGGTTTGTTCCATTAAGATATTTCTCTACAATCGCTCGATAAATCGGACGCTTCGTTCCATCCACCAGTACCGACCTTGTATTCTTGTCATAATAGTACGGGAAGGGTGGCTTTCCGTTTGTCCACATACCTTTCTTGGCTCCAGCTTCTTTGCCCTGCTTCATTCTTCGTTTAATCGTTTTGTACTCTATTCGGGCAAAAATAGACATGAAATCAAAGGATACATCGTCATTGTCTATTTCCAGATCGTATATCTTGTTTGGCGTGATAATGACTGTTTCTGAGTTTAAGAATGTATCTTTAATGAGTGCCCAATCCTTATTTTCTCCACGCCCTAAACGGTCAATATCCATGACCACTACTCCATCATAGAGCTGGTCTTCAACATGCCGAAGTAACTTCTGCATTTCCTTACGGGACTCTATCTTTTCACCAGAGGCCACTTCTTCATATAACCTATAGGTCCAATTTCTATTCTCGACCAAGGCCAGAAGGGTATCCCTATGCTTCGAGAGAACGTCTTCAAACTCACCATCGTCCCGTGATTTTCTTAAATAGACAGCTACGTGCTTAATTGTTAGATGTTGAAGCGAATTGGGGATTTGTATTTAAGGTATAGTCGATTGGAGCAAGTGTAACCCAGCAATTATCACGGTAAAAAAAGCATTATCAAATTTTAAAAACTCCCGTACTTTTGGTTACGGGAGTTGAGTTGATTCCTAGCTGGTATTATAGCTGTATCAGTCTTATTATGATTGAATAGGTCTTTATTTAAAATATTTAATTAGAGCATCTTCTTTAGGATAGTAAATATAAAAATCTCCATCTCCTATCTTAGCAATATTTGAGTTTTCACTTAGTACATGTCTTTCATTATCCAGCATATATAGCAAATATAAACCTTGTAAAATATCATGAGGTGTTTGAATTCGCTCAAGTTTATACCTTTTTATTTCTGGTTTATTAAAGTACCTAAGAATTGACGGATAAAATGTTATCAAGATACAATGAAAAACGACAAGAGCCAAAAAGGCAATAAACCCATAGATGTAATTCTCTTCAACTCCATTTAAGATTTTTTTTCTGTTATAACATATTAAAATTAAAGGCATCAAAAATACTAATAAATAATTTGTAACTATAGAGATAGTTAGAAATCTACCTTTTACTTGCTTAAACCATGAACATACCCAATAAATTAAAATGATAATCAGAGTTATAAAAAACAAAATAATATCAACCATCATTATAACATCAATTAACATAGAATTTATTTCAGGTATAAACATTGGAAGTAGAAACATAATTACCAGCAGCGAAGACAACAATACAAGTTCAATAAATTTGTCCCACAGATTCACGTTTCTTGGCTCTATCACCATATCTACAATTGTTTTATTGGATGTTCTAACAAATAACCTAACCCAAACTATGATCGTCCCTACAATAGTAATTAATGCAGGCAGTTTTTCAATAATTTCTTGCACTTAGGAACTCCCTTTCTTTTTGTAAATATAATTCACTTATACTAATAAGTCGTATTAATTGATTATGTACTAATTAAATCCGTTACCATATAATGTAATTTATTTAGTAGTATTATACTACTAAATAAAACAATATGACGATTTCTAATCCTATACTCTCACACAAAAAAGCCACTCCAATACCATGAGCAGGAGCTTCTTAAATAATTGATTCAAACGAATATCCCATCTTTGTTTAAGCGTTGGCAACTAAATAGTTATTTAAGTCGAACTAATGTCTAGCTATCAACCTCCAAAGTCCCCAGACTTAGCCTCGAAGGGGTCTAATTGCCAATTGCTTCATCGAAAACTCTTCTGCAAACTAAGGAACTGCTAGCCACTCAGCTAGAGTACTATGTTATACGAATTTATACTGACTCCTTTGTTTCACTCTCACTATCAATTTTATCAATAAAATATCTCAAACAGAGGTATCCAATACCGACATATGTAAGAAATGGGGTAAGGGCTAATTTAAATGATGTTCCAAATAATCCTGCAGTTATACATCCAGAGCATAATAAATAAAAAGAAATTCTTGCTTTTGCTTGTTTTATCGTAATTTTATCTTTCGAAATATGAAACATAAAATAGAATATTGTAAACAATGACATAGATAAAAAAAGTAGATTATAAAATATTGCTTGCCAGTCAAAACTTACTCCGATTATGAATTGAGAGATTGTCATCAGGAGTCCATTAAGAGTCAAAGTAAGAAAAAATGTAAATATAGTTAGTCCATATAGATATGAGGAATGATTAAAGATGCTAAGAAAACTACTTACTTCATCATTACCTTTTCGAATGAATTTAGGCGGCTTAATCCAATATGATTTAAAAGTGGTTAAGAACAAAGCAAAGAACATGAAAGCCCCAAATATTCCTGCGAATTTTTCAATAAAGTACTTATTGTCACCAACTATTAAATAAATAACGATCATACTCCCAATTATTATGTAAAATAAGTCTCCTAATCTTGTTGAAGTAAACCTTCCTTTGTAAAAAAACCAATTGTGATAGTTAAATAATTTATCAAACAAATCACTAAAAAATCGTTTCAAATTCTTTCCCTCTCATTCAGTATAATTTCGAATAACGTTTCTGTATCTACGAACTCTACAAGGTTAAGTCGCTCCGTCACTTAACCTTGTAGATATTATTGTCTGCTAAAAATGCTGCTCTGAATCACCTCTGCAGACCGAGGATCCGTAAGGATCCGAAGCGTGGATATGATGTTAGCTGAAGTTAGTTGCATCTTGATATTCAATCCTTCAATTACCTTTCTTTCCATACATCAGGATGAAATAGTCTCCTTTAAGTTCATCACTAAGTTCTTTTGTAATTTTGTTGAAGGAAACATTTAATTTAATGACTTGTCCTTGTAAATCTGCTATCTCTTTAATAGTTTTAGTAATAAATAAGTCGTCAATTTCATTAATGAAGATTTCCATCACTCTAAGATTTCCATTTTTTGATTTTTTAAATTCTTTGAAGTGAAACGATTTTTCTGCGACAGCATTTCTAACTATATTTATTCTTGAATAAATTTTTTGATTGATGTATTCCCTATGTCTCTTATCGAATACAAGAAAACTAATATTGCCATAAGACGTATCTAATTCCATATAATTAAATTCGTTCATACTTAAAACAGCATTTATTGTATTAATCGCGTCATCATTCTTTTCATATTTGCTAAAATTATTTATTACCTCTATTACCGAAGAATAGAACGCTTCAAGAGTTTTCTTTTTCTCAATTCGATATGCGACAACAGATAAAAATAAAGTAAGAAGTCCACTAGAAAAAATACCTATCAAGACATTCAACCAAAAACCGTTTGATGTTGTAGAAACCCAAAGAGCTGCTGCAAATGAAAATACACTGATTATGAAAGTGAATTTTATGTTGTCTTTTTGTATCTGCATAAGATCCTCCACTCAACTTCTATTCTTCTAACTAATTTGAGCTAACGTCTCCGCACTCAAGACGTTCCTCAGCCTTAGATAGCTCTTAATCTTAGGCTGAGGAATGTGCTTTGCTTCTTCCCAAAACAGGCAAAGCGAACTTGAGTGCATTGTTATCGGATGGATGAGGCCCCCCAAGCTTGAGTAGGACTATACGTTGGAGTCTTAAAGTTCACCTATCTACATACCTATAATCTATTTGCATAACATGGATAATACGAGCTTGAATTATCATTTTTCAAAATACCCATTACACTAATAATCTCACTGATAAATTGGAATTTATGCAGTTTCAAATACTATTTGTTTTTATTGGTAAATATACTTGAGACATTATTTTTATATCTGGTACTTCTGAATCCTCTACCTGAGTATCTAATATCGCTCTCATTAATGCCATACAAAATTTCATTCCAACTTCTTCAGATATTATATCCTTTAAGTAAATATTTGTATTATCATATTTCTCAGGAAATTTAATACAAAAATAGGTCATTTTTTTCTTTTTTTCTTCCCATATTCTATATTTCACCGTACCTTTACCATCAATTTTCCCTTCAATACCTTTAGTTAGAAATTTATCTATTTGTCCCACTTTACTCCACGTGGCTAAGTTTTTATTTATATAAACTTCATCCCATGTATCAAAAATAGGAAAATGTAATAATAAATTTCTTATAAAACTAAACAAATCATCCGCAATTATCCCTTCAAAATGAGGTCGTCCACCTTTTTTCATCCAATTAATATATTCTTTAATCGGCTCATAACTCAATAATTCTTTATATATCGAAAATGATTCTCTTAGTTTATAAAATCTTATTTTAGCATCCTTATTAATAAAATCATCATTTACAACTTCTTCATATAAATCATAGAATCTATTATAAAATAATCTTTCTCTTTTTCGTTTGGTTTTAATTCTTCTATTTTAATCCCCCCACAAATTCCAGTTTAGCTGCATTTCACAGATATTATATGGCATATTCTTTTATTATAATTCTTTCAAAATCCGCTTAGAACGTGTTGGTCTTTGCCTTATCTTTCCGATAACGTTCCTGTATTCACGACCTCAGCGGACGCTGAGGTGTCCGGCGAATGCCGGACCCAGGACGATTGTCCGCAGCGTGAATATTATGTTATACGATGGAATCGTTCTTCTTGAATTCACCAACATTATTAGTTCTTTATTTAGTAGGTATTTAAGTAGATTTCACTTTTCAATTGCGCATGCCTATGATTCACCAAATTATCCTTGAGAAAAATATTCTATCAATGTCTTAATCATTTTCCCTACACTTCCATTGTTCATGTACGAATCTACTACCGTAACTGTAGCAGAAGATGTTGCAAGTACACTATTGAATACATGAGCAATATTTAATTTGAGACTATTAGGTATACTGCTATCTTGTTTTGTATTCAAATGATCTATTAACTCATTCATAACCTCAACTATTTTTTCAGACTCTGATTCCAATATGTTAGGCATAATATCCCTTACGTCTTTTTTTGTTACTGTTTCAAACCTTCCTGCATTTAAAGCTATTGTTAAATCAAATGCATCATGATAATTAGTCCTTCTATGTACACTGAAATCGCCATCATATTTTTCAAAATCAACAGCCATGCTAAAGAGTGATCTTTCAGTTGTATGAACTAATATTGAAGCCTCCCTCGTAGTTGCATTGACGTAGAAATCAAATATTCCAGGGTTTCTATGGGGAAATCCTTCCATGTACACGTTAGGCTTTGGACCAAACTTTATTAACTTAGGTAGGTAACCCTCTGGTCCTGTAACACATATAAGAAAACCATCTGGTACTCCGTAATCATCAATAAATCTGATTTTATTCTCTGAGATTCTATAACAACTTGTTTCACGTCCTTTCGGCTTTTCTTGAATTGTTACTCTCTGATCAGTAATGATTATAGGAAACATTGGATTGTTCAGCTTCTTCGAGGGGCTCCTCATTGTTTCGTATGTCCAATTAATATATTGTCCCGTTGCAAAATGTACTTTAAAATCTGCATGCTCATTTACTTTTTGTACCAATAAAAAATTATGATACATACTGCACCTCCCACAGGGTTTTTATATATAGACCTACAATAATTTCAGGATAAAACATTCTGAGAATGCTGGATCAATATTTTATGCATGTAAATCAATCTTCTTTATACTGCTTTTAATTGATTCTATCGTATAACGTAATATTCACGAAGTTCATAAATATAAGAAATACAATTGATTAAACGAACTCATCGTGTCTAAATAGCCTTTTTGAAACATGTTTTTATTATACTATTGAATGGAAGAATATGACGATCACTAATCCTATACTTTCAAACAAAAAGCCTCCGCCAATTCCTTCAGCAGAAGCTTCTAAAAATTGATTCACGCGAACATCTCATCAATGACATGTACATATGTATCATCAACGTCAGCTGTACCCAATAGATAAGAAAATAGGCTTATTTTCTCTTCTCGCCTCGTTAAAAGCTTCCTCGCTCCACGCGTACCAGTTAACTGGATTATGGGTGTGCTGGAGCAGGTAAGGCGATTTCTCAGCGATTAATCTGTTGGGTATGTGATTCGTTGTCATCGGGCATTACCTCTTTTCGTTGTGGGATTAGGGAAAAGGAATGCTTGCTTTGAGGTGTTTTACCCAATTAGGTGGAGAAACCAATTGATGAGGATTGAGCCAGCTCCCTACAACAGGTTATCGTAATATATTCAATAACTTTTGGAACTCCTCTTCAATAATTATAAAATTGTTCACATTTAGAAAGATAAATACCATATTCTTCACGAATCATATCAGGTTTAATTATATTGACATTATAAAGTTCTCTCTTTGCATTCACTGTGCTGTTATCAATTCTAGATGTCGGTAGTATCTTTTCACCAATGTATCTATTACAACGTGAAAAGCCAAGTACACTAAACTTGCCGCCACTTGATCCACGAAGATCATTGTCAGTTTTTATGACACATGATATGCCTAGTTTTTCTAGAATACTAAAGTAATTATTAAAACCAATTCCACCTACCATCAATACATAAATCCCTTCAGCTTCATATAAATGGTTTATTACTTGTTTATTGCATAATAAACGTGCCGAACATTGCATCGTAAAAATGCTCAAGTAGAAAGCAAAAAGAGACACTTGCCAGCATCCCCTATTCCTCCTATCGTTAGGTTTGCGAGAACATAGCGAAGGAGATTGTTTCTACACCGAATCCACTTCAAATACTTCAGTCCGGAGCAAGGCCGTAGCGTGAATCCGGTATTAGGCGATGCCGCAGTGAGACAATTTCTAACTTCTTGGATCTTAGATTTTGTAGTTATACTTTATTAAATAATTTGAAATGACTTGCTTGTTTTCATGCCACCATAAAATCGGCACTTCTCCAACTTTATTAAAGCTTCCCTAAAACAAAAAGAAAACCCATGTCTGTTGGACATGAGTTTTCGATAATGAGCTTAACAGCCCACCTCTGCTATTTTGGTTACCAATCTGGCGGACTTTTGGTAGAACAATCTCATGACCTAATCGCTGCCAGTGATGCGCTCTCCCGCATTGGTTAGTTACACTGCCAAGATATTTTTCCTATTCCATAAACTAGACCCCTTAACTATGAGCATACTTTGCTAATTTACGCAGAACGTTAAAAAATATATAGTTCATGCTTTTGGATTGATAAGCGGTTTGATTGAAACTCCCCATTATATATACATCCATGTTGGGGAAGTAAAGCATGGAGGCGCCACTCGCGCCAAGATGCCCCCACCCGATATATTTTCGAGTGAAAGGAAGAAAATGAATCCTCATCAACCCATAGCCATAATCCATTCCTATCCACATTTTGTTCCATTGGTGCATGATGTCCAAGGTTTCTTTTTGAATAATCTGATTGTTAACGAGAGCTTTCATGAAGATCAGCAGATCTTCTGATGTACATACGGTTTGCCCTCCAGCATAAAAGCTGCTAAAGCTGCGGTAGTCATCTACGTTTATTTTTAACTCATCCATATATAGTTTCGCTACGGGATGCTCGCTTTTTATGGCAGGATTAGAATACTGGGATAAATAAGAGTGGTTCATATGCAGAGGGGTAAATATGTAGTCATGAAGCACTTCATGAAAAGGCTTTGATGTAATCGTTTCAATGATGAGGCCTAAGAGATTGTACCCTGTATCCGTATAATGAACCCTTTTCCCGGGAGGAAAGCGGGGTTGTAAGTGCTCTTTAGACCAATGTATGGTTTCTTGCGGTGTCCAAAAACGAGAGGGGTTCTCAAGTATTTCTTCCATTAACGCTTTACCCTGCCTAGGCTTATCCTCAAAATAATCGGGTATACCTGATTTATTGCTTAACAAATGTTTGATCTGTATGTCGTATGTATACTCTTTTCCTTTAAATAGGTGAAGATCTTTAAGGATATCTGGAGGCAAGTAATTGGCGATAGGATCATCAAATTTGACAAGTCCTTTTTCTACTAATATAGCGAGTAATACAGAAGTAAAGGTCTTGCCCACGCTAGCCGTATGATAAGGCTGCTTAGGATTGGCGGGGAATCCGTCTGTTTCCCCCGCAGCCATAGGCCAGTGGATATCCAGCTTATCCGAATGTACTAACAAATAAACATTATGAAGCTTTAGATCAGAAGCAACTTTTCTTTCCAGTTTCATCTCAATCTCTCTTCTTACAGTTTCTTTGTTCATTCAGTTCCCCCTCTTCGTTTCCGATTGATAGCCTTCGCTTCACTTCGCAAAACCAAACAAATTTTTCCCATGTCTTTCCTGGACAGGACTCAAAGATAATCATAACAAACTATTATAACGTATGCATATAATTTTTGAAGATTCAGACGCCGGTTTCGTACCCACAAAGGGAAGAGGGGCTCCAAAGCATAATCTGATTACTTTGTGGGGACCCCAACCGCTTCCTACGCGCGGTTCGAACCCCTGACCTCTTCACTGCCAGTGGAGCGATGAGGTATTGTACGTACAGGAAGTAGCGGTGAAAAGCCTTGTGGGACAAGGATTTTTGGAGTTTTCTGTTTCTACGTTAGAGAGCGCCGCGGCGTACAAGAATGAAAAAGTGTGACCAAAAATGTAACCAGAACTTAAGCAATTTTATTCGGATTGGTAAGAATAGAATCATCTAATTTACTATCATTTCCTGTCTTCCTATCTACTCTTAAATGGGTGGACAGATATTCTAATTCAATATCAAAAAGAGATGTCTTCAAGCTTTGCAAAAAATCATATTTGATCTTAGTTAGATCGAAGTACCCCCTCTTTAAAATATTTTGGTCTATACTATGTTAATTTCTTCATGCAGAATATCTCGAAATACCCTTTCCTTATCCTCTGAAGGGTTAGAGGCTAAAAAGAGTCTCTTCACAGTTTCTCTTAGCTTTCTTCTGTCCTCTCTAACTTTATATAATACGCTCGCATACATTTCTTCTAATTTAAACATTTTATAATAGTTAATAACTCTTCTGTGTGAATCTCGTTGATCAGCAAACAAATTCAAAATAATCAACCGCTTGATGAAAATAAAGGTGAAACAATGGCACCTATCCATTGTATGTCACAATACGGACATATTTTTCTATTTTCCCCAAATTTGTCTCTCAGATAAACTTTTAATTTAGTTGGACCATTATATTCAGGAATATATTCCTTTTGAAAAGTCTTAGAATCCAAAATACTTTCATAAATGCAATCAGTACAGCAACATCCTTTTGCTTATCCTGAATAGTAATCGTTTATCGATATTAATAAATCCAAACAAATATTGAATTTTAATGCTGAAGTGTGTATATTAATGAAGATATGAAGACATCAAATTTGAAAGAAGTGATTTTTTGAATCTATTTTTCACATATCTTCTCGCGGGTCTTGCAATTGCAATGCCTGTAGGAGCAATGACAGTTGAAATGACGAAGCAAGGTCTGAAAAAGGGTTTTATGCATGGTTGGGCTGTAGGATTAGGTGGAATGACAATCGATTTATTATTAATTATTGCATTATATATGGGATTGGCTTCTGTACTTGCTATATCTTACATTCAAATACCAATGTGGCTTATTGGCGCATGTTTCTTAGCATTTTTAGGCTATGATTCCATAAAAAACTCAGATCAAGATATTACGTTAGCTGGTGATAAACCAAACGGATCATTTCTTAGCTCGTATCGTAATGGCTTACTCGTAGCTGTTTCACCAGGAAATCTCGTGTTTTGGATTTCCGTTTTTGGAGCTGTACTTTCTGATTCTTATGATACGACACAACCGACAAAATTTTTAATCGTCGGGGCGGGGCATTTTAGCTGGTATCCTAGTCCATGATGTTGGTCTACTTGCAATTGTAGCGGTAACAAGAAAAGTTATGAGTCAAACAATGATAAAATGGGTATCGATAATCGCTGGATTTATTTTAATAGGCTTTACGGGATACTTCTTACATGAGTTTATAATAACAATAAAAGGAATACTATAGTTTTCATATCTAGTTAGCTGCACTAACGAAAGATATTCTTAGAGTAGAGAAAGAACTTTCCAATCAATAAATTGAAAGAAATATAAATAAAGCTGTTTCAAAATAAGTCACCTTTAGTAAGGACAAGATGGCTTTGCTATCATGATTTAAATCGTGCACAGTTATGGATAACCCATAAGCGGCTATGTGAACATGCCCATCAAGCTAAGATAAATTTGTATCCCCATAACGAAAAAATTCTTTTTTTCTGATTTTGGAGAAAAAGTAACATTTTTTTCATTTTGGGGTATTTTTTATTTTTTAAGTTGATGGCAATGTGGTTGGACCCCTATTTAGAGATTAAATCCAGACTCACTCTATAGATTAAGCTGTAGTTTCATATTACTGACAATGAAAGCCTTCTCTGTAATGGTCACCGAGACACCATCTTTCTTAGTACTCATTTATTCATAATTCAGCCAATTTCCAATATATAGGAAATTATTCACGCGAACATCCCATCAATGACAGGTACGTGAAAATTAATTATGTTAGCTATACCCAATAGATAAGAAGACAGGTTTTTTTTCCTGTATCCAATTCGATAGTTCAATAACTAATTTATTTACAACTGAACTGTAACCCCGTTTGTGGACACATAATAAAAGTTCCACCCGAAAAAGTTTTTTCGAACTCATAAGTTTCATATAGAGGTTCCGATTAACGGAAAGATGCAAATATAATAGAACAAAGGGAACCCCGGCGCCCATTAGGCCTCAAGGTTCCCTTCTATTTACCGCCCTCTATCTCACCAGCTGAACGCCGCAATCTGTTTTATAATTGCAGCTTTCCGCCCTGTTGCTGCACCACTTTGCCGGCAATGACATTCCCCAGCTCACAGGCCTGTTGCAGAGAATACCCTCTGGCCAGTCCCGCGATAAAAGCGCCCGTGTGCGCATCACCTGCACCAATCGTGTCGACGACCTTCACCGGCTCCGTCTCGGCGATACCCTCTTCATCCGGTGAGCAGTATAGGGTGCCTTCGCCGCCCAAGGTGACAATAACAGCCTCGCCCGTCCGCCGGACCAGCTTGGCGGCTGCTTCCTTTGCATCATTTTCCCGCATTATCGCCTTGATCTCGGACTTGTTGGCATGTACGATTGTACCCATGCTGAAGATTCTCTCCAAGATCGACGTCTCCAGAAATTCTCCACGCGGACCCGGATCAAAAACAATCTTCCCCGCCGATTTCCGGCGGCTTAGTGCGTCCAGGATGACGGGACCCGACGTTCCTTCCAGTTCGTAGCCGCTGACGTAGAAATAGTCATAGCTGTCGAGATCCAATGTTTCGAACCAGCTGGCATCCCATCGTATTTCAATCCCGGGAATGGTAATGAAAGTCCGCTCTCCGTCACGCTCCACGATCGACAGATTCCAGCCGTTATCGCCGGAAGCGTCCTCCAGCAGCACGGGCACGCCGTCTTTTTGCAGCTGGGCTTTGACGATATCACCGTAGCTTCCTTTTCCCACCGGAGCAAACAGGTTGTAGTTGACACGCAGCTGGTTCAGAATATTAGATACGTTGTAGGCGCATCCGCCCACAACGGTTTCTTTGTGCTCTGCCATAACATCCTCGGCCGTTTTCGGCAGCTTGTCAAGCTGGATGATGACATCGACCACGGCCGCGCCTATTACGAGAATTTTACGGCTTTTGTCTGATTTTGCACGCTCAAGTAAATATTCATTCATGTGATACCCCTCCTTACTTGGACTTGCCGTTCAACTGACTCAATATAATCGTTGCCACCGCACTCGCCGCGAAAGCGAGCAGCACACCGAGACTGTTATCCTTAAAGATTCCTGTCGCGAACGGGCCGCTAAAGAACGAAGAGTTGGTGAACAGGAAGCCTACAATTACACCGATAATCCAGCTAGTCACACCATTGTAATTAAAAGCTTTGCCCGTAGCATTCTCCAGCAATCCTGCATCATAACCCGTCTTGCTGCGCAGAAGCACATAGTCGAACATAAAGGTCGCCGCCCAGGCCGCCAGGCCGATGCCGAGGATACCGAGGAACAACTGGAAATTCATGAGGAAATCCTCCGAAATAAACAATACATAGACCGGAATCAGTATCATGATTAGGGCGTGAATAGAGATCGCCACTTTATCGCTGACCTTGATATTCAAGGTCTCCATGTTTACACGAGCCGATTTCAGACTGATGATGCACTGCGGAATCAGGCCGCCGAGCGCTGTAATGAAGTACACGACCGTCATCCATTTGGGCAGCGCATTGCCAATGGCCTGAATCGGGTTGGAAGCGGATACGAGATCCGGCACCGAAGTGCTGAGGAGAATCCCCACGCCCATAATGAAGAACAGCGGAATGAAGGCACCGATCGTCACACTGAAGAGTACCTTTTTGCCGGAATTGGTCGGATTCTGGTAAGCGCTGTAGTCAGCGGCGGCAATGGACCAGCTGATGCCCGTTCCCGCAATGATGATGGAGAGCGCCGGCAAAAATCCATTCAGCCAGTCGCCGTTGCTCATACGAAACAATGCCGTCCAATCCGTTTGGGGAATGAGAATCACCAGGATCAGGAAGGTCAATGCCCCAAACACATAGGTGAAGAAAGTTTGTACCTTGACAAGAACATTTTGCCCAAACAGATTCGAAGTCAGAATCAACAGTACAAACAACGCCAGGCTAATAACCGTAAGTACCGCCGATTGCCCCATACCAAACAGTCCAAACAGAGACATTAGGGTCAGTGTTCCTGTAATAACGTTCACTGCTAGCCAGCCTATTAGACTGAGCCAGCCGAGCAGGTTGGGAATGTAATTACCCTTGACACCAAAGACGGCTCTGGACAACACAAAGGTTGTCCCCCCCGACTTGAGGCCTGACAGACTTAGATAACCCACAAGCGCAAAAGACAATGCGCCTGCTGCAGCCACCAGCACCGACTGAATAAAGCTTAGATGATAGCTGACAATTAGTGCTCCGTATACAACACCCAGAATGCCGATATTACCGGCAAACCAGATAAAAAACAGTTCCTTGGGACTTCCAGTTCTTTCTGCACGCGAGATAAACAGTTCAGAATTCGAATTGGACATTTTCATATTCCCCCTAAAATTAAGCTTCAGTGAGTTAATGCTGTGCTCTGAACGCAAGAATGTGATTGGCATAGTGGGCCATATCCACACCGTTGGCTTCGTCAATCAATGCTCTCCAGGCAGGATCAATGGCCTCCGCTCCCGTTTTGGCGCCGCAGATAGCGGCCGCCATCGCTCCGATGGTATCTGTGTCACCGCCCAGATTCGCACACAACAGGCTACACCGCTGCGGTTCCTTCGCATAATATGCAATGGCGAGCGCCGCCGGGACGGATTCACTGGTGATGACACCGCTACCGATGACATCGTAGATGACCTGCAAAAATTTCTCGTCTGTACCTTCAAATTGATCAGCGTATTCTAAGGCGAGCTTCAGCCGGGCCGGAAGAGAGGCACTGTAAGTCTCCGCGCCGTATTTCTTCGCATCCTGATAAGCCGAGACGGCATCCGCCATAATATCCTCCCAGGACTTGTCGACAATGGCTGCTCCGACTGCTGCGGCAACCATTGAAGCTCCCCCCACAGCCACGTCCGTGGAATGCGTCACTTTACTGATGTCGAACACAAATTTGGACAGCTTCTGATGCTCTTCGGGGAGGAATAATCCGCCAACAGGAGCGATACGCATCGCGGCACCGTTCGTTTCCGCCTTGGAAGTGAACTCAGCAGCATCCTTGCCCTCCTTCAGCGCCAGCAGGGCGGCTTTGGAGCTTGGCCCAAGAATGTTGTTATCAAAAGCATTCAGTCTGTCGGCCCATTCCAGCAGGTGCCGTCCAATCACAGTCGTATCCGGTACGAAATCGCTTTCAATCAGTGCATCAAGGATCAAAAGCGCCTGCGAGGTGTCATCCGTAAATTGGCCGCGGGTAAAGTTGCACGCCACATCATTTTCCTTCGGACCGTCAAGAAAATCCGTAATTGTTCCAAAGTACGCCTTCACCTTGTTTCTGCCCCACAGCTCCGAAGGCATCCCCATGGCATCGCCAATGGCCATTCCGTATAATAAGCCAAGAATTTTATTTTTCATGATAATCTCTCTCCTATCTATTTAAATGCGGCAATTCTATTATTCCAAACTTTCCCTATGTTACTCTTTTTCCTCATGTTGTCTTTCAATTCAATCCAAATGATAGTTGCACATACGGTTGTACGTATGAGTTGTCTTTTAAATGAAGCCGAGATAACTCGGCGTTAGATTTGCGTCACAACTTTAAACTCCACGTTCGGGCCATAAATGACTTCTACCTTTTCCACCTCGGTTCCCTTCTCATCCAGCACACTGCCTTTGGTCATGATCAGCGGGAAATCCCCCTCATATTCGAACAGCTGCCTGGTCCGCTTACTGCTGTTAATGGGATGAATACCGAGCGAGGCATTCTGCGGATAAATACTGTAACGTTGATTCATGATCTGATACAGGGAATGCTCAGAGAAGTCATATTGTTCAATGCCCGGAAAAAGATTCAAGGGAACATAGGACGTGTCTAGGGTCAACCACTTGATGGTCGTCTCCCTGCGGGTTCCGCGAAGCCGCACCAGATTCATAAAAGATACCCCGTCCAGGTTAACGATCTCCTTCTTCAGGACACGCGAAACGGGAATCTCATTCTTCTTCCGAGCATATTCCGTAAAGCCGCTAAAGTTCCAGATGTTATGCTTCATTTCCCGCAGACACACGATCGTGCCCTTACCGTGCCTCTTTACCAAAAGCGCTTCGTCCACAAGGCCGTCAATCGCTTTGCGGATCGTGGTCCGCGTGACCTCATACAGCTTCATCATTTCCGTCTCGGAAGGAATCGTCTCTCCTACCTTGTACTTCCCGCTGATGATATCACTTCGGATCAGGTTCTGCAGTTGAACATACAGCGGAACACTGTCGTGTTTGTTAAGCATACTTGCCTCCTTAAACGCAACCACGTAAAAGAAATCAGGTTACAGAATACATCTGCACACACCTACTGCTTACAGTGATATAGCGCTTTCATATCATGATGGCTGATCCACTCATACGTATGAGTTAATTTCAATATATCAGGTTCTTTATCTTTTGGCAATAGCCTGATTCCAGCAGCACATCTATGCCGCTGTAGACGCAAAAGTGGCTTCG
>NZ_ALKF01000120.1:0-15759 GCF_000283315.1 Paenibacillus sp. OSY-SE | reverse complement strand
AAAAAAAAAAAAAAGCCTCAGTATACTGTTAGCGTGACCAGAAGAGACTTTAGAACCGTAGCCACCATATATTCCTCCTAAACATGCTGATGACATTAATCTTTGAGTTTTGCCTTACGTGGTTCTTTCGAGTCCAGTTCGATTTTAAGCTCTCTATTATATTTTCGACTTCTCTTAATAATTTGCTTCATAAAATCTATCTCTTCTGGAGAAACAAGAGAAATTTGAAATACTCTCTCTGAATCTATACACAAATATTTCACTCTCCCATACAACTAAGATTCAGGAGGTGTTCATACTCTCTTTAAATTCTAGCAGCTGCATTTTGCAGTTTGAGATAAACACGTCCGCATTCTTTGATACATGCCGAATCTTTTTGCTCCCGCTGCCTCATATCTTTAGTGAGGCCGATAGCTTCTTTAATCAGATCATGATGTTTCTGCTCCTCGATTGAGTCTAGCATCATGAATATCATGTGTTTATTAGACCGCTCTACGTCGATAATCGCCCGCACTTCCTCAAGCCACTCCAATGAGACATGTCCATTCAAAAGTGTGTAGGCTTCCCATAGTATCAGAACAAGCAATTGTTCCCTGACTGCCTTAGCTGCCACACCGACTTGCTCGCATTCCACATAAGATTTATTATCCAGCTTATGGACCAGAACAAATGAATCATACATTACCACCTCCTTCATTGTTGCAAATCTATCAGGGTCAATACTGGAAGCTTCACAAAGCTTGTTGATGCCCGTCCGTATTAGCGTGAAATAGGATTTTTACTAGAGCGTGTCTTCAAACTATAAAAACGATCCAAAGCATGGTGAACTTAGCGTATGAGAAGGCGATACGAAATACGCGATGATCAATGGGAGCGAATCAAAGATCTACTACCGCCGGAACGCCCCCCCAAGGCGGACGAAAAGCCAAGGATAATCGAATGATGCTAAACGCCATGTTATAGGTGGCCCGGTCCGGTGCGCCTTGGCGGGATTTGCCTGACCATTATGGCTCATGGAAGACCATGTATACCCGTTTTCGCCGCTAGCAAATAGCTGGCGTTTGGGATCAAGTTCTGGAGCTCGTCTCTATATCCCCCGACTTCGAAAATATCATGATCGATGCCACCATATTTCGTGTTCACCAGCACGGAGCGGGGCAAAAGGGGGCAGCAATTACAGGCGTTCGTACGCTCCAGAGGCAGAATAACGACCAAAATACATGCAGCTATAGACGCGCTGGGAAATCCGCTGTGCTTTGAACTGACCGCCGGCAATTGTCACAACTGTGTCAAAGGATATGAAATGCTTCAAGATATGGATTTCACCGGCAAGGCCGTGATTGCCGACCGAGGTTACGACATGAACAACGTTCTGGAACTCATTGAGAAGCAGCAAGCAGTCGCCGTTATTACCAGCCGAAAACGCTGCAAAATTCAACAAACGTGTGATTGGTGGCTATACAAAGAACGCCATTTGGTCGAATGCTTGTTCAACAAACTCAAACATTATCGCAGACTGGCTACTCGCTATGATAAGCTGGCCTGTTCCTTTGCGGCCTTTTATCGCTGGCCTCTATTCTTTTATGGCTAAATTAGGTTTGAAGACACGCTCTAGTTAAATCACAAAGAGATCAGACACACACCTAGTTATAAAAAAACCTCTATCAAAGGAGACTTCCCAAGATGAGTGACCGCGTTTAGAGGTAGGTTTTTTATCGCTTCACAGAGCTTAAACATTCCTTAATCATAAACAAAGGCCTCCAACGTCAGCTGAAGGCCCTATCACATCCAATTATACATTCGCTTTTCCCCTTTTAATGAGTTCGATTAATCCGGTTGTCATGGCCTGCAGCGCATCTTCCTTCGGCATTTTAATGTAGCGGCTAAGATCGATCATCTCCTGTTCGTAGAGCTCGATAATCTGCAACATGGCCTCCTTGTCATCGTCCTGTGCCCTCTGAATCAACTCCAGGAATTCAGTTTCTGTGATAACGTTTTGAGGGAATTCCTTTTCCATTTATTCACCCCCTGTTGGGTTAATTTCATGTCTAGCGCCACTTCCTTTTCGCTTTTGTCGTGAATATATATTTCGCTCATAATATGCCTGGCCTTGTTGGATGTAAGGGAGCTTAGCAGCTCATGAATAAATAGATTGGAATCCGATTGCTCTGAGAAGCTTGAGCCAATTACAATTTCAATTTTCAAAGCCATTTCCCGATTTTGCTTTACTCTGGCACGATACTGAAGTCTCCATGCGATCCTCTTTAACTCCTGTTGATAATGTCGATAAGTAGGCACAGAAGACATCCTAATCACCTCCACGATTATCATTTACTCATAAATTAAGGAAATATATTGAATGTTTTTACAACCATTTATATGATCATACTTCAAACCTCGCGGAAGGTTGTAGATCGCTCTGTCTTATCTCCTATATGTGTACATCCTACTAAAAAGGGAGGTTTGCAGCATGGAGAGCTTATTGAAGTGTATGGCAGCAGTTACAGAAGGCGGCATCAGCATGTTATATGGCCAATGGAATTCTCTATTGCAGGTACTCACTATCATTGTTGTCATCGATTCTATTGCGGGGATAGTTATATCTAAAGTAAGAGGCGAACTGCATAACAGGGCAGGCATGATCGGCATTGCAAGAACAATCTTTATGTTTCTGTTGATTGCCATCGCGCATCATATGGATATCGTTTTGGGCCAGACGCATTACTTTCAAGACGCGGTCACTTATTTTTATATTGCTAACGGTCTTATCAGTATATTAGAGAACGGAATTAAGCTGGGAGTGCCTGTCCCTGGCGCATTCCGCAGAGCTATTTTGAAATTCAAGGAGTTAAGTGAGGAGGACGAAAGGAGCGCCAAGGAATGACGGCTGCTCAAGCCGTGATGCTTTTCAATGATGGGGTTGAAGTCTTGCACAAAAATAATTTACTTATATTCCATAATAACACTTTTCGTTCCATTTTGCTTCATTATTTTGTGGACGCAGGAAAAACAACATGCCCTGCTTTCAAGGCTTGGGCATGTTGGGTATCAGTTCATGATATCAAAAATAATAAGCATTGAAATGATTAGTATTAAAGCACCCACTATAAATGAAGTGACTGCCTGAGCTCTATTTTTCTCCCTTACCTGCAAATCGAATGCCTGAGAGAAAACATGCAGAGACATGCATAGTGTCAAGAAGCCCAAGTATATGACTTTATCTCCTTTTATAAAGACAGCCCATGCTCCAAAGGTGATTACACCTAAAGCGGTTAGATATTTACATATTTTAATAAGTCTATTCATTAGAACTAATTAGATGGTTGGTATCCATCTGCCCATTCTAAGAGATTGTAAGCATTTTTCATTGCTTCGTTATCGCTGTTACTTGCATCCCAAAGGATAAGTGCAGAAGGAACATTTGGTTCAGTTTTTTTGCAACTCCAACTTCATCAATTCATTCCCTTGGTCCTCTATTCGTTTTAAAGCTGCTTCTGTACTGTTATTCCCTTCTAACAATTGAGATATTTCTAACGTCGCCATGTCTCTAAACTTCGGCCAAAATTCAGATGGAATCTTACTATATCCAGTCGAGACCGGGTTCCATTTTAATTTATAAAAAGCTTCCATATGACGCCCTTCATCATTTTGAATGTACTTCGTTCTAACATGCATCAAATTTTTTGATGCTCTCGAAATTGCTTTTGCATATTCATCACTATGAATATACTGTATAAATTTCCATGCTGCCTTGGTGTTAGAGGCTTTACTAGGAATGGAAAATATAATTCCGGGATTTGCAGAACTAGGTCATCCCGGGTTTCCCTCTGTTTCCCTGGGTTCACCTTGATTCCCCTGAATTCCCTGGGTTTCCCGGAGTTCCTCCGAGTTTCCCGGGTTTCCCCCGGGTTCCCCTGCCTGTCCCCATCTGTTCCCTTATTGCTCCACGGCCGCTTCCACTTGCGGAACGACCGCTTCATGCAGAAAGCGGTCCAGCTCTGCGGCACCGCTCGCCTGTTGCTCCGGCGTCCAGCCGAGGTGAGCGGCCATCCACTCGATGGCCGGCTGCTTCCATTGCCGGACCCATTCGATGTCGAAGAACAGGGCGCCGGTTCTTCGAATGAAGAAGTCTGCCGGCATGAGCGCCATCTCTTCCTCCACCGCGTATACGAGCGGAACGAGGACTTCGAGCGGAAGGCCGCCGGATGCGGCTTCATCGCGATACCGCTCCGCCAGCGCGAAGAGACGGTCCGCATTCGAGCCGTACATGCGAGCCCACCGCTGGGCCAGCGCGGCATCCAGACCGCGGCGGACCCCCTCCTCCATCTTCGCCTCGACGAAGCCCGGGAAGGAGGAAGAGCCGCCCGAGATCGGCATCCGCTTCGTCTTGACCGGCACGAACGTGCGGCTGTCTTCCTTCACCAGCCGCTGCATGACAAGATCGACGACCGTCTCCGCCATCTTGCGGTATCCGGTCAGCTTGCCGCCGGCGATCGTGATCAGACCGGAAGGAGACTGCCAGATTTCATCCCGGCGCGAGATCTCGGAGGCACTCTTTCCTTCTTCAAAGATGAGCGGTCTGACCCCGGCCCAACTCGATTCGATATCGTCGGCGGTCAGCCGCACTGACGGGAACATGAACGCGATAGCGCCCATAATATAATCGCGGTCTTCCTTGGTCATGACGGGATGGGCGGGATCGCCCTTGTAGAACTGTCGGTCCTTTATCTGGGCATTCTTTCTTCCTTAGTTACGTCCTTCATGTCGAACTATGCCTTGTCCGTCCTCGAGGCGGCCAAAATGAGCGTGTTCAGTCATGTCGCCACTCTAATTACGATTGTCGCTGGTGTCTTGTTCCTGCATGAGAGCTTAAGCTACTATCATGTGATCGGCGGCATCGCCATCCTCGGCGGCGTCATCGTCACGAACCTGCCGTCGGCCCGCAAGGCGAAGAAGCGTCCTTCCCGCTCGGCATCATGACAAATCGATGGCATTCCGTGTCCAAAAGAGCCATCCTGAAAATGGCTTCGAAGATCGGCTCCAGTCACTGTAAATTGAGCAGGGCCTATGCATCTGCGCATAGGCCTGCCTTCACGATATCGACGATTCCTTCCTCGCCTTCTCCACCGCCTCATCACGGTTGCTTACATTCAGCTTCGCATAAATAGAAGGCATGTAATTCCGCACCGTGCGTTCCGACAGATGCAGCCGGGACGCAATGGCTTTATAACGAAGCCCTTGCATTAATCCCTTCATAATATCCATCTCCCGGCTTGTCAACGAGAACGGATTCTCGCCCGATACGCGAACGGATGGAGCGAGTGCGCCTCCGCTGTGCCGGCCTGCCGGTTCATGCCCTCCCTCCGTGATCATCCTGCCGCCGCAATGCACGAATCGAATGGCAGCGGCTAATTCCTTCGCGCCAGCCTCTTGCGATGCATATCCGTCAACCGCGCCGCGCAGCGCCTGCACCGCCTTAACACGTTCCTCCCCTTCGTTAGCGATAACGATAACGCGAGTGTCTGTTCCCTTCCCTTTTTCCCTGATGCGTCCTATCCAATCTCTCCTGTCTGTTCCATCCCAATGTACGGACAGCAGTATAATATCCGGTTGTGCATGCTTCACGACTTCTCCGGCCTGAGCCTCATGATCTGCCGTGATCGCCCGGAAATCCCGTTCTTCGTTCAAAAGGTTCACGACATGCTCGCGCCATGCAGGGGAATCCCCCATGACTACAATCTTAATCCGCTCGACGGGAGCTGCCGCTTCGCTCGGTACCGTTACGGTCATCATCGTTCCTCCGTCCACACCGGTATAAAGATGCATATCGCCTCCCAGCATGGTCAGACGCTCTTTCACAGGAGACAGATCCGAGCCGAATGGCAGCCAATCGAGCCGCTTTCCATTATCCTCTATCTGCAGCGTGATGTGCGTCGGGGCATATTGCAGTGTTATGTGAATAGAACCCGCTAGGCCGTGCCAACAGGCATTGGCCAACGCCTCCCATGCACAGCGGTACAATAACTGCTGCGTGTCCTGATCGACCGGAAATGCGCTGCCCAGCTTCCGGAAGGATACGGGAACGCCCTCTTGTCTGCTCCAATCGTCTGCGACCGCTTCAATAAAGTCCTCTAGCGGCAGGTCATATCCCGGCTGCTCCAGACTCCGCAACTGATCATGAAGCTGATCCCGCTCCGACACGATGGATGCTCTCAGCGATTCTAAGCGCTTCATGCCATCTTCTGAAGTGACATGCTGGCGAAGCGCATCCAACTCAGACCCTGCCAGCGTAAGAAGGTGATAGACCGTCTTCGTGGTCTCGCGCGCCGCTTGGCAGCGTTCCTCCAAGCGCAGCGTCCGTTCCGTCTGAAACGGGTGCTTTTCGATAATGTCGTATTGCTCCTCAATGACGGCAAGTCTGCGCTTGGCCGTGCGTATAACATCTCCGAGCTTGCGCAGACCGAATCCCATGAAGTAGAAACATGCCGCTAAAAACAAAGTGCCAAACACCGATACTCCCCAAGACGCATCTGGCGAGAAGCATGCTGCCACAGGAGGAGTCGCAATGGCAAGCATAGGCACAACCCAGTTCTTCGTATTTCTATGAAAATACCCCATCGTGAACGCCGCCGGAAAGAACATGAAGTAAAAACCGAGATCTATAGCGGCGTAGATGGAAAATCCGCCGGTAATCAATACATCGGCAATGATATACGCCCGATAACGAAATGCTAACAAGAGAATAGGAACTTGAAGATATAACACAATGAATAGGACGGCATCGATGGTAAGAAAAGATCCCAAATGTTCATTTTTTAAAAGAAAAAGAGTCCAAGCAAAAAATAAGATGCGTGCCAGGATCACCAACCCATCCAGCTTGTAAAAGCGTTTGTTGCTCAAATTCATTAAAAACAACCCCAATAGAATAGATAGAATGTTGCGTTAGAATAGATTTCTAAATTCATATGTACCATGAAAAGACGGAAAAAGAAAGCTCTGGGAGGCACGACTCTTTTCCAACTTTCAACTTCAGGACATTTTGACCCTACCGGGCAGGACAATCCGTATGCTACCTTAACGTGGTCGTGCTTTTATACAAGAAGGAGGAGTTGGAATTGAAAACAAAGCTGATGACATGGACGCTAGTTTGCAGCGTTCTTCTGCTCATGCTCCCTGTCCATGCGGAAGCGGCCAGCGAGAAAGTGACCTTGAAGGTGTTGGACTATTCCCAAGAAGATTTTAACGAGAGGTTCGGGGATGCATTTACGGCCAAATACCCGAATATTGAAGTCAAGGTCATCCCGACACTGAACGAGAAAAAGACAGCGGTTCTTCGGGGGGATGAACTGCGTAAGCTGGAGGATAAGGAAAAGCCGGATCTGCTGCTGCCCACTCAGGATAGCTTGGAGAAATATGTGGCTGAGGGCAGACTGGTCGATTTAGAGCCATATATTGCCCAATCCAAATCCATCAAGCTGGCCAATATGAATCAAAATATCGTGGATTCCATGAAAGTAAAAGGCAAACTCTACACGCTCTCGCCGACATTTATGACCAAAGGTCTATTTTATAACAAAACCCTATTCGATAAATACAAGATCAAGTACCCGAAAAACAAAATGAGCTGGGCGGAAGTGATGGAGCTAGCCGCGGAATTCAAGCAGAAAGCGGGCTTGAACAAGGTTGAAGGGTTTGCTTCTGACTATGATTTATTCTCTTTGGCAGAAACAATCGGACGCTCCTATAATCTGACATATCGGGATGTCAGCAAGGGCGGCAAGAACATAACGATCAACACCAAGGAATGGAAACCGATATTCGATATGGTGCTCAAAGCTGCCAAAAAAAATGCAATTACGACGAAAAACGATGCCTTTCTAGCAGGCAACGCGGCAATGACGGTATATGATTCATTCATTCTTCACTCGCTTAAGCCGCAAAACATTAAGTTCGAGTGGGGCGTTGTATCCGAGCCGGTGAATCCTGCTCGTCCGATAAGTTCGGCATACGGAGCCAATCATATGTTCGGCATTAGCGCCGAGTCGAAATATGCGGATGCGGCTTGGAAGTTCATTGAGTTCGTCAACAGTGAGGATTTTGCCAAAGGGTACCTAAAGGATGGCGAATTTGCGTCCGGAGTACCGACTAACGAATGCTGCAAGAAGTGGAACAATAAAGTCGACCTTAGCGGCCTCTACCAGCTGGCTCCGATCAAAACGATGTATGATCCGAACCAACCGGATATCTGGCAAGTTTTTCTGAAAGAAGGGAGCGCGGCATTCAAACCCGTCTTGAATGGCAAACAGAGCCTTGATTCCATGTTAGCTGGACTTCAAACGAAGTTACAGTCTGAGCTAGATAAAGCATGGGCCAAAAAGGGAAAATAAGGCCATGAAGAACCAGCTTCGCGCACCGAACATCGCATGGCTGCTCCTCGGCTTGATCCTGCTGCTGCAGGGCTGTGCCGACAAGCATACCGAGCCCTTCGACCAGAACAAGCCCGTTACCTTAAAAATTATGGACGATCGGGGAGAGGAGGACTTCGGAGAGGAGGCGTTCTATAAGCGGTTCGGCAAGCAGTTTCAACTCAAATATCCGAATGTCGATTTTCACTTCATCAAGGAGCCGGAGTATGATCCCGATTTAACGGCAAAAGAGAATGAACAGGCACTGCTTGCCTATATCGCGAAGGAACGGCCTGATGTTCTGAAACTTGGTCCCGTCAGATTCGAAACGGTATCGGCTGCGGGTAAGCTCATTGATTTGGCGCCATGGATGAAACGGGATAATTTTTCGCTGGACGGGATTTATCCCCCAGTTATCGACGCGATTAAAATGAAGGGCCGCGGAACGCTGTACGGACTGTCCCCAACATTTATGAGTTGGGCCCTATATTATAACAAGGACTTATTTGAGCGGTACGGGGTTACGCCGCCCCATGATAAGATGACCTGGGAACAAGTGCTTGATTTAGCTGCGCGCTTTCCGGTTGATGATTCCCCAGAAGAACGGATATACGGGTTTGCTCTGCCATTCTCTAGTGACAGTTCTATATTTGCGCTCATGGAGAGCATCGCCAAGACCGAGCAGATCGCATTGATCGATGCTTCGGGGAAACGATTGCTGTTTGACTCGGACGGCTGGAAGCGGATAACGAAGCTAACGGTGCGGAGCATGACCTCCAATTCTGTCTATTTTCCCGTGGAGGTTGATCCAAGCAGGATGCTGCTCGATGATCCGTTCCTAGCGGGCAAAGCCGCCATGCTCGTCATGGGCGATTCTACAGCGGCGGACTTGGAAGCTATAAACCAAATCAGGGAAAATTCCATTCCCCCGGAAGAGCCGCTGCGTTGGGGAGTTGTACCGGTTCCGATCGATCCGGTAAATCCGCAATCCGCCAACGAGATCACTGTGTTTGAAATGTACGGCATTGGCGCCGACTCTACCGCCAAGGCAGCAGCCTGGGAGCTTGTGAAGTTCATCAACGGCGATGAATGGGCAAAAGCTAAATCTCGTACCAAAGACGGGGGTAATCTGCTGGCGCGTGTCGCATACAATAAGGACCGGTACGACCATTTCGACCCTGAAGAGATTGAGGCATTCTATAAAATCAAACCGCAGAGCGGAGGAGAACCGCGGCAAATCCGCCAAGTCCCGCCTGCATTCCGGACATCGTTCGCAGAGATCGTAAGGGAAGAACTCGAATCGATCATAGCGGGCAAGCAGAGTGTTGAGCAGGCCGTACAGAAGATTCAGACACGAGGTCAGGCGGAGCTTGATTCCTTCAATGCCCAGACGGAAGAGAATAACGGGGTTCATTAATCTCTATCTGATCAGGACAAGCCCGGTGCTGGGTTAGCATCGGGCTTGTTCACGTGTACGTCTCTTCTTTTCCCTGACCTCAACCTTCCAACTTCAGGACATTTTGACCCTACCGGGCAGGACAATGTGTATGCTACCTTAACGTGGTTGCTTGCTTTTATACAATGAGAAGGAGGAGTTGGAATTGAAAAGAAAGCTGATGACATGGACGCTAATTTGCAGCGTTCTTCTGCTCATGCTCCCTGCCCATGCGGAAGCGGCCAGCGAGAAAGTGACCTTGAAGGTGTTGGACTTATCTCAAGATCTTTTTGACAAGAGGTTCGGAAATGCGTTTACGGCCAAATATCCGAATATTCAAATTAAGGTCATCCCGATACAAAAGGGGAAATCACTGCTCTGGGGTGATGATCTGCGTAAGCTGGAGGATAAGGAAAAGCCGGATCTGCTGGTGCCCGATCAGCGTAGCTTGGACGAATATGTGGCCGAAGGCAAGCTCGTCGATTTAGGGCCGTACACTGCCCAATCCAAATCCATCAAGCTGGCCAATTTGAATCAAAATATTGTGAATTCCATGAAAGTAAATGGAAAACTCTACACGCTTTCGCCGACATTTATGGTGAATGGCCTATTTTATAACAAAACCCTATTCGATAAATACAAGATCAAGTACCCGAAAAACGAAATGAGCTGGGCGGAAGTGATGGAGTTAGCCGCGGAATTCAAGGAGAAAGCCGGCTCTCCAGGATTTCAATATAACAATGACTTATTCTCTTTGGCAGCCTCTGATATCGCAGGCTCGTATAACCTGACATTTCAGGATAAGAACAAGGGCGGCAAGAACATAACGTTCAATACCAAGGAATGGAAATCGATCTTCGACATGGTGGTCAAAGCTGCCAAGAAAGAGGCAATTACCACGAAAAATAAGGCTTTTCTAGCAGGCGACGCTGCCATGACGGTAGGGAACCCACTTTTTTTTATCGGGTTTAAGATGGAAAACATCAAATTCGAATGGGGAGTTGTATCGGAGCCGGTGAACCCCGCTCATCCGATAAGTTCGGCATACGGAGCAAATCATATGTTCGGCATTAGCACGGAGTCGAAACATGCGGATGCGGCTTGGAAGTTCATTGAGTTCGTCAACAGTGATGATTTTGCCAAAGGGTACATGAAGGATGGCGAATTGGGGAGTGGATTGCCGACCAACGAATGCTGCAAGAAGTGGGGCAATAAAGTCGATCTTAGCGGCCTCTACAAGTTGGCTCCGGTCAAAGAGAAATATGATTCGAACATTCCCAATATTAACGAACTTGTCTATAAAGAAGGGAGTGCAGCATTCACATCCGTCTTGAAGGGCACACAGAGCCTTGATTCCATGTTAGACAGTCTTCAAAAGAAAGCACAATCAGAACTAGATAAAGCATGGGCCAAGAAAGGAAAATAAGCCATGAAAGATCTGCTTCGCGGTGGACCGAACATCGCATGGCTGCTCCTCAGCTTGATCCTGCTGCTGCAAGGCTGTGCCGACAAGGAAACCGAGCCCTTCGATCCGAACCAGCCGGTTACCTTAAAAGTCTTGTACGCTTGGGGAGAGGAGGACTTCTATAATCGGTTCGGCAAGGAGTTTCAACTCAAATATCCGAATGTGGACTTTCACTTCGTCGAGAATCCGGAGTATAATCCCGATTTAACAGCCGAAGAGAATGAACAGGCATTGCTTGCCCATATCGCGAAGGAACGGCCTGATGTTCTCAGAATTGGTGGCGGCAACGATTTAGAAGCGGTGACGGATGCGGGTAAGCTCATTGATTTGGGACCATGGATGAAACGGGACAACTTTTCGCTGGACGGGATTTATCCCCCAGTTCTCCATGCGATTCAAATGCAGGGCCACGGAACGCTGTACGGACTGTCCCCAACATTCGTAAGCTCGGCCGTATACTACAACAAGGACTTATTTGAGCAGTACGGGGTTACGCCTCCCCAGGATAAGATGACCTGGGAACAACTGCTTGATTTAGCTGCACGCTTCCCGGTTGAAGGTTCCCCGGAAGAACGCATATACGGGTTTGCTGAGGAATCCGCTGCCGAAGGTTCTATCTTTGGCCTCATGAATCGCATCGCCCAGACCGAGCAGATCGCATTAATTGATGCTTCAGGGACACGATTGCTGTTTGACTCGGACGGCTGGCGACGGATAACGAAGCTAACGGTGCGGAGCATGACCTCCAATGCTGTTTATTTTCCTGAAAAGCTGACGATTGGTCAAAGTATGACGCCGGACAATGATCTGTTCGTATCGGGCAGAGCCGCCATGATCGTCTCGGGGGATTATAGAATGGGTTTGTTGGAAGACAAGAACCACACCATGCAAACTTCACCTTCCCCGAAGGAGCCACTGCGTTGGGGAATGGTGCCGGTTCCGATCGATCCCGTAAATCCGCAATCCGCGAACGAGATCACTGTGTATGAAATGTATGGCATTGGGGCTGACTCAACCGCCAAGGCAGCAGCCTGGGAGCTTGTGAAGTTCATCAACAGCGACGAATGGGCAAAAGCTCAATCTCGTACCAGAGGCGGGGGGAATCTGCTGGCGCGTACCGCATATAATAAAGACCGCTTCAATCATGAAGATATTGAGGTATTCTATTCAGTCAAACCGCAGAGCGGAGAAGAACTGCGTCAAATCCGCCAAGTCCCGCCTGAATTCCAGACATCGTTCGCAGATATCGTAAGGGAAGAACTCGAATCGATCGCAGCGGGCAAGCAGAGTGTTGAGCAGGCCGTACAGAAGATTCAGAAACGAGGCCAGGCGGAGCTTGATTCTTACAATGCCCAGATGGAAGAGAATAACGGGGTTCATTAATCTCTATTGGAACAAGCACGGTGCGGATTAGCATCGGGCTTGTTCGCGTGTACGTCTCTTCTTTTCCCTGACCTCAACCTTCCAACTTCAGGACATTTTGACTCTACCGGGTAGGACAAAGCGTATGCTACCTTAACGTGGTTGCTTGCTTTTATATAATGAGAAGGAAGAGTTGGACTTATCCCAAGATTTTTTGACAAGAGGTTCGGAAATGCATTTACGGCCAAATACCCGAATATCCAAATTAAGGTCATCCCGATACAGTAACAGAACGGGACATCGCTGCTTTCGGGTGATGAAATACGTAAGCTGGAGGATAAGGAAAAGCCGGCTCTCCAGGATTCCATTATAAACATGACTTATTCTCTTTGGCAGCCTTTGATATCGCAGGTTCGTATAACCTGACATATCAGGATAAGAGCAAGGGCGGCAAGAACATAACGTTGAACACCAAGGAATGGAAATCGCTCTTCGACATGGTGCTCCAAGCTGCCAAGAAAGAGGCAATTACCACGAAAAACAATGCTTTTCGAGCAGGCGACGCTGCCATGACGGTAGAGGACTCACTTTTTTTATCGGGATTAAGAGGAACATCAAATTCGAATGGGGAGTTGTGTCGGAGCCGGTGAATCCCGCTCGTCCGATAAGTTCGGCATACGGAGCAAATCATATGTTCGGCATTAGCACCGAGTCGAAACATGCGGATGCGGCTTGGAAGTTCATTGAATTCATCCACAGTGAGGATTTTGCCAAAGGGTACGTAAAGGATGGCGAATTGGGGTATGGATTGCCGACCAACGAATGCTGCAAGAAGTGGGGCAATAAAGTCGATCTTAGCGGCCTCTACCGGTTGGCTCCGGTCAAAGAGAAATATGATTCGAACATTCCGTATATCTGGCAATTCCTTGTTAAAGAAGGGAACTCGGCATTCATATCCGTCTTGAAGGGCACACAGAGCCTTGATTCCATGTTATCTGGACTTCAAAAGAAAGCACAATCAGAACTATATAAGTTGAATCAAAGTTCTTAGCAACCCTTGGCACGGAAAAATGAACCATTTGTCGAATAAGAAACAGATAAAGAAACGGACAAAGTGGGGGAACGCCATGGATAAGCATAATGAACTGGAAAAAGTAACAGAAGCCATGAAACAAGCCAAAGAGCGTCGAATGTATGAACGCTATCAAGCCATCTATTTACACTTGAAAGGCACATCCATGACGGCAATCGCTGAAATTCTGAATCGTAATCGAATGACGGTGAGCAGTTACATTCATACGTACGAAAACGGCGGATTGCCGCCTTGCGGCTCAAGCATTCATTTGGTGCTCCTACTCGGTTAACCAAGGAACAGCAAGATCAGTTGAAGCAGACCGTCGCCTATTCGGTGCCCCACGAGGTCGGCTTTACAGCCAAGCACAACTGGACGCTTGAACTCATTGCCAGGTATGTGGAACGAGAATGGGGCCACCGCTACTCGCTCCGAGGCATCTCCAAAGTGATGGAACTCTTAGGACTCAGCTATACAAAACCGACATACATGCTTGCGGCAGCAGATCCAGAGAAGCAACGCCAGTTTGCCGAAACGACCTTTCCCGATTTGAAAAAAAGTTACTGAACCATGAGATCGATCACTTACTGTTCGAGGATGAATCCATGATTCGGGATTATCAAGCGATTCAGAAAACCTGGTTTCTTCGCGGGAAGCAACGAATCATTCCAACCACGGGCAAGCATCGCGGGGTCAAGCTATTCGCGACGGTTGACTATGAGACGGGACGAATCGTTTGGCAAGAAGACGAACACTATACGGCTGAAACTTTTCTTGCCTTTCTCCAGAAGATCCTCGCGGCTTATCCGACGGGGAAACTTGTTCTTGTGTTAGATAATGCCCGGATTCATCATGCAAAGCTGCTTCAGCCGTTTCTGAAAGAACAGAATAATCGGCTTAAGCTTGTATTTCTGCCACCATATAGCCCGCAGTTAAACATCGTGGAAGGACTCTGGAAATGGCTCAAGTCCAGTGTGATCAACAATATGTTCTATTCCACCGTTTCCGAAATCCGTCTGCGTGTCGGGCAGTTTATGGATGAAATCATGAAGTCCCCTCATGCAATCATTGACCGCCTATGCGTTCGACTTTGAATGCTATCTTCTTTCGTTCAACTTATATAGCATCATTTCGCCCATGAAAAATCCCCTCCAAGTAAACCATAGTGGGCTTTTTACACACTGTCTACTTAAAGGGGATAATATCAATTAGTCCGAGGCTTTTTTTTGATCATTTGTTTCTATATTGTCTTATTTTAAACTGGAAGTCCATATTATGGCCGTCTTTAGAATTAATGGATACTTCCCATTTTTCATTAATAATGCCGCCAAAGACCCCAACTGTCTCTATTTTTTGTTGGCCTGAAGGTATCGGAATGTCTGCCGCATAAGTTCTTCCATCTTTCATTAACGTCATGTACACTGTTCCTGGACCATCGTTTTTTACATAAAGATCCATAAATCTTCCAGCATGGATGTTTGCAGTAAATGAGCTCTGGAAGGAATCGTACCCAACGTGATGAACATCTCCTTCTTCGTAGTCGGTTTCGATTGAAAGAGTTTCTGATTGAGTTGGTGCAATTCTAGTTGAATCAGGCGCAGCAGAAGCAAAACCGGTAAATGTTGATAACATCAGCACTGTTGAAATGACGACTAACGATTTTTTCATAGTAACCTCCTTGGAAATGTATGGTAATGGTGTACATCCCTAATATACCATATATAACCATCAAATTGTTTTGTAGATGAGTCCCATCTGTGACGAAGACCCGAACTATTCGAGGCTTTACTTGTTGGCATTAATTAGGTACAATTTTGTAACATACATTATAATAGGAAGAAACACGATTTAACTGACGTAATGAGTTGCTAACCATGCTAACGGATTTGTTAACGGACTTGTTAACGAACAGGGTAAAACAGAGGAAAACAAAACCCTGTGGATAACCGACAAACCCTTATGTATCAAGACTTAGGCGAAACGAGTGAAACACATCTCCTAGACTTAGGATCTAGCGTTT
>NZ_ALKF01000119.1:0-15128 GCF_000283315.1 Paenibacillus sp. OSY-SE | reverse complement strand
CCCCTTTTGATCACGAAGCATTCCAAGATGTGATTCGACATCGAATCTTGCACTCACTCTTGAAGTCCGGTGCTCATGTAGTCTCGCCTACACTGCGCTGTTTCCTGCAGATAAAGCTGCAGAACGATATATGATGACCGCATAAACAATGGCGATGATGCTGAAGAGAATCAAGCATTCCTTTAGGCCAAAGGACTCCGCTGCGGTTCCGCTCAGTGTCGGCCCGGCGAACATGCCGAAGGAATAGGCGGTATTATAGATGGCAAACGTGAAGCCGTAGGAACGTATCCCCGCATCATCCGCAGCAGTGGACAGCTCCGACAGTGTGGGCGTAAGAATGCAGCCGAAGCCAATGCCGAGCACGGCCAGCAGAAGGCCAATCAGCGTCAAGTGGTGCACGGCGCCGATCCACGGTAAAGCAATCGCCGTGATGATAAGGCCAATCATAATCAGACGCTTTGCCCCCCATCGGTAAGCAAAAGTTCCCGCTAATGGTGATGTCACGCCATAAGCGACCGTAGGGATGGCAAAAAGGAGTCCAATCAGGCCCGGAGATGCGGAAAAAACTTGCTGTAAATGAATGGGCAGCGTCGGCTCCAATGCACTAGGCAATGAGGCGCCTAATACGATAACGCCTGAGATTAACAGCAGCTTAGGCCTTCGGATCAGTTGAAACATGTCTTGCGCAGATGCTTGCCGGGCCGAAGCGGCAGGCTCTGTATCTCGGAGCAGCAGAAATCTAAGAAACCCGTCCACTAAGGCCAATCCGGCTGCGACCAGAAACGGCAAGTGATATCCTCCCCATTGGTACAACCAGCCTCCAATAGCGGGGCCAAGCAGCATTCCGGCCGCTTGACCTGACAGAGCGTACCCCATTGCCTTGCCGCGTGCCGCGGGAGGGAATATATCGGCAAGCAACGCCAAGCCGGCCGTCCATGTGGCTGCCGCCGCAACGCCTTGCAGTATCCGCGCAACGACCAGCAGCCAAAATTGATGACTGAAGCCGAACAGTATTGTAGCGCCGGCGAGTCCGAACAAACCGAAAAGCATCGGTATGCGCCGGCCTGCCCTATCGGACCATATGCCCATCAAGGGGGTAGCTAGCAAGAGTGCGGCTGCATAGCTGCCGAACAACATTCCTATGGCGCCTTGCGAAGCGCCTAAACTAAGTGCATACCTCGGCAATACCGGCACAATGAGGCCATAGACGAGCATGTCGGTAAAAATCGCAATTCCGACCACCCATAATGCGGCCATTTGCGCCTTGCGCAAGCTTCGATCCGTCTGCATATCAATATCAATTCCCCATTTCTCCTTGCAGATTAGGTTTGATTTCCTTGCAGCAGGGCGTGTCGGATGTCCTCTATAAATTTTAGCTGCAGTGCATACTGCGCATAAATATTGGAGAAAATCAGCATGACATGCGGCGGAATCTCCATAAACTCGGCTTTTGCCGCCTGCCCGGCTTTCATCATGTCCATCATGGAAGCGATGCTTTGCTTTTGTTCATCCAACGCGCGGTGGATCTCATCCGTAGAGGTCTGACCGGCGGCATAAAATGTAAGTGCCGTATACAATGTCGTCGGCAGCTCGACCGAAGATTGTTGAAATGACGTCAAGAGCAAACGATCGAATTCCTCGCGGCCGTCTGATGTAATGCTGTAAATAGCTTTTGAGCGATTTCCTGTATGCTCCATATTTTTCAATTCCACCAACCCTTCGTCGTTCATTTTTCGCAGCGCATGATAGATGGATGCCGGAAATACGCCGGCCCACGTATCTGTTTGCGCGGATTGCATCGCTTGCTGCATTTCATAACCTGACATTTGGCCATGCTCTAACAGCAAACCCAGCACCATTAAACGTGTCATTTCATGCATCTCTCCATTTACTAAATGTTTTATACTAAACGTTTACTATTTGTTTTTATATTATTTTGAATGACGTCATTTGTCAATACGCTGCACGCAGTTTACTGGAACATATTTCTGTTGCTCTCTTGACATTCAACTTGCGGATTGTTAAGATGGAATAAAACCAAGTGAATTAGTCGGAAATGAACGTTAATGTTGAGCCATGGGAGGGCTTCCATATGCCAAGAATCGTCAACAGTGTAACTGAATTGATTGGGGACACCCCGCTGGTCCGTTTGAACCGTATTGTGCCTGAGGGCAGCGCGGAGATCTATGTCAAGTTGGAATATCAGAATCCGGGGGCGAGCGTTAAAGACCGGATTGCAATTAGTATGATTGAGGTAGCCGAGCAGGAAGGGCGTTTAAAGCCGGGCGATACGATCGTAGAGCCGACAAGCGGCAATACCGGCATCGGTCTGGCTATGGTGGCGGCAGCCAAAGGATACAAGGCGATCCTTGTCATGCCGGAAACGATGAGCATTGAGCGCCGCAATTTGCTGCGGGCATACGGAGCCGATCTTGTGCTGACCCCAGGCTCAGAAGGAATGAACGGAGCGGTTCGCAAGGCGGAAGAGCTGGCGGAGGAGAATCCCTCTTATTTCATTCCGCAGCAATTCAAGAACCAAGCGAACGTGAAGATTCACCGCGAGACGACAGGACCGGAAATTGTCGAGGCGATTCAAGCGTATGACGGCAAGCTGGATGCTTTTGTAGCGGGTATTGGTACCGGCGGTACGATATCAGGCACTGGAGAAGTGCTGAAGAGTAATTTCCCGGACATTCGTATCGTAGCGGTAGAGCCGGCAGCCTCTCCGATCTTGTCGGGAGGCAAGCCTGGAGCGCACAAGATTCAAGGCATTGGCGCGAACTTCGTTCCCGATATACTGAATCGGGAAATATATGACCAGATTATTGCAGTTGAAAATGACGATGCGTTCGAGATCGCCCGCCAAGTGGCTAAGGAAGAAGGCATTTTATGCGGAATTTCCTCAGGTGCAGCCATTCATGCCGCATTGCAGGTCGCGCGTGAGTTAGGCGAAGGCAAGCGCGTCATTGCGGTTGTACCGAGCAATGGTGAACGCTACTTAAGTACGCCGCTATTCAACTTTGAGAACTAAACATGCTTGACCTCCCCCTCGCGTTACGAGCGGCAGGGCGAACGGCGTTCGCTTGCAGCTATGACGAGAGGGGGTTTTTTATGATTAAGGAAAGATTGCCTCTAAATGCGTCATCACAATGACTCCGATTGCGGGCCTTGAATTTTTGAATTACATTAATTTACAACATGTGACCTTTTCTTATGTGCCGACTTTGACTATACTATTTGTTAAGAAATAAGATGTTAAGCGACGGCGTGAGAATCAATGCCTTGAAGAGGTTGTTCAAAAAGAGCCTTTTTTGAACACGCACTTGAAGGACATTTTTGATGGGGTGAACTAGTGGAGCAAGCAACTGTTGAGAAAGGATGGGCAGCGGTCATGCTTGAGCAGTGGCATCGCTTTGTGGAGGAAGGATATACGGTTCTTCCTTATGTGCTTAAGTTCGAGCTTCCGGCTGCTCAGGTGCGTATTCCTTCCTGGTTAGCCGCGTGGGAGGGGGCGGGCGAGCATGCTTTTGTATTGGAGAGCGGAAAGAGCGGAAGGTACACGTTCTTGGGCTTGAGCGCCGCATCGGTTATATCGGGCAAAGGTCGGGAAGCCTCGGTGTGGGAACCTCATCAGCCGACACAATCGCGCCAAGGAGATCCGCTTGAAATGATTCAACAATGGATGGCGCCATATCGTGCCCCACGTATACAAGAGGTCCCTAAATTTACAGGCGGCTGTGTCGGTTATTTGAGCTACGATGTTGCGCGTTCGATAGAGCGTCTGCCTATACTTGCCGATGATGACTTGGCTTTGCCAGACTATATATTTATGCAAATGAACGAATTGTGGATCGTCGATCAGACGGAGCATTGTCTTTATTGTGCGGTCATGACGACGGTAACCGATGGAGCGTTGTCTGCTAGATACGGTGCGGCAGAGCAGCGCGCGCATGCAATGAAGAGCCAATGGGACGATTGGTGGCAGGCATGCCAGCAGAAAGAGATGCAGGAGGAAGCGGAACGGCGTCAGCAGGCGCTAGAGGAAGGACTGTCCATTGACATTGAAGCGTTCGACGGGGTTCATACGGCGTTCCCCAAGGAACAATTCAAGGAAGCGGTCCGCAAAATCCAGAACTATATTAGCCAGGGCGACGTGTTTCAAGTGAACTTATCCATGCGTCAAATGCGCGAAATCAATGAATCGCCAGAGCGCTTGTATGAATGGCTCCGCGCATTGAATCCATCGCCGTATATGGGTCTGCTGCGATTCCCAGAGTTCCAGCTTGTCTCCTGTTCGCCTGAGCTGCTCGTTCGGGTAGAGCAAGGCGGGGTGAGTGCACGGCCCATCGCCGGAACGCGGCGCAGGGGGCTCACTGCGGAAGAGGATGTTCTTATGTCTGATGAGCTCATCACTAATGAAAAAGAGCGGGCTGAGCATATTATGCTCGTTGATTTGGTGAGAAACGACTTAGGGCGTATATCGAGGTACGGTTCAGTGCGAGTCGAAGAGCTTATGGTGATCGAGTATTACTCGCATGTCATGCATTTGGTGTCAGAGATAAAAGGAACATTGGCGGCAGACAAGGATGCAATTGACGTCATTCGGGCCGCCTTCCCAGGAGGAACGATTACGGGTGCGCCGAAGGTGCGCACGATGGAAATCATCGAGGAACTGGAGCCTGTTCGGCGCGGGCCATATACCGGTTCGTTCGGTTGGATTGACTATAATGGAGATATGGAATTAAATATTATTATTCGTACATTGACGCTGAAGGACGGCATTGGACATATCCAGGCCGGAGCCGGCATCGTTATCGATTCGGATCCGGAGCGGGAATATGCGGAAAGCTTAAATAAAGCGAAGGCGTTATGGAAGGCCGTGCAAATGAGCGAGCGCGATGTAAGAGAGCGGACCCGGATGGCTAGGGTGTCTGCTGCATCAGATGAAGCAGGAAAAGAAATATAATATCCATGCTGTGGGGAGGATGAACGCAAGATGATACTGGTCGTTGATAACTATGATTCTTTCACGTATAACTTGGTACAATATTTAGGGGAACTAGGCGAAGAGGTGCAAGTCTTTCGCAATGACGAAATTGATATCGAAGGAATTGAGCAGCTTAAACCGGATCATTTGCTGTTGTCTCCGGGACCGTGCACCCCGAACGAGGCGGGGATTACGCTCGACGTCATTGAACATTTCAAAGGCAGATTGCCTATCTTGGGCGTATGTCTCGGTCATCAAGCGATCGGACAGGCCTTCGGCGGCAAAGTGATCCGCGCTGAGCGGTTGATGCATGGCAAGACCTCTCCCATCCAGCATGAAGGACAATCGCTGTTCGCCGGATTGCCTAATCCGTTTACGGCGACACGCTACCATTCACTTATCGTAGAGCGTGAGTCTCTGCCGGATTGCTTGGAAATCACCGCAGAGACGGCTGAAGGGGAAATTATGGGTTTGCGTCACAAGGCCTATCCTATCGAAGGTGTCCAGTTTCACCCAGAGTCCATCATAACTGACCACGGACATCAGATGCTGCGGAATTTCTTGAACGTGAAAGCAGGCGCATAAGATGAAAGTCGTTGGGTGGAACGGGGGGGTAGTATTGAGCGAACAAGCCGCGGTTCCTGTTATGGACCACGGCTTTTTGTACGGAATGACCTTATTCGAGACGATGCGGACGTATGGCGGCCGCCCGTTTTTATTAGAGCGCCACTTGAAGCGCTTGGCCGAAGCATGCGGTACGCTGGGGATTCGATATACGTTGGACGTGAATCAAGCCGAACGTCATATTGGCGAGGTGATGGCGGCCAATGGGTTGGAAGAGGCTTATGTTCGGTATACGGTGAGCGCAGGTGAGAACGGCTTTGGCTTGCCTGCAGGCGATTACGTTGCGCCACTTACTTTAGTTCTGACTAAGCCGCTTCCGTCTATGCCGGATATGCTGTATGAGAATGGCAAGCCGCTGCAATTGCTCCGGACACGGCGGAACGTGCCCGAAGCAGACATCCGCTATAAATCAGGCCATTACATGAACAATATTGTGGCAAAGCGCGAACTGGCCGCCTGCCGCTCAGCCGAGCAGGGGGCGGAAGGGCTTATGCTGACCGCTGATGGCAAGCTGGCTGAGGGCATCGTAAGCAATGTGTTCTTTGTTGCGGGAGACCGGCTGTGCACTCCGGCTATAGAAGCGGGCATCTTGCCCGGTATTACGCGCGGATTTGTAATGGAACTGGCGCCAGCTTGCGGACTTCTCCCCGAAGAAGGAATGTATACGTGGGATGATCTGCGGCAGGCAGAGGAAATTTTTATTACGACATCTGTACAGGAACTGGTTCCGATTACTTCGTTATTGGATACGGACGGGAAATGGGTTCAAGTAGGTCAGGGACGAATTGGTTCATATACGGACAAGCTGCTGCAAATGTACCGTGCAGCGGCAGAAACTGTGCAGTGAAAATATGTTTCTGACGCATGGATGGACATTGGCGATTAGAGGAGATGAATGAAACATGCTGCAACCGACGTTTCGGCAGCGCACCTATCAATGGGATAATTGTTCCCTATCATTGGGCAGCCGCACGCTTGTGATGGGCATTCTGAATGTAACGCCGGACTCCTTCTCGGATGGCGGACGGTACAATCGGGTCGATCGTGCTATTGCCCATGTGCGGGAAATGGTCGCGCAAGGTGCGGATATCATCGATATTGGCGGAGAGTCGACACGGCCTGGCTTTGAACCTGTAGGAGCGGAAGAAGAATTAAGCCGGGTAATTCCGGTCATTGAGGCCCTTCATGCGGAGATGCCCCAAATTCCGATCTCGGTGGACACGTATAAGGCCGAAGTGGGGCGCAGAGCATTGGAAGCGGGCGCTCATATATTGAACGACATTTGGGGCTGCAAAAAAGATGAGCAAATGGCGCGTGCAGCTGCACAATATCAGTGTCCGATCATATTGATGCACAACCGTCCGGCAAGGCAGTACGATGACTTCGTGCAGGATGTGAAGCGCGATCTGCTCGAGAGTGTCGCTATTGCGACGGCGGCAGGCGTTAAGGAAGAGAACATCTGGCTTGATCCCGGCATCGGATTTGCGAAGAACCTTGAAGACAACCTGACGCTCATGCATCATCTGGATGAACTTGGGGAACTCGGCTATCCCGTGCTGCTTGCTGCTTCCCGCAAACGGTTCATCCGTGATACGCTTCAGCTTCCTGTTGATGAATTGGTTGAGGGTACAGCAGCCACTACGGCGCTTGGTATTGCGCAGGGCTGTCAAATTGTGCGTGTTCATGATATTGAAGCCAACGTGCGTACGGCCCGCATGTGCGATGCGATGCTGTATCCGCGCTAAAGCCAGCCGCACCCGCCGGTTTATCTGTTCGGTTCATCCTAAGAGAAGAGGGGCTTATAAACATGATCAAGACAAAAGTGGAAGGATATGACCGCATGCAGCTTCATCGCATGGAATTTTTCGGTCGGCACGGAGTATTTCAGGAGGAGCGCGCCTTAGGGCAGCTTTGGTATGTCGATTTGGATTTGCAGATCGACTTGCGGCAAGCAGGCGTATCTGATAACTTGAACGATTCGGTCAATTATGCAGATATTTTCTATATGGTGAAATCGATAGTCGAGGAACAATCGTTCCAACTGGTGGAGGCGCTGACGGAACGGATTGCAGCGGCGCTCCTTGATGCTTACCCTAGAATCAACGAAGCGACGGTACGCGTGACGAAGCCGCATCCTCCGTTCGACATTCATTTTCAAGGCTTGACCGTAGAAATGACGCGCGTGCGGGACCAGGATGAACAGTGCGCTGATGAGAGCGAGGCGTAACGATGGAGCGAGAAATAGAGCAAGGCGCGTCCAATTATGTATCGGGCGATGAGACGGGCCTCGTTATCGCATATATTGCGCTGGGAGCGAATATCGGTGATCGCGAATACTCACTGCACGCGGCGCTGACCGAACTGGATCGTCATCATGATATCAAGGTTGTTGCCTGCTCGGATATTTACGAGACGGATCCAGTCGGGTATGAAGATCAACCAGTATTTTTGAATATGACCGCTTGCTTGGCTACTGCGCTTGATGCGGAGGCGTTGCTGCAAGTGATGCTGGATATTGAGAAGCAGCTTGGTCGGGTGCGCAACATTCGCAATGGTCCGCGCGTCATTGACTTGGACTTGCTCTGGATGGAAGGCTGCAGCGTGAATACGCCCGATCTGACGTTGCCGCACCCTCGGATGGGTGAGCGTCTGTTCGTCATGGTGCCGCTTGCCGATATCGTGCCTGAATCGGATACGCAATTGCACGCATTCGTTCACCAGGCCTTGGGAACACTGGATGGAAAGGAAGGGATTCGGAAATGGAAACGAAGCAGCTGGCCAAGCGAATCCGCGCCTTCCGCAAGCTCAGGGGATTGACGCAGCAGCAGTTGGCCGATCGCGTGCGCATCTCCGTCTCCGTGCTCGGGGAGATGGAACGGGGACACCGCGAAATCGACGAGCGGACCATAATCAATATTTCCCGAGAATTAAATATTTCAAGGGATGAACTAGCCACACTACCCTCCATCCGGTAAAATGGAACTTTGGCAGCGTTACGCGCATGCAACAGCATTCAATGCACGAGTTGAAATAGATTAGTAAGAGAAAGGAGTGTGACCGAGATGCTGAAAATTGCAAACATCGAAATGAAAAATCAGGTCGTACTCGCTCCGATGGCCGGTGTATGCAATCCGGCTTTCCGGTTGATTGCGAAGGAGTTCGGCTGCGGCCTTGTCTGCGCCGAAATGGTAAGTGATAAAGCACTCGTTCACGGCAACGAGCGCACACGGGAAATGCTATATGTTGATGATCGGGAGAAGCCGCTTAGCCTGCAAATCTTCGGTGGCGATCGTCAGTCGCTGGTGGAGGCCGCCAAGATTGTCGATAAAGATTCCAATGCCGACATCATCGACATTAATATGGGATGTCCGGTGCCTAAGGTGACCAAATGCGACGCCGGGGCGCGCTGGCTCCTGGATCCGAACAAAATTTATGAAATGGTGTCGGCGGTTGTCGAGGCTGTCGAGAAGCCTGTTACCGTGAAGATGCGCATTGGTTGGGACGATGAACATATTTACGTCGTTGAAAATGCGAAGGCGGTTGAACGGGCAGGAGGGCAAGCGGTCAGCGTTCATGGACGGACGCGCGAGCAACTGTACACCGGTCAGGCGGATTGGAGCTTCATTCGTCAAGTCAAGGAATCGGTATCGATTCCCGTCATTGGGAACGGGGACGTGTTCTCACCGGAAGACGCCAAGCGAATGCTTGAGGAGACAGGCTGCGACGGCGTCATGGTTGGCCGTGGTGCGCTTGGCAACCCATGGATGCTGTATCGCACGGTGGAATATTTGACGAATGGAACACTGCCGCCAGACCCGTCTCCAGCGGAGAAGGTTCGCATTGCGATCGTGCATATGGACCGCCTAATTGCCTTGAAGGGCGAGAAGGTGGCGGTCAAGGAGATGCGTAAGCATTTGGCTTGGTATTTGAAAGGTCTGCCTAGCGCCGCGCGCGTCAAGGATGCTATTATGGAAGAAACGCGCCGTGACGAAATGGTCCGCCTCCTGGACGATTATGTGGCACAGGTGGAGGAGCAAGGGGACGCGATATAGAAGGACAGGTATTCCACAGACTTGTTGCGAGAACCGGCAGGACACATATCGTGTCCTGCTCGATTTTGGTAAAAGCCAATTCATCAATAATAAGGCGGCACTGATTGGAACAATTGATTGGAACAATCGTTGAAGCAGAACTTATCGAAGCGTTTTCAAACGAGTGTGCCGTCTCATTGACTTTTACTAATCCATCCCATATAATTCAACAATAGAAAATTCGCCTCGGGCCTTGGCATGTTTAGCGCAACAATTTCAAGCGATGAACAAGCAAGTAAAGAAGTCATCATGTGGAAAAGACGCCATATGATGAAATAAGGTATTCGCATCGGCTGCATCGGAAGTGATCGCTGTCAGGCGGCCCGGAGGCCGGAGTGCGAAAATATTGATCATGACAGGAGAATCGGTAAGATGAGCGATAAAGAAGTCATTCTGACCCAGGACGGTCTGAAGAAGCTGGAGGAAGAGCTTGAAAACCTCAAATCCGTAAAACGTCGTGAAGTGGCAGAGCGAATTAAAGTAGCGATCGGCTACGGCGACATCAGCGAGAACTCCGAATACGAAGATGCGAAGAACGAACAAGCATTCATAGAAGGTCGTGTCATTACATTAGAAAAAATGCTTCGCAACGCGCGTATCATTAACAACGATGAGATTGATACAGATACGGTAAGCATCGGTTCTACAGTTATCGTTGAAGATTTGGAGTTCGGCGATTCAATGGAATACACAATTGTCGGCACGGCGGAATCCGATCCGCTGCAAAATCGGATTTCGAATGAAAGCCCAGTGGGCAAAGCTATTTTAGGCAAGCAAAAAGGCACGGTCGTAGACGTTAGCGTACCTGCGGGCGTGATTCAATACAAGATCATTGACATCAAGCGCTAATTGCAACGACAAATGCGCCGAATGTGCAGTGAATGAATGGTGAAGGACAGGCATAAGTGGATGAAAGCTTCCAAGTGGAAGCTTTTTTCTCGATAAGGAAGAAGGCAGGCCGTTGCTGCCTTGCTTTGCGATTGAGAAATTTTCATGAAAAAAATTGAAAATAGAAATGAAAATCATATTGGGTGAACATTTATGCTCGCTATAATCCATTGGAGATCGTTCAGCATATAGCATTGAACGCATGCATAAGAAGGAGTGGAACGTTATGACGGACGTCGTCAATCAGGAAACCGAAATAAGCGAATTATTGCAAATTCGCCGTAACAAATTGGACGAGCTGCGCAAATTGGGCATTGACCCGTTCGGTAAGAAGTATAACCGGACACATACTGCCAAAGCAGTACTGGACAAGTATAACGACATGACGAAGGAAGAGCTGGATGAAGCGGGCGTGGAAGTGAGCCTGGCGGGCCGCATTATGGCGAAGCGCGGCATGGGGAAAGCGAGCTTTGCCCATATTCAGGATTTGACCGGCCGCATTCAGATTTATGTGCGTCAAGATACGGTTCCTGAACCGAAGTTCGAAGCATTCAGCATGCTCGATCTTGGTGACATTATCGGAGTGCGCGGTGTCATCTTCAAGACGAAGACGGGTGAGACAACGGTTAAAGTGCTTGAGCTTGAAGTACTGTCGAAGTCGCTGTATCCACTTCCAGAGAAATATCACGGTCTGAAGGACGTTGAGCTGCGCTACCGCCAGCGTTACGTCGATTTGATTATGAATCCGGAAGTACAACAGACGTTTATTGCGCGTTCGCGAATTATTCAAGCGATGCGACGTTATTTGGATTCGCTTGGCTACTTGGAAGTCGAAACGCCGACATTGCACACGATTGCAGGCGGGGCGGCAGCTCGTCCTTTCATTACACACCACAATGCGCTAGATATGCAGCTGTACATGCGTATTGCTATCGAGCTGCATTTGAAGCGGCTTATCGTAGGCGGTCTGGAGAAAGTGTACGAAATCGGCCGCGTATACCGCAATGAAGGGATATCGACTCGCCACAACCCGGAATTTACGATGATCGAATTGTATGAAGCGTATGCCGATTACGAAGATATTATGAATTTGACTGAGAACATGATTGCGCATATTGCACAGGAGGTTCTTGGCACAACGAAAATTCAATATCAAGGCCATGAGGTGGATCTGACACCAGCATGGCGCCGCGTCACTATGGTTGATGCGGTAAAAGAAGCGACAGGCGTCGACTTCTCCGTACAAATGACGGACGAAGAAGCGCAGCGTCTGGCGAAGGAACATAAGGTTGCGGTTGAGCCGCACTTTACATTCGGACATATCTTGAACGCGTTCTTCGAGCAATTCGTTGAAGAAACGCTCATTCAACCGACGTTTGTTATGGGACATCCGGTTGAGATTTCACCGCTTGCGAAGAAAAATGCTCAGGATCCGCGCTTTACGGATCGCTTCGAGCTGTTCATCGTAGCACGTGAGCATGCAAATGCGTTCACAGAGCTCAACGACCCAATCGATCAGCGTCAACGCTTTGAAGCGCAGCTAGAAGAGCGTGAACATGGCAACGATGAAGCGCATGACATGGATGACGACTTTATTCGTGCATTGGAGTATGGTTTGCCGCCTACAGGCGGACTAGGCATCGGCGTCGACCGACTCGTAATGCTTTTGACCAATGCGCCATCTATTCGGGACGTGCTGCTCTTCCCGCATATGCGTGATCGCAGCAATTCATAATATGATTAATGGGAAGACCAATTCTCTGCGGAGAGTTGGTCTTTTTTTGTCGTGTGCTACGGAAGGTACTATTTTCTCGCTGTTGTGTCGGCTATTGTAGGAATCGTGTGGAGTCATATGGGTGCGAGTGATTGCGCCAAGCAGTGGATTGACATTGCGAGTGGCGGTTGCTATGTTTGAGGTATCGATAACATTCATCTTAGAAATTTCCTCATGGCCTACTCTAACTAGGTGATTAAAGAACAGGGAATGGCAGCAGCGCTGTTATTCCGCGTTCATAAGGAGGAAGATATGTTCCAATCGGCAACGGAAAGGGAAGACAGATTGTGGTACCGCCAGCCTGCAAAGGAATGGATCGAAGCATTGCCCGTCGGCAATGGCCGTCTGGGCGCCATGCAATTCGGCGGGTGGGATACCGAACGATTGCAATTGAACGAAGACTCTGTCTGGTATGGCGGGCCAATAGCACGTGAAAATCCGCAAGCAGCAGCTCACTTGCAAGAGATCCGGCAGCTGCTGTTGGACGGTGAGCCGGAGAAGGCGGAGCGGGTAGCCCGCCTGACGCTTACCTCTATACCGAAGCATTTCGGCCCGTACCAGACGCTGGGCGATATGAAAATGATCATCCACGGCGGAGTGGGGGAAGTGATTGGATATGAGCGGGAGCTGTCGTTAGGTGAAGGAATAACTCGCGTGCGCTATGAAAGGGACGGAGCGGTCTATGAGCGTGAACTGTTCAGCAGTGCGGTGGATCAGGTGATTGTGCTGAGAATGAAGGCTTCAGAATTGCAACGACTGTCTTTATCCCTGTATTTAAACCGACGGTCTTTTGAAGAGGGTACTGTAGTTGTTTCACCTGACACGATTGCAATGCAAGGCCAGTGCGGGAATGAAGGTGTGCGTTTTTGTGTCGTTGTGAAAGCGCTTGCCGATGGAGGGCGCGTGCAGACTGTCGGTGATTTTTTGTCCGTGGAATCGGCGGATGAGGTAACGATGTATATTGCTGCGGCGACGAGCTTTCGGGAAGAGGATCCGCTTGGAGCATGCCTTCACCAGGTGGGGGCGGCGTCAGCTAAGGGGTATGAACAGGTACGAGCGGAGCATATCCAAGATCACCGCGCTATGTATGACAGGGTGTTGCTTCGACTGGAGGGAACGGGGGCGGAAGCAGACTATGCTAAGGACATGCCCACGAATGAACGACTGGAACGTTTCCGGCAAGGGCATGAGGACCCAGGACTATTTGCATTGTTTTTTCAATACGGACGCTATTTATTGATGGGCAGTTCTCGTCCCGGTACGCTGCCATCCAATTTGCAGGGAATATGGAATCCCCACATCACGCCGCCATGGGAATGCGATTATCATCTAAATATTAATCTGCAAATGAATTATTGGCCTGCGGAAGTGACTAACTTGGCGGAATGCCACGAGCCGGTATTTGATTTGCTGGATCGACTGAGAAGCAATGGAACACGGACTGCGCGCATACTGTACGGGGCGGATGGGTTCGTGGCTCATCATGCGACAAATCTATGGGCGGATACTTCACCGGTGAGCGATGTGGTGTCAGCGACGATTTGGCCAATGGGTGGTGCTTGGTTGGCGCTGCATGCATGGGAGCATTACTTGTACGGTCAGGATGCCGTGTTCCTGCGTGAGCGCGCTTATCCCGTTATGAAAGGTGCGGCGCTCTTTCTGCTCGACTATATGATGGAGAACAAGCAAGGGGAATGGGTAACGTCGCCTTCCCTGTCACCGGAGAACCGTTATCGTTTGCCGAATGGCAACAGCGGGACGCTATGCATGGGTCCGAGCATGGATACTCAAATTAGCAGAGCTTTATTTGAAGCTTGTCTGCATGCAAGTGAACAATGGGAAAGCGAGGCAGGCTTTCGAGGACGGCTTCTAACCGCTCTGTCCAAGCTTCCGCCGCATCGAATCGGTCAATATGGACAATTGCTGGAATGGGCCGAAGATGTGCAGGAGGTGGAACTGGGGCACCGCCATATTTCACATTTGTTTGCTTTGTTCCCTGCGGATGACATCACACCTTTTGCCACACCTGAGTTGGCCCAGGCTGCACGCCGCACGCTTGAGCGGCGGTTGGCGCATGGTGGGGGACATACGGGCTGGAGCAGGGCTTGGATTATTTTGTTCTGGGCTCGCCTGGAATGTGCTGAGCTTGCCTACGAAGATATATCGGCCTTGCTTCGTAAGTCGGTGCATCCGAACTTGTTCGGTGACCATCCGCCGTTTCAAATCGACGCCAACTTCGGAGGTACGGCAGCAATAGCCGAAATGCTTCTGCAATCGCACGGGGATGCGATAGCCTTCCTGCCTGCGCTTCCTAAAGCTTGGCCGAATGGAGAAGTACGCGGAATGCGTACACGGGGAGGATATGAAGTGGATATGATATGGGGGGAGGGCCGTCTGAAGGAAGCGATACTTACCGCTGTGCAGAGCGGAGCTTGTCGAATCCGCTCTTCCTATGATCTGATTATCCGCGAGGAAGGCAGTCAGGAAGTATTGCGTTTGGAGGCCTCGGTGAAAGGCAGGGCATGGAACGTGAGTGGCGGGAGGCGGTATTTCATTTCTCCTGTATAATGCATTTTCCTTCTATATAAGAAGTGGGATCGAACCGAGCTTGTTCCTTGAGTGGTCTCATGATTCGGTTCGTCCCAGCTAGGGTAATGGAGGGAAGAGGAGCAGGGATTTGAAAGCTAAATCAAATTAATTTAAAACAGTAATTTTTTACCTGTTGCACACTATTGAACGACGTGATATATTATAAAAGTCGCCG
>NZ_ALKF01000118.1:0-14234 GCF_000283315.1 Paenibacillus sp. OSY-SE | reverse complement strand
TCGAATACGTGGGACGAATCGATGATCAAGTGAAAATTCGCGGTTACCGGATTGAGCTTGGCGAGGTGGAAGCGCATCTGCTGAAAGTGGAGCCGGTTCAGAGTGCTGCCGTGATCGCACGGAAGGACGAAAGCGGCCAGAATATGTTGTGCGCGTATTATGCAGCGGATAAAGAGCTTACGGCAAGCGAGCTGAGATCGGCTTTGTCGCAAGAACTGCCGGGATACATGATCCCGACACACTTTGTGCAGGTGGAGCGGATGCCGCTGACGCCGAACGGAAAGGTCGATCGCAAAGCGCTGCCGGAGCCGGAAGGCCGCATCATGACAGGAATAGAGCATGTCGCGCCGCGGACACCGCTGGAATCCAAGCTGGCGCATATCTGGCAAGAAGTGCTCGGACTTGAGAAGGTCAGCGTGAAGGACAGTTTCTTCGAGCTTGGCGGACACTCTTTACGTGCAACGACGCTGGTAAGCAAGCTTCAACAGGAGCTGCATGTGAGCATGCCGCTGCGTGAGGTGTTCCGCTTCCCGACTATTGAAGAGCAGGCGCAAGTGATTGGCGGGATGGAGCAAGAGGAATACAGAGCGATCCCTCAGGTCGGCGAAAGAGAATGCTATCCAGTGTCTTCGGCCCAGAAGCGGCTATATATTTTGCATCAATTGGAGGGCGCCGAGCAGACCTATAACATGCCGGGCGTGATGACACTCGCAGGACCGCTTGATCGGGAGCGGCTCGAAACAGCGTTCCGTAAGCTGATTTCGCGTCATGAGACGCTGCGCACCGGCTTCGAGATGGTGGATGGCGTACCTGTGCAGCGGGTATACGAAGAAGTGGATTTTGCGGTGGAGTATGCGCAGGCAAGTGAAGAAGCAGCCGGTGAAGCCGTTCATGCTTTCATCCGCGCGTTTGATTTGCAGAAGCCTCCGCTCTTGCGAATCGGTCTGATCGAGCTTGCGAAGGAGCGCCATCTCCTGATGTTCGACATGCACCACATCATATCCGACGGGGCCTCGATCGGGATTCTGATCGAAGAGTTCGTCCGGTTGTACCGTGGAGAAGAGATCTCGCCTTTACGTATTCAATATAAGGATTATGCCGCCTGGCTGCAGTCTGAAGCGCAGCAGGATTGGTCGAAACAGCAGGAAGCCTATTGGCTGGATGCGCTGCGCGGGGAACTGCCGGTCTTGGAATTGCCGACGGACTATGCGCGGCCTCTGTTCCGAAGCTATGAAGGCAGTACGTTCGAGTTCACGATTCAGCGGCGCGAGGCGGAGCGCCTGCGGCAGCTAGCTGCTGAGTCCGGAGCTACATTATATATGGTGCTGTTGGCACTTTATACGACCATGCTGCATAAATACACGGGGCAAGAAGACATCATCGTGGGGATGCCGATCGCAGGCAGAACGCATGGAGATCTGCAGCCGCTCATCGGAATGTTTGTCAACACACTGGCCATTCGCAGCTATCCTGCCGGGGAGAAGACATTCTTGTCCTTTTTGGAGGAAGTCAAAGACACAACGATGCGGGCCTATGAGCATCAGGATTATCCATTTGAAGAACTGGTGGAAAATGTGCGGGTGCCGCGGGACGCAAGCCGCAATCCGTTGTTCGATACGGTCTTCGTCCTGCAGAATACGGAGCAGGGAACGTTCGATATCGATGGGCTGCAGCTGTTGCCGCATCCGGCAGAACATCCTGTCGCGAAGTTCGACCTGACCTTCCACATCGAAGAAGAAGAGGAAGGGCTGGCATGCAGCATCGAATACGCCACCGCCTTGTTCCAGCGGGAAACGGTCGCACGGATGGCACAGCACTTCCGCCAGTTGGTTGAAGCCGTCACTGGCGAGCCGGTGGACCGGTTAGATCGGTTGGAGATGTTGACGGCAGAAGAGAAGGTTCAGCTTGTGGATCGGTTCAATGATACGGGAGCGGACTATCCACGGGAGAAGACGATTCACCTGCTGTTCGAAGAACAAGCGGAACGTACCCCGGCTGCAGTGGCCGTAATTTTCGAGAATGCTCAGTTAACTTATCGGGAGCTGAACGAACGTGCCAATCGCTTGGCGCATACGCTCCGGGCAAAAGACGTGCAGACGGATAGCTTGGTGGGCATTATGGCCGAGCGTTCACCAGAAATGATAGTCGGTATTCTGGCGATTTTAAAAGCCGGCGGAGCTTATGTGCCAATTGATCCGGAATATCCGGAAGAGCGGATTCGCTACATGCTGGACGATTCTGGAGCGCAGGTGCTGCTGCTTCCGCATGATCTGCGGGACAAAGTTGGCTTTGATGGGACAGTCGTGATGCTTGATGACGAGCAATCCTATGTTGAAGACAGCTCTAATCCAGCAACGGCCAGCAAGCCGTCCGATTTGGCTTATGTCATCTATACCTCTGGTACAACGGGCAAGCCGAAAGGGACATTGATTGAACATAAAAATGTCGTGCGCTTATTGTTCAACAGCAAAAATCTGTTCGACTTCAATTCGGCGGATACGTGGACATTGTTCCACTCCTTCTGCTTTGATTTCTCGGTCTGGGAGATGTATGGGGCGCTGTTATACGGAGGCAGATTGGTGGTCGTGCCGCAATTGACCGCCAAAAATCCGGCACAGTTCCTGGAACTGCTTCACGAGCAGCAAGTGACCATATTGAACCAGACACCGACTTATTTTTATCAGCTGCTGCGGGAAGCGCTGGCAGAGCCCGGACAAGAACTGAAAGTAAGAAAAGTCATTTTCGGAGGAGAAGCATTAAATCCGCAGCTGCTGAAAGATTGGAAAACGAAATATCCGCATACCCAGTTAATCAATATGTATGGAATAACGGAAACGACGGTCCATGTCACTTATAAAGAAATTACTCAAGTGGAAATCGAGCAAGCGAAAAGCAATATCGGGCGCCCGATCCCGACCTTGAAGGTATATGTGCTGGATGCGAATCGCCAATGCGTGCCTGTGGGTGTAGCTGGAGAGATGTATGTAGCGGGCGATGGCTTGGCGCGCGGTTATCTGCACCGTCCAGAACTGACGGCTGACAAGTTCGTGGATAGTCCTTTCGAGTCAGGCGGACGTATGTACAGAACGGGCGATTTGGCCCGCTGGCTGCCAGATGGCAATATCGAATATTTGGGACGGATCGATCATCAGGTAAAGATTCGCGGCTACCGGATCGAACTCGGCGAAGTGGAAGCGCAATTGACGAAGGTGGATCCTGTTCGGGAGGCCATCGTCATCGCACGGGAAGACGGACACGGGGAGAAGCAGTTATGCGCGTACTTCGTGGCCGCCCGTGAGCTTACGGTGGGCGAATTGAGGCAAGAACTGTCGCATGCGTTGCCAGCCTATATGATTCCCGCATATTTCGTGCAATTGGAGCGGATGCCGCTGACGCCTAATGGGAAAATCGACCGCAAAGCGCTGCCGGCTCCGGAAGACAGCGTAAATACCGGCACGGAATATATAGCGCCGCGGACCCTATTGGAGTCCGACTTGACGCGTATCTGGCAAGATGTGCTTGGACTGGAAAGCATCGGCGTCAAAGACAATTTCTTTGAGCTTGGCGGCCATTCCTTGCGTGCGACCACGTTGGTGAACAAGGTGCACCAAGAGATGAATGTCAATCTTCCGTTGCGGGACGTCTTCCGCTTCTCGACGATAGAGGAGATGGCTTGCGCGATTGCAGAGATGGAACAACGCACATATATGTCCATACCAGCGATTGAAACAAGAGACTATTACCCGGTATCCTCTGCGCAGAAGAGGCTGTATATTCTCCACCAGATTGAGGGGGCCGAGCAAGGCTACAATATGCCGGGCGTACTGCTCCTTGAAGGTATGCTCGATCAGGAGAAATTCGAAGAAGCGTTCCACGGAATCGTAGCGCGTCATGAAACATTGCGCACCGGCTTTGAAATGGTTAATGGCGAACCGGTGCAGCGAGTATATGAGAAAGTGGATTTTGCAGTGGAATATCGGCAGGCGGACGAGGAAGAAGTCGAGGCGGTCGTACGAGATTTCGTCCGCACGTTCGATTTAGAGAAGCCGCCGTTGCTGCGAATAGGTTTACTCGAATTGGCGAAGGAGCGTCATGTGCTCTTGTATGATATGCACCACATCATTTCCGACGGCGTTTCGATGGGGATCGTGGTGGAAGAGTTCGTCCGTTTGTACGCCGGAGCAGCGTTGGAGCCGCTGCGTATCCAGTACAAGGATTATGCCGCATGGCAGCTGTCCGAAGCGCAGCAGGATTGGATGAAGCGGCAGGAAGGATATTGGCGGGACGTGTTCCGCGGAGAACTTCCGGTATTGGAAATGCCGACGGATTATGTGCGTCCTGCCGTGCAACAGTATGCTGGCAGCACGCTTTCATTCGACATCGATCCACAAATGAGCGAAGGATTGCGCCGGATTGCGGCCGAAACCGGGACAACGCTGTACATGGTGCTGCTCGCAGCCTATACCATCCTGCTTCATAAGTATACGGGCCAAGAGGATGTCATCGTGGGCACGCCAATTGCGGGAAGAACCCATGGGGATCTGCAGCCGCTCATCGGGATGTTCGTCAACACGCTTGCTATTCGCAATTATCCGGCAGGGGAGAAAACATTCCGCTCCTATCTGGCGGAAGTCAAGGAAACGACCTTGGGGGCCTATGAACACCAGAACTATCCGTTTGAAGAATTGGTGGACAAGTTGCAGGTCGCGAGAGATTTAAGCCGTAATCCGCTGTTCGACACTATGTTCGCTTTGAATAATACGGAGCCCGAGACTTTCCCTCTCGAAGGACTGCGGCTGACGCCGTATCCTAGCGAATACACGATATCCAAATTTGATTTGAGTTTGGATGTGTCGGAAAAAAATGACAGGCTGGAATGCAGTCTGGAATATGCGACTGCCTTGTATAAACCAGACACGGCAGAACGTATGGCGCAGCACTTCCAACAATTAATCGATTCCATTGTCGACCAGCCGGAGGCGAAGCTGGTTTCGCTCGGCATGCTTACGGAGGAAGAGAAGGCTCAGATTCAACATGTGTTTAACAGAGCGGAGGCAGGGCACTCGCAGGAGAAAACGGTGCCTGAATTGTTCGAGGAGCAGGTGGAGCGCACGCCGGATCGGATTGCGGTCGTACACGAGGACAAGCAGCTGACGTACCGGGAGCTGAACGAACGGGCGAATCGCCTGGCGCGCACGTTGAGGGCCGAGGGTGTGGAGCCTGAGCAACTGGTCGGCATCATGGCTGATCGCTCGCTGGACATGATCGTGGGCATTATGGCCATCTTGAAATCCGGCGGAGCCTATGTGCCGATTGACCCGAAATATCCGGAGGATCGCATTCGCTACATGCTGGACGATTCGCACGCGCAGGTGCTGCTGGCCCAGCGTCATATGCAAGCAAGCGTAGCGTTTGCCGGGACATGGGTGATTCTGGACGAAGAAGCGTTCTACCATGAAGACGGCACCAACTTGGAGCCGCTCAATGAGCCGATGCATTTATCGTACGTCATCTACACATCAGGAACGACGGGCAATCCGAAAGGCGTCATGATCGAGCACAGACAACTAGTGGCCATAGCTGACGCCTGGAAACGCGAATATCGCCTGGAGGAGGAAGGTATCCGCTGGCTGCAGTGGGCCAGCTTCTCGTTTGACGTGTTCTCGGGGGATATGGTCCGCACGCTGCTGTATGGAGGAGAGCTCATTCTGTGTCCGGAGCAGGCGCGGGCGAACCCGGCGGCTATCTCTGAGTTGATTCGCAAGCATCAGATACAGATGTTCGAATCGACACCGGCCCTCGTCATCCCGTTCATGGATTATGTGTACGACAACAACTTGGACATTAGCAGCCTGAAGATGTTGATCGTGGGTTCGGACCACTGCCCGACGGCAGAATTCGATAAGCTGACCGAGCGCTGCGGTTCACACATGCGAATACTGAATAGCTATGGCGTGACCGAAGCTTGCGTCGATGCTTGCTACTATGAACGGACAACGCCGGATGCGTTGCGGACGTTGCCGATTGGCAAGCCGTTGCCGGCTGTAACGATGTATATTCTGGATGATAACCGCTCGCTGCAGCCTATCGGTCACACGGGTGAATTATATATCGGCGGAGCCGGCGTCGGCCGCGGCTATCTGAATCGACCGGACTTGACCGTCGAGAAATTCGTGGACAATCCGTTCATGCCGGGCGCGCGGATGTACCGGACGGGCGACTTGGCCCGCTGGCTGCCGGACGGCAATATCGAATATGCGGGCCGGATCGACCATCAAGTGAAGATTCGAGGGTATCGTATCGAGATTGGCGAAGTGGAGTCCCAGCTGCTGGCAGCGGCAGGCGTCCGCGAAGCGGCCGTCGTCGCGCGGGAGGATGGAAGCGGACAGAAGGTGCTGTGCGCGTACTTCGTTGCAGACAGCGCTCTAACGGTAGGCGAACTGAGAGCATCAATGGCCCAACAATTGCCAGGCTATATGATTCCTGCGCATTTTGTGCAATTGGAGCGCATGCCGTTGACACCGAACGGCAAAGTTGATCGCAAGGGACTGCCGGCTCCAGAAGGAAACGCGTATACCGGAGCAGAGCATGTTGCGCCGCGAACCGAGGCGGAGAAGACGCTGGCAGCCGTGTGGCAGGTTGTATTGGGCGCAGAGCAGGTTGGCTTGATGGATCACTTCTTCGAACTGGGCGGCGATTCCATCAAATCGATTCAAGTGTCTTCCCGGCTGCATCAGGCCGGTTACAAGCTGGAGATACGCGACTTGTTTAAATATCCGACTATCGCGGAGCTAAGTCCGCATATTCAGCCGATTGGCAGGAAAGCCGACCAGGGCGCAGTGACCGGCGAGGCGGCGCTGACGCCGATTCAACACTGGTTCTTCGGGCAGCGGTTCGCCGACCCGCATCACTATAACCAATCGATCATGCTATACCGGAAGGAAGGCTTCGACGAAGCGGCGATTCGCAAGACGCTGGAGAAGATCGCCGAGCATCACGATGCGCTGCGGATGGTATTCCGCAAGACGGAGCACGGGTATGCGGCCTGGAACAGAGGGATCGGAGAAGGCGAGCTCTACAGTCTCAACGTGGCGGACTTCACGGATGATCCGGCGTGCTACCGGGCGATCGAAGCCAAGGCGAACGAGATACAGAGCGGTATTAATTTGCAAGCCGGGCCACTGCTCAGAGCGGGGTTATTCACTTGCGCACACGGGCATCATTTGTTAATCGTCATTCACCATGCTGTTACCGACGGAGTCTCATGGCGGATCTTGCTGGAGGATATCGCGGCAGGTTACGAGCAGGCGCTGAAGGGAGAAGCGATTCGTCTGCCTGCGAAGACGGACTCCTATCTAACCTGGTCCAAGCAGCTGAGCGGATACGCGCAGAGTCCGGCCATAGAGCAGGAACGATCGTATTGGCAGCGTATCGCGCAGTCGAACACGAAGCCTCTGCCAAAAGATCGGACAGTGAATGTTTCTTTGCAACGGGATAGCGAATCTGTCAGCGTCCAATGGAGCCGGGAGGATACGGAGCAGCTGTTGAAGCACGTCCACCGGGCATACAACACCGACATGAACGACATTCTGTTGACGGCGCTGGGAATGGCCATACAGCAATGGAGCGGCCGCGATCGCATGCTGGTGAATCTGGAAGGACACGGCCGCGAGTCCATCATGGCGGACGTCGATATCTCGCGCACTGTGGGCTGGTTTACGAGCGAGTATCCAGTGCTGCTTGAGATGGAGCCGGACAAGAGCTTGTCCCATTGCATCAAAAAGGTGAAGGAGGACTTGCGCCAAATTCCGCACAAGGGGATCGGGTATGGCATCTGCCGATATCTGTCCGGAACGATGGAAGACGCGGCGTGGGGCACAGCACCCGAAATCAGCTTCAACTACTTGGGGCAGTTTGATCAAGATCTGAACAGCAACGGGATGGAGATGTCTCCGTATTCGAGCGGCACGGATGCAAGTGGCAAGCAAGTGCGCCAATACGCGTTGGACATCAACGGAGGCATTACGGACGGATCGTTGTCCTTTGACCTGAGCTACAGCCGGAAGGAATACCGCAGGGAGACGATGGAGGATCTGGCCGGGCGGCTGCGTGAGAGCTTGCAGGAGATTATCGCGCACTGTGCAGCGAAAGAGCGCACGGAACTGACGCCGAGCGACGTGCTGTTGCAGGGGTTGAGTGTGGAGGAACTGGAGCTGATAGTGGAGCAAACGCGGCACGTTGGCGAGATCGAAAATATATATGCGTTGACGCCGATGCAAAAGGGTATGTGGTTCCACAACGCTATCGATCAACAGGCGGGCGCTTATTTCGAGCAAACCCGATTCACCATACAGGGAGTACTCGATGTGGATGTCTTCGCGATGAGTTTGAACGTATTGGCTAAGCGCCATGCGGTACTGCGGACGAACTTCTATAGCGGCTGGAACGGCGAACCACTCCAAATTGTGTACCGGGACAAGCGGATTGCATTCGTTTATGAAGATCTACGCCATCTGCCAGCAGCCGAGCAGACTGCACATATCGAGCACGCCGCAAGGGAAGACAAGCTGAAGGGATTTGATTTGGAGCAGGATGCGTTGGTGCGGGTAGCGCTGATGCGCACGGGAGCAGCAAGCTGCCGCGTGCTCTGGAGCTCCCACCACATTCTGATGGATGGCTGGTGCTTGCCGCAGCTTACGCAAGAGCTGTTCGACACATATAGCTCCTACATGAAGCAGCATCATGATGAACAGGCACTGCCAGCGTACAGTCAGTCATCATACAGCCAGTATATCGAGTGGTTGGAGCAGCAGGACGAGGAAGCAGCAGCTGGGTATTGGAGCGAATACTTGGCAGGGTACGACCAACAGACGTTGCTGCCGCAAGGGAAGACGCAAGGGAGAGACGAAGCTTACGTGCTGGAGCATGTCGTGTGCGAACTGGGCAAGACCTTGACAGGACGGATGAGCCAGCTGGCCAAGCAGCATTCAGTGACGCTGAATACATTGCTGCAGGCGGCCTGGGGCATCATCCTGCAGAAATACAACGGCACAGACGATGTGGTGTTCGGCGGGGTCGTTTCGGGCAGACCGGCAGCAATTCCGGGCATTGAAACGATGATCGGGCTGTTCATCAACACGATTCCGGTGCGCGTCGCTTGCGCAGCGGAGACGAGCTTTACTCAGGTGATGAGACGGCTGCAGGAGCAGGCATTGGACTCTGGCCGATACGATTATTATCCGTTGTATGAGATACAAGCACAGTGTGCGCAAAAGCAGGAGTTAATATCCCATATTATGGTGTTCGAGAACTATCCGGTGGATGAGCAGATGGAGCAAACCGGAAGCAAGGACAGCGGAACGCTGAGCATCACGGACGTCGAAGTGGCAGAACAAACGAACTATGATTTCAACCTAATGGTCGTGCCGGGCGAAGAACTCGTCGTTCGTTTCGACTTCAACGGAAGCGTGTTCGACAGAACGAGCATCGAGCGGTTGACGGGGCATCTGGTGCATGTGCTTGAGCAAATTACGGCCAACCCGCAAATATCGGTGGGAGACCTGGAACTGGCGACAGCAGCGGAGAAAGTGGAAATTGTAGATGTGTTCAACGATACGGCGGCGGATTATCCGCGGGAGAAGACGATCCTCAAATGTTCGAAGAACAAGTCGAACGAACTCCAGATGCGGTGGCGGTCATGTTCGAGCAGGAACGGCTGACGTACCGGGAACTGAACGAGTGTGTGAACCGCTTGGCCCGGACGCTGCGAACGCAAGGCGTCCAACCGGATCAGCGTGTCGGCATCATGGTCGAGCGCTCGTTGGAGATGATGGTCGGCATCATGGCGATTTTGAAGGCTGGCGGGGCATATGTGCCGATTGCTCCGGATTATCCAGAGGAGCGCATTCACTACATGCTGGAAGATTCGGGAGCGCAGGTGCTCTTGCTGCAAGGCCGTTCGGGAGAGAGCGTGTCCTTTGCAGGCCGCATCGTCAATCTGGACGATGAGAGCTCCTACGCCGAAGATGGATCGAATCTGGAATGGGTCAACCAGGCAAGCGATGCTGCTTATGTCATCTATACGTCGGGGACGACGGGCAAACCGAAGGGGGTTCTGGTGGAGCACGGTTCTGTCATCAACCGCTTGCTGTGGATGCAGAAGCAATATCCAATCAACGCCAACGATACGATTATGCAGAAGACGGCGATCACATTTGACGTCTCCGTCTGGGAGTTGTTCTGGTGGGCCTTCGTCGGTTCTAAAGTGTGCCTGCTCCCGGTCGGCGGGGAGAAGAACCCGGCCGTCATTCTGGATACGATCGCGCAGCAGCATATCAGCACGATGCATTTTGTGCCGTCCATGCTGCATGCCTTCCTCGAATATGTCGAGGAGCAGCCGATTGCAGAACGGGAGCGCAGCTTAGCGGCACTCTCGCGGGTGTTCGCAAGCGGCGAGGCGCTGACCCTCTCGCAAGTCGAGAGATTCGAGCGTTGCATTGCGCCGGCGAGTGGAGCGCGCCTGATCAATCTGTACGGGCCGACGGAAGCGACCGTAGACGTGACGTACTATGATTGTGAGGCCGGGCAGCCATATACGAGCGTGCCGATTGGGAAGCCGATTGACAATACGCAAATTTATATCGTTAATCGTCAAGATCAACTGCAGCCGATTGGCGTAGCCGGAGAATTATGCATCGCGGGTGTGGGCTTGGCGCGAGGTTACTTGAAGCGTCCGGAGCTGACGGCCGAGAAATTCGTGACGATTCCGTTCATGCCGGGCGCGCGGATGTACCGGACAGGCGACTTAGCCCGCTGGCTGCCGGATGGCAGCATTGAATATTTGGGCCGGATCGACCATCAGGTGAAGATCCGGGGGTATCGTATCGAGCTCGGCGAGATCGAGGCCCAGCTGCTGCAAGTGGAATTCATTCGGGAAGCGGTCGTTGTCGCGAGGGAAGATGAGAGCGGGCAGAAGGCATTATGCGCCTACTTCGCCGCAGATAGCGAATTGCCGGTAAGCGAGCTGAGATCAGCGTTGGCTGTAGAATTGCCGGGCTACATGATTCCGTCGTACTTCGTGCAGCTGGAGCGACTGCCGTTGTCAGCGAACGGGAAGCTCGACCGCAAGGCGCTTCCGGCTCCGGGAGGAAGCATGCGCAGCGGCAAGGAACATGTTGCACCGCGCTCGCTGCTCGAAGTGAAGCTGGTGCGAATCTGGCAAGAAGTGCTCGGACTGGCGCACGTCAGCGTGAAGGACGACTTCTTCGAACTCGGGGGACATTCCTTGCGCGCCACCACCTTGGTTAGCAAGCTGCATAAGGAGCTGAACATCAATCTGCCGTTGAGAGACGTGTTCCGCTATTCGATTCTTGAAGACATGGCGCTCGCTATCGGCAGAACGGAACAACGAGAGTTCCAGACCATTCCGCAGGTCGAAGCAAGCGATTATTATCCGTTGTCTTCTGCGCAGAAGCGGCTGTACATCGTGCAGCAGGTGGAAGGGGCAGAACAAAGCTACAATATGCCGGGAGCGATGTCGATCAGAGGGCAACTGGACCGGAATCAATTCGAGGCAGCGTTCCGCGGATTAATCGCACGTCATGAAGTGTTCCGCACTAGCTTCGAGATGGTGGGCGGCGAGCCGATGCAGCGTGTACATCAGGATACGGCATTTGCGGTGGAGTATATGCAGGCAAATGAAGAAGAGGCTGAAGCAATCGCGCACCAATTCGTCCGCACCTTTGATTTGGAGCAGCCTTCCTTGCTGCGTGTCGGTCTGATCGAATTAGACCGGGAACATCATATTATGTTGTTTGACATGCATCACATCATCTCTGATGGAGTCTCCATGGGCATATTGGTGGAGGAATTTGCCCGCTTGTACAGCGGGGAGGAGCTGCCGCCACTGCGCATCCAATACAAGGACTATGCCGCATGGCAGCAATCAGAGGCGCAGAGTGAACGGATAAAACAACAGGAAGCGTATTGGCTTGACGCATTGGATGGCGAGCTCCCGCAGCTGGAATTGCCAACCGATTTTGCAAGACCGGCTCATCAGAGCCATGAAGGAGACACCCTTGATTTTGTAATCGATTCGCACATGAGCGGGGGGCTGCAGCGGCTCGCCGAGCATACCGGCACGACGCTGTACATGGTGTTGTTAGCGGCCTATACGATTTTACTGCATAAATACTCGGATCAAGAAGATATCATCGTGGGCACTCCGATCGCGGGAAGAACGCATGCGGATGTGGAGCCGCTCATCGGGATGTTCGTCAACTCGCTTGCATTGCGCAGCTATCCGTGCGGGGAGAAGTCATTCCTCTCCTACCTGGAGGAGGTTAAGGAAATGACCTTGGCTGCTTATGAAAATCAGGATTATCCGTTTGCAGAGCTTGTGGAGCACGTACAGGCCGTTTGGAGCCCAAGCAGAAATCCGCTGTTTGACACCATGTTCGTCTTGCAAAATACAGAAGACCGGAACGTTCGCTTCGGAGAGCTGACCATAGAACCGTATACGCAACATCACAACGTCGCCAAATTCGATCTGACACTGGAGATTGCGCTGGAAGACGGTGTAATGAGCGGGCACTTTGAATATTGCACCCGATTGTTTACAACAAACATGGTTGACAACTTTGCCGAGGATCTGTTGTCTATCTTGGCTCAGATCTGTGAGCAGCCTGCTATCCGCTTAGGTGACATTCACTTACACGGCAATGCAGAGGAAGATGAAGAGGCGTCCTTAGCAGAAGAAATCGATTTTGTGTTCTAATCTTCTGTTCACCGGTTGCGAGTGTGCGCTATCGCTTATGTAGAAGAGATCGTTCTTGCAACCTTCTCGGTGCTGAAAAGTGGTCTTTTGAACACGCACTTATAGCAATAGCACACACTCCGGTGAATAGGAGCGGCAATAGCTTGGTTGTACCCCATTGAGAGAGGAGAAGATGAACTTGGCATTTGAAAAGGAAACCGATTTTTGGAATGCGCAATTCGATGCTGAAGATAGTCCTGCGATCCTGCCTTACTCCACAGCTTCAATCAGCGTTACAGCTCGCGATCATTCCAATTCCATCAGCTTATCTGCCGACGTATCGCAACGAATTAGTCATATGAGCAGAGGTTCCCATCTGGCCGAATACATGATCTTACTAGCAGGCATCCAATGCTTGCTTTACAAATATACAGGTGAAGAGAGTGTCATCGTAGGCATGCCAATCGTTAGAAAGTCCAAGGACACACGGCGGCCTATCAACAATGTGGTGATTCTCAAAAATAAGCTAGGTGCAAACCGTACCTTTAAATCGTTGTTGACCGAATTGAAAACTACGCTTACCGCAGCAATCAATCATCAGAACATCCCTTTTCGGAAGATGACGGAGCATTTGCATTTAGAAGCTGTAAATGGAGTTCCTGTCGTAAATACGATGGTTTCTATGAAAGAAATACATACCATTGAATTCAGTCAGAGTGTAGTCTCCGATATCCTATTCCAATTTGAATGGGAACAAGATGTGATTTCATTACATGTGACCTATAACGAAAATCGATACGATAAACCATTCATTACGCAAATAATGAACCATGTTAACTCTTTATTTGCCGACGTTTTATATACCCCGGAAAGAGTGCTGCAAGACGTGAACCTGCTATCAGAGCAGGAGACGGCTCAGCTTCTTTATGAATTCAACGATACAGCAGCAGACTACCCGCGGGATAAGACGATACACCAATTGTTTGAAGAGCAGGAGGAACAAACTCCGGACGCGGTGGCGGTGCTATTCGAGGACAAACAGCTGACCTATGCGGAGCTGAATGCCGCTGCCAATCGCATTGCCCATCTCCTGCGGGAACGAGGAGTAGCACGGGGCACTTTGGTTGGCATTTGTGTAGAGAGATCCCTAGAGATGGTGATTGGACTGCTGGGGATCCTCAAAGCAGGCGGGGCATACGTTCCGATCGATCCTGACTATCCGGAGGAACGGACTAACGCCATGCTGGAAGATACGGCAATCAGCGTCCTGCTCACGCAGGCGCATTTGCAGACAAGCATGCCGAACAGCATCGATTCCGTCTTGCTCGATGCAGCGGCAGAGACGGCTCTGGAAGGAAGCTGGCCGAACTTGACGGATGCGGCAGGGACCGCGGACGATGTGGCCTACATCATCTATACGTCCGGGTCGACGGGAATTCCGAAAGGAGTCTGCGTCACGCATCGAGGGGTGGTCCGGCTC
>NZ_ALKF01000117.1:0-13559 GCF_000283315.1 Paenibacillus sp. OSY-SE | reverse complement strand
GCGGGGCCGAAAGCAAGGCTTCGAGAATACCAGGAAGCCCGAGCATTAAGTTGCTCATATTTTCTTCTAACATATCTTTTATATGGCCCCACAGTTCTGAACCAAGATTGCCATAGTGTTCATCTTCTGCTGCCGAACCGTTATTAACCGGTACAATGATGTACCCTAGCCCTTCTCTTCGTTGACTTCACGTAATCGATCAGTGACTGCACCACCTATGCCACTATCATCTATTCTAATTTCAACTTCATCAACATCAGGATATTCCGTTTTGACATCATTAGCTAACCTTAACACCCAGCCGGTTGTTACCATTGTGTTTTGTTTAAAGTGGTGCTGCTATTTAACAACCTTTCCGCCAATCCTGCCGTATATCGTCGTTTCATCGTCTCCGAATCGAGCAACGTCCACACCGACAAATAGTTTTGTTCCTTTCGGTTCAATTTTAACCTCATCTTTCGCGTACTCAGCTGCTTCCAGTGAAATAAATGTATCAGATTCACCGCGAGGAAATTCACCTAAAACACGGATACGGTAAACATCACTACCTTCTCCATATTTCCGCTTGAGCATTGCAATATTCTCTTTGCTTGTTCTCGGGCTATCCAAGCATGACACTTTATGTGTTTTGTAATCTTCACGATCATTATTGTGAGAATCAAAAAAGACCCTACTAGTTCTAGGTAGGGTTTCCGCACATCAGTAACTTATTGAATGGACCGGACAACGTTCCAAGTATAGCTTCCATGATAGGGTCTGCAACCCCAGAGGCTTCATCAACGATAAACAGCATATAATCTTCGTGGAAGCCCTGCATGTTCTCGGGCTTTGTAGCAGTACGCGCAATAGCGAACCAGCGTTCCTCATACTTCTTCATATAAATTTTTGTTTTGGTCCACTTAAGAATCTTTTTAAGGATCAAGCTTTTGGATTGCCACTTACTTATTTCAGCCCACAGAACATCATGCAATTGCTGCCTCGTTGGTGCTGTACAGACTACTTTAGGGAATGGAAAACACGTAAGGAACCATAATGCAGTTGCCGCCTCTAATCCGGTTTTCCCTACCCCTTGCCCTGAACGAATTGATACACGGGGATTGTGCGCAAGATCATTTAATGTTTTGGCTTGCCATTCATCCGGGTTGAATCCTAAGATTTCTTGACAGAACATAACCGGCTGCTGTCGATAAACAAGTATCTTCTTTTTGAAGGCGGAAAGACGGATATTATTATTCATTTCCTGTGTCGTCATCATCCTCAACCACCACCTTAACCCAATCGTCAATTAATTGGTCATCCGAATCACCTTCACCAGAAGCCTTAGCTTTATCCAGTTCAAGCTTTTCACGCTGCATCTTGAGTTTTTCTTCTTCAACCATACGCTTATGCTTGTCCGGTAGAAGGTCGATATATCTCGACAGCACATCCAACGCTCGGGTTTTGTCATGCAATTTGACGCTAACGCCATCCTTACCCTGTTTCACTTCGCGAGATCCTACCACATTCGTAGACAATGTACCGCCCCCGAAGGAGCGGCTATAGAGAGGAGGAAAAACCATAGGTTATGATTGTTGACCTTGGTTGAAGTTGAACCACCTAATCCTGTTAGTACATAAAATTAGCACCACTATGGGTGCTAATAAATTATTAAAACAAGGTATATTCAGTTACTGTGCACCCTTTTTATAGATATAACCTTCATAAATACCCCGATACTTATTACCTATACTTACGGTCATTGTTCGTTTCAGTGTCCCAGCCCAGTCACCTGAAACGTAAAAATAGGTTTTTGGAACCTCCGACTTCTCATAGTAGATGTCTCCTAGAATATCACTTACCCATTTTTGCGACGCTTGAATTACAGCGTTCCCTTCTTTTGGTTGAGGCGCAGCAAATCCAGTCGCCGGAACCAAAAGACCACCCAACAAAGTTGCTGTTGCACCCAATACTAATAACACTTTTTTCATTCCAAACCCTCCCTAAAATGTAATGTTTGTCCTGCAATACATTGTTGATCAAAAAATATATCTAATCAAGAACAATTTGGAAATATATTTTTCGATCTATTGGAGGAGTTAGACGCAGCACGGTTTCCACCGGAGAAATGGAGAGCTACCAGCGTACCATGCCCGAGTTTGTTCTCCGTGCTGTTTTAGCGTCTTATATAGGTGGCAACCGTACGACAAAAACACCAATCCTGCTCCCTCTCCAATCAACCACGCGCATATTTTATGCGCATTCATCGTTGACACGCGTTATTTATGCGTGTTATAATAGGTTATGAAGGGAGGGAGAAACAATTGGGGAAGCAACGTACCGTCAGGGAAGTCTTACAAGTGCTCAAAGCCGCAGGGTTCTACAAGTCACCCGCTCATGGCAAAGGCACCAGTCACCGCCGGTACATACACCAAGACGACCCAACACGCTACGCCGATGTAAGTTACCATTCCAGCGGCGACGTTTTAGCAAAGGGAACGTTGAAAAGTATTGAGCGAACATCAGGGGTTAAATTCTAACCCTTGATGTCCCCTTGCTCTCTCCCTTCCATGAATATAAGGAGGTTCTCAGATGCCAAATTACATTTATCCTGCTGTTGTTGAAGAGACGCCGACCGGTGTAAGCATGTACTTTCCAGATTTTCCGGGCACCGCTGTAACGGCTCCGTCCGTCGTTTCTGGAATTAAAGATGCCAAGGCCATGCTGATGCATCGTATCGAAGAGATACACGACAACAATGAACCTGTGCCGCAGCCTGCCGAGATTGGCTCTATTCAGTTGGAGGAACCTAGCGACCGGATTATTTATGTTGAGGTGTTCGTGATTCCGCCGGCCGACGATAAAACCGTAACCAAAAACTGCACCATGCCGAAATGGCTGCGCGATGCTGGAGAAGAAGCAAACCTTAACTTCTCCCAATTGCTGCAGCAGTCCGTTCGTGAAGCCTTGGGCATAGAAAAGCGGCCGTGATTAGGCCGCTTACTTTTTTATGATATTGGGTGCATATCCCGCTCTTTCCTTCATCGTGATTCCTTAACGGTATCACTGTGACAGCGCCGTTCCCATGCCTTAAACGACACCATCACACTAATACCATTAATCCCCCGCATCACACAATCGCAATACAGCTAAGGTTGTATTGTCTACAACCATTCAGCATGACCGAGTGCCTACAACGATGATAAGGATACAGTAGACATCACCCGAGCAATTACTGCTCTATGTGTCTACTTTATCCCCATATCACCGACAGAACTCCGTCGTACCCCTACCACTTTACCGTCAGTTTATTAGATGATTCCCCACAACTTAAGGCTATCCGCAATACTCTCAATGCCTTTATCAATTCTTCGTTCAATCGTTCTTTCGCCCATAATGTTACGAAAATGGATTGATGTGTTCTTGTGTCTTCGAGATTTGAAAAAACGGTGTTCGATAATCCTTTTGACTTCCTCGTCCTGTATTAGTTCGAAGGCTAGTGTAATGTTCTCGACTAATTCTTTATCTCTTTGATATATTTGTTTTTGCTGTACGGTAAGTGTTTGTTTATTAGCGAGAGCTGCGACCGACTGCTTCTTTTTAGTGTAATCACTCAGGAGACCTCGTGTTATTTGTTTATCAGTATTATTTACCGACGGGTAGAGTTCCCCTTGCACCCACTTCTCAGCCACCAGCATTCCCCTCATTCCCCTTTGTATGTTTGTGTGTTATATTTGGAATGAGAAAGAAGTCACAAGACACCCCCACGGCCCTGCCACGGATTCCGCGGGGGTCTTTTTGTCGTTAAATCTGCTCAAAATATATTTTTGTTATTTTTTTCTAATTAACCACTTGATATCCCAATGTTTCCCTGTTATGGTGTAGTCGTAACAAATACTTTGGATGGAGGTTGTCTTTATGAAATATCTAAGTAAGGCCTTGCTCTGTTCCATTGCAGCATTCGGACTACTGGCAGGTTCTGTTTCTGCAGAATCCCTTAACCAAAAACCTGTACCTGTTACGACTGACTTCACCGTACTGGATACAATAGTCAATCCAGTCATAAAGCTGAAAGTAGGTTGGTCCACTTGGATTGGTATGTCAGGCTCAAAAGTTGTATTAGTAAGTGGTGAAGGTGTCGTGAGTCTGGATCAGTACGGGAGAGTGGTTGCACTAAAACCCGGGAATGCTACTGTATATAATTATGCTTCTGACGGAAACCTTTATATCAACTATATTCAAGTGACTTATTAAGTCTTGAATGTAACCATTAACGCTTGGACAAATTTGTATAGTTTATGGTAGAGAGCAGATTTTTCTGCTCTCTCTTTTCCTAAAGTTTGATCGTCGCATCACAGATTGCATACCCCGCATCTTCCAAGTTACAATACAGGTCATTAATCCGCTCCTGAATCTGTTGAAGCTCCATCGTCGTACGCCCTACTAAATAGTTTGATATATTCATCCTTTTCCACTTCTTTGACGTCCAGCCCAGGATTATTCAGTTTCAGTTCTGCAATTTGAACCTACTGGTCATCATTAGATTGAAACAAGCCCCCTAATTCCCCAGATGACTCAACAACAAAATATCTAGTATTCATTCCACCGTACCTCCCTGCCTCTGTAGAGTGAGTATGGCGGCTATCGTTCTCTGGCGTGGTGTAGATTGAAGCATCAAGGCAACATTCCGCTGGGTGTACAACTCCTCATACACGTTCCATTCGCCATCCATATCCGCTATGACGATATCGGACAGGCGCTCCGCAACCATGGCGGGCAACCCGGAATGAATCTTCCGTATTGATAAATCGGCGGACGGTACCGCGGCCCAGAAGCGGGACTTCGATACCGGCTCCAGCGCCGTTTGCTTATAAAACTGGTCCAGCTCGGATGGGTCGCCCCTGTACCAGAGCCGGTTCCGCAACACGTTTGTCTGATGACTGAACGGCTCCGTAATCGTAATGATTCGATTCTCCGGCGCCGGGTTAATGCGTAATAGCTTCATGACCATGTTTTTCACCCCCGTCCATATGCCCATATGTCCATACCTCCCCAAAAATTAGTCAATAGGCTCATATGTTTTCTCGAAGATATCCGGCTTGCATGGGTAGAACTCACCGTTTATTCCTTTGATAATCCAATCCCCTAACGTTACCTCCATCCTTCCTTCCAATGTGTCGATATAGAATCGAGGCATTTCAGGCGTCACAGGATTGCATCCAAGCGCTTCGCGAATCATATCCGGAGTTACACCTTTATTAAATTGTATCGCCTCTATCACTACTGGCTTTTTACGATATTTCGACATCAATTTCACGCTCCTAACAGGTACATTGTCTCGGCCACGCCTGTTGTAGCATCCGGCGCGTCATCATGCTTGTTTTCACCCTCACGCTGGTAGGTCGTCATGGCCTTGTAATACTCAGGCCAGCGGTCCCGCCAGTTGACAGGATAGTAAATATGATTCATCACCCATGTGGCGTTGGAAATACTACGAGCCACTTTGTTTTTCGACTGATGGAACCAACTCACATCGGTTCGATTGCTCTTGTGCTCTTCTTCCAGGAGCCGGTCATGACCTTCTCATTCTGGTTCTGGCCAAATACCCACTGTGCGAACATGGACGCCGTCCTGGACTTGCCATGTCGCGGCGGGAGGTTAATGATCTGCACATCATCATCTGACTCGTAGAAGTCCTGAAACTCGTTACATAGGTCATTTAGGTATTGCCGATCGTCCCGGTAGAAGTCCGGCGCCGTAGCCTGGCAGAAATAAAAAAACTCGCGGGATGCGAGTTCGATGCGGGCATGTCGTTTGATTGTCTCCAAGTCAACCATCACGTATCAGCTTCCTGAGCTCATCGGTGGTCAGGTCTTTCATTGGGTTGTTCACGTCCATACTGCCGCTGTGATTGATGTCCTGCTTGTCGCGCCACTTATCCAGACGGCGGTTTTTAAGCCAGAATATTTGTGCTGTGACATCCGGCTGTACTTCCTTGGTCACGCGCTTGGTCTCGACCATTACCGTGATGAGCTTGCCTGTCTCTTCATCAATCCGCTTGTCGGCTTCTCTGGTCACTTCGTCGTACTGATAGCCGATAGCGCGCTTAAACAACGCATTTTCAACCTCAACGTCAGCGACTTCCTTGCCTCTTTTTAAGGCTGCCGATAATGCCGGATACTTCTTCGTATACTCCCTAAAAGTTGAATATGCAACGCCCAATTTCTTGGCTATATCCTCGTCTATTGTCCCGTCACGCGCCCATGCCTCTACAAGCAGGAGCTTGGGTTCAACGTGTGAGTGGTACTTATTTTTCCGTTCTCCTGCCATGCGATCATCTCCTTTCAGAGAAATAAAAAAGCGCAGAGGTACTACTTATCATTATCATAAAAAAGTAACCAACTTGAACTATGGCCTTTAGATTTGAATATATTCCTGTACATAAAAAAAGTGTCTGTATTTTAATTCTTCTTTTATAATCAATCTGTCACTGTCGGTTTTATCCCTACTAGCTGTATATACCATTTTCATCTTCTCATTAACTTGTGTAATATAGCTTATTTCAGCATCCGCAATATGAAAATGTTTCTGTTTATGTTCATATTTAAGTAGCGGTACTAGGATTTTCTCTCCTTTTTCTAACAGAGGAACATTAACATCGACCCTCCCTCCATCCATCCACATCAGTTGAATCCGTTAGAATTAGTCTGAAACCAATTTGTAATTGGATTGCTGTTGCAGGACCTAAGTTTTTAATCTGTGCAAATGTAACCTTAATTTTAGGAGTCGTGCCCATTTTTTCTTGCTGAGTTATTTCTTTGAATAATTTTGAAAAGTCTTTGGTTTCTATTATTTTAATGGCTGAATCTTTCGATAACGGGTAGCCATCATATCTAACAACCTGTTCCTCTAAACTTATAAATGCCCGGTTAGTTTTTTTTGTCTCCCTTATTGACAAGTATAAAGATAGAAATGTAGATGATAAAAAAGTTATTAAGGACGCCCCTATTCCTGAAATTATAGCCAAGATAACACTTTTATCTATTACGTCCATTAAGTCTGCGAAATCAAACACTATCTTCTCCTCCTTCTCGTCATACTTCGACATAAGGAGGGATTTCCATGCAATGGAAAAAGCCGCTGAATAATCAGCGACTCTTTATTTTCAAGCTTTTAATTACATTACAAGGATACTATATGTTTTGATAAGTTTACCGTTATATTCATACGCTCCAACAGTTGCGGTTCCCGTTTTCTTGGCATAAACTTTACCTAGAGAATCAACTGATACAATATCATGACCAGAAATAACAGAAAGCTTAGGCGCCCAACTCAGATACGAACTTTCTCCCACTCTGAGTAAAACAAAAGAACTTGCTGTAGATGCATTATTGATTTGCGGATTGTTGCTACCGACGCGTTCAGCTGCAAAGCCTGTTGTTGGAGCCAAGATACCTGCCAGCAGTATTGCCGTTGCACCTAATACAATTAGTCCTTTTTTCATTGTAATAACCTCCACAATTTGTATATTTTTTTCTACAAGGTCATCGTAATCTATAATTTTACATTTCACAATGGATTTAGGACAACTGTAAGGTTAATGTAAGATTACTACTAAATAAAAGTACCGCTCCCGAAGGAACGACAATAGAAAAAAGGTTATAAATAAATACGAATGGCAGGGTTCGAACCTGCGACCTCTTGCTCCCAAGGCAAGCGTGCTACCAAACTACACCACATCCGTTCATAATACCGGTGCCAGGAATCGAACCCGGGCATGTTGTCCTAACGTGCCGCTCTCCCACTGAGCTATGTCATAAGACAGCCGGAATCGAACCGACGTCCGCCACGCCAACTGCTCTACCACTGAGCTACACCAGTATAAAAGATGTGGCTGGAGTACCGCACGGGACCTGACCGCCAGCTGTGTGGTTACGCCGGGAGAAGCGTAAGCCAGCCACATCTATAATTATTTCACAATATCATATTAACACTGTTGGATTGTCATTGTAATGCCGGATTTTCGGCATGCTTTTGTCGTCATTCAAATCTAATGCCATCTACTCCAAACACCAATACTGACAAGGTTTTAATCGCATCGTTCACATCTCGGTAGACCGTTCGTTTCTCAATTTTGTGACATTTTGCGATATCCTCCGCCTTATATTTTTCATCTGAAATGTACATCATCTCAATGACTTTATAGCGTCTAATCTCTTCTGGCTGCCCAGATTCTTCGCACATGCGCTTATATTCCTTCATCATCCGCTCCATGAAACGAACCATAACTATCGTCCGTTGCTTGCTCCGTTTAATTGCTTCGACCGTAAAATCTTCTGAGTACAGATCTTCTAAGGCTTCAGCATTTTGCAGTAGGGTCAATTCTTGCTTAATATCATCACAGTGCGCTACGAATGATCGATAGTGTTTCAAAAGCAACTTAGTATTGCGAAGCAGCCAATCACGATCAATCTTCTGTTTCTTCTTCTTTTCTTTCTCGATATATTCCAGGGCAACACGTGCCGCAATTTCCGCAACTTCTGCAGTATTCATTCTGTTCCCTCCTGTACTCGCTCTATTCGTGCTTTGACCGCATCCATCAAAGCTTCCTGCCCCGCTGCTTTACCCTCTATCGCCTTCATGACATCCTCGTCCATCGTGCCTTCGGTCACCAGATGATGGATAATAACGCTTCGCTGCTGGCCTTGTCGGTGTAATCTGGCGTTCGCTTGCTGGTAGAGCTCAAGGCTCCATGTGAGGCCGTACCACACGATGATGTTGCCGCCATCCTGTAGATTGAGACCGTGGCCCGCCGAAGCTGGGTGTATGGCCAGAAGCGAGATTTTACCTATATTCCAGTCGGTGATGTCTTTACCGCCATCAGCGCCTTTTCGCAAGATCCGTGTTTGCTTGAAGCGCTTCTGAATCCGTTCCAGGTCATGTTTGTAAGCATAAAATATAAGAACTGGATGGCCGTTTGCGGCTTCGATAACATCCTCCAATGCATCTAGCTTGGCGTCATGAATCTCCTTGACGCCTCGTTCTTCGTCGTATACTGCGCCGTTCGCCATCTGTAGCAGCTTGTTACTCAACACCGCTGCGGTATTTGCTACCACATCCGCATCCAGAAAAGGTAAAAGCAAATCCTTCTCTATTGTTCAAATACTTTTCATCCTCAGGATTGAATCCTACGATTGTAATTAACGATTCTTTTATCCCTTACCCGGATAATTGTGTGAAATTTCATTTGCACATTGCCTTCTTTCCATACATATTCTTGATCAGCTCTGGATGCTCTTGAAGCAATCTTTCCAAAAATCTCATCTTTCCCAGTGGCTGCATGTTCGAGCTCTACATTGAAATTGCTTACAAAAAAATCTGCAATTTTCATTGCAGACTCAATCATTCAAGGATGTCTATATCTGATGAAACTTCCCATGCTTTCATTGTGCCACTTAGTGGTTGGATTGATATCAGATGTCATGCCAATAGAAAGTATAATGGGAATGCTGTTGAAAGCCTAATGACTTATAAAAAGGACTATCGGAAATAACGTATGCTTTTTTAGCTCCTAAGGAGTGAGATCTTTTTAAAGCTTCTAAAACCACCGCTTTACCAAGCCCCTTTTGCCGATACTCCGGAATTGTGCATACTGGTTCAACATAAGCATAATCCGTTTTCTGACAATACCATAAACCACAGTATGCAACATATTCCCCGTCTTCATTTTCTGCAACAATATGTAGGAATGGATTCAAATTCGTCGCAGACAACATTACTTGTTGTTTGTTCATAGTAGTTTCGTCAACAGGCGCTTGTCCTTCATGGTCAAATGCCTTCCATAGCATATTATGATGCTTATATAAATCCTTTTTCACATCAAGATTTTTTATTGTTATGCCTTCAGAAATTTTGTAATCAAGGCTAACATTATCTAGCGTGAGCTCTAATATGTTTTCAGCCTGTTCATTCTTCACGAAATTCCTGCTGCGTAATAATTCTAGAGTGTGAGTATCTGTATCATTCACCGCAATCCCAAGGCCATTTTCATTACTGAAAGTAGCAATGGCATATTCTAATAATTCTTTTTCTAATTCTTCAAAGCCTTGTTTATTTACAAAAAATGCTTCACCGAAATAGTGGTCATAGGTTGCCATACCTACTAACTCATCATTACTAAACCACAGGCCAATTTTATTCATTATGTCCCTATCAAAGTCAGGGTGAAAAAACATCCACTCCCATCTTGCCCAATTCCAATTTATATGTCTGCGGTCATCTTGTGATATATCAATCAAAAAATCACAAACTTTATCATAACAAGATTTATCGAATTTTCTAAAAGCAGTTTTCATTTAATCCCCCATCCCAAAAGCTTATGTAGTCCTCAAACTCACTCACCATCTTCATCTTTCATGCAATACACTGCATAGAAGATCTTATCTATTATTTTTTTGTTATTATCATAGAGCGCATAGGGATAAAGAAACGGCTTATCGCACTCTTCATTTTCCTTCGCAATATCCTTCTTCAAGGAGAAATTCAACCGACCCAGAAGAGTCAGCTTCGCAGGCGATCGAAGGTGACATATTAAACAACGGCTATGGTTATTTAAAAACACACTACTTTCCGATGGCCATATTATCAAGCCCCGAAAAAATCCTCAAAGAAAAATTGCAGCAGTTCCAAGATAACCATGTGAAAGGCTTAATTATTGATCTGCGCGACAATAAAGGCGGTTATGACCAACTAGTCGCTAACATAGCTGGATATTTCGTGAAGGAAGAACGATTTTACGAGGTTACAAGTTACTATAATAAATTTACGAAGAAATTTGAGATTTACCATAACGAAACTCGTAAGATCATCCCGACAAAACCTTCGTATGACGGAAAAATAGCTATTTTAATCAACAGCCAAACGATAAGCTCCGGGGAAGGACTGCCTCTCGTTTTATATGTTAGTTTTTGAATGATAATCCTTCTTCTTGCAAAGCAGCCCTAAGTTTAGGTAAAGATGCTGGTCCCATACCGTGAAATTGCAAGATCTCTTTTTCACTATATGTTGAGAGCTTTTCCAGAGAGGTTATTCCATTGTGTTCCAATGCTCGTCTAGCTGGTGCCGAGAGAAGTGAAAGAAATCCTGTGTCGGGTTTGCGTTCTTGCTCGCAGATCGGGCAGGTTGGGCAATCGCTACTTTTAAAGTATTGGTGTCCTTTGTTGCAAGTTCTTAAATTTTTGCTTGAAGCTCCCATTTTCAATTGTCATCCTTCCTTAAGAATTAGTTCGTATGTACGGTGGTCTAGGTTACGCTACGACTAACGTTGTTGAATTCACGAACTCTCACTGGCTTAATGCGCTTGTGCCGGGTTCGACGGACTTAACCAGTACAGAGATGTCTGCTGGATCCTACTACTTATACAGTTATTGTTCGTTTCTCATTCTCTATAAATTCATCCTTGGTTAAACCAAAAAGGATTAGGTCAAGATACTGCCCCTTTGTGTATATTACCTTACGTCGAACTCCTTCTTGGATACAGCCAAGCTTCCTCATCATGGTTGCAGATGCTTCGTTTCCTTCGAGTACATAATCATTGAATTTATTAAGACGCCGCTCGTAAAAGGCGTATCTTAATAACATTCTTACAGCTCTTGTACCGTAACCTTTACCTCGATGATCCTGATCAATTTGTATACCTATACTGAATGTACCATTCTTTTCATCAATGCTATTTAAATTTATTCCTCCTACGTTTTCACCTTTTACATTTTCAATAGTAAACATAATTCGTCCGGTGCCTGATGAAAAATCTGAAAATGTCTCAACGAATTTCTTTGCTTCTGCAATCGTCGGTGGCAGTTCAACCGCACATTCTAATAAACGACGAGCCGTCGAATCAAATCGATTATAATAATATCCCTCCCAATCTTCGGGCTGGGTTGCACGCAATCTAATCTCTTCGTCTTGCCAAAAATAATTGGTATAGTTTATTTCTTTCATTTCTATTCCCCCAAAGAGTAATTTACGAGATTTGAAAAGTGGCTTCACCACTTAGCCTCGCAGGGTTGTCTGCTGATCCGCTTCTCCGAAAAACCTCATGCAGACCAAGGGACCGTCAGGTCTCGCGGCGTGAATACGTTGTTAGACGATGACTGTGCCATCCCTGAAAACGCCATAAAGAATAAGTCTATAAAGTCTTCTCAAAAATGTATAGGTCATCTTCTTCTCTAACTTTGGTGAACCCGCACTTTGTATAGAAATGATGATTCTTAACACTCCAGCTAGGAGTATCAAGCCACCATTTAGTGCTATCCGGAAAGCTTATTTCGATTTCTTTCATTACTTTCATACCGATTCCTTGATTCTGAAAGTTTGGATCAATAAAAATTCTTCCTAGATTATGTACTTGATTGCTTTCTATAAATATCAAAGCCCCCCCTATTATTTCTCCATTAAAGAGTACCTTGAAATATTTACAATTTTGCATCATCTCTTCTTGCCAACTTATGGAATCATATCCTAGTGGACCACCGATTTCGTTATTATTGAAATGTTTTGATTCTTCATCAAAGCTGGCCTTTTGTATTTCGGCAAGTTTTTGTGCATCATTTTTTATTGCTCGTTCTAGTATCAGCATTTGATACACCTCCATTAATGTGATTTATATTAAATTATCTTTTTTGTTTTTGATTATTTTATCTTGCACAGGTTTCGTCTAACGTTCTTGCATTCACGAACCCTCACCGACTTAAGGGCCAATGGCCCGGGCGCGACCGCTCTTAGTCGGTACAGGGGTGTCCGCTGAATTCACTTCCCCGAAATGCCTCTGCGGACCGAGGAACCGTCAGGGTCCGATGCATGAATGTTTTGTTATCTGTAGTTACCGGCATCTCGAATTCACCTACATTTATCTTTATAATTTCAAGCAATAAAGAACTTCGTCGTCTACGATTTTACCTGTATTTTCAAATCCAAATTCTCCATATAGTTTTTTTGCAGAATGGTTTTCTGGATCAAACGATAAATATATTTCTGAACATTCCTTGTTCTTACTCATCTCTTTAATGATTAGACTTAGTGCCTTTCTACCGAAACCTTGACGTTGAAATTTATAGTCAATCATAATACGGCATAATTCAAAACACTTATCCTCCTCTGAATATCCATACATTGTAAATCCAACCATTGAATCTTCACTATAAATTGCTTTTGTTATCCATCCTTTTTCTATCTTTGATTGTGCAATCGAAACTGCATTTGAAGCTACAAATTTCTCTACAAGGTAATGATTTTTATCAGGATCAGTCGTTAAAAATATACATTCTAGCCAGTTAGTTTCGTCTATGTCCTTTAATAAAACTTCCACGAGATCGCCTTCTTTCTAATGTTCTATCGGTAATTGCAGATAACGTTGTTGTATCTACGAACCCGAGAGGCTTAAGGGAGCATCACGACTGGGTCCGACGGACTTAGCCTCGCAGGGTTGTTCACTGAATCCTTCTCCACTGATTACCTCATCTTGCGAACCAAGGGCCGAACGGCCCGAAGCGTAGATATGGTGTTATCGGATGGCGATGTCTTCT
>NZ_ALKF01000116.1:0-13482 GCF_000283315.1 Paenibacillus sp. OSY-SE | reverse complement strand
TAGCTTTTAACCGATAGGTAATTAATGTTGACAATATGGGTCGGAATAATTCTACTGGAGGACACTATTTGGTTGATGAACTCTGTTTTCATGACTTTATAAGTGGCTTAAGCCACAGCATTTGTCATAGGGACAGCCTTTAACACTATTTTTACCTATCCATATTATTAACTGTGTTTCTCATCTCTTCATCCGTTAAATGAGTGTAAATAATTTTCGAATTTTTCCGGTACATATCGTGCTTCCCTGATGGGCACATTGAAGAAAAAGTGAGTAAACGATCCAAAAAATTCATGACCAACATGCCGGTGCTAAACACGAATCATTAGTCGCAGATCTAGGTTAGAGCAAAGATGCTAACAGGTGATTGAAAAATACACTTATGTTGATATTTTAATCAATTGCCTTGACATATTCGAGGCTACCGAATATTTTGATATTTCCGATGAAGATTGATTTAACATCAGGTACGCCACAAGTCGTACTGTCGGTAATGTCCTCATCTTCTTGTCAAATGCGGCAATGTCCCCAAGTTCTTGTCAAAAGCAAATGACAAGAACTTGGGGACATAAAAAAAACCGCGATTTACGCGGTATCTAATGTCTCAACGTTCTTGTCATCCGACAAGAACATTTATAAACATCCACTGGACATCTTCATTATTGTTATTCTTGAAATTGCTATTAGTTAGTATCCAATTTTTTGATATATCATGTTGTAGTTCAATCTTACTATCCCAATGTAACCACTTTAGATCGGTATCCATAAATTTATAGCTGCATTTACATGTAAATGGCTCACCTAACCTCTCTCCAAACAAAAAAGGAATTGGCATATTACATTGCTGGCATGATTTATTTAGTGGTTGTTTATAGTCCGTACTACGAGAAACATCGTATATTGATTCTATAAGCTGATAAAAATATCTTCTCTTGTCATATTCGGTTTCACCTGAAATAATATTAGTTATTTTCCAAATCGTAGCATACTATTCAGTATTATTTCTATCTCAAGTCTCGTTGAATAAGTTAAGATGAACTATTATTCTACGTCATATACTTTTGTTGACGAAAAATAGTTACGGTGCTAAACTGTGAATTGCAGTTAGAGAATATTAGTTGTTTTTCTTACATTTGGAAACTTATTACTAATGGAGGATAATCGATTTGTTAAAATTACGAAATGTAAAAATCGAAGATTTGTCTGAACTTGTATCCATTGTACATCTTTGCTTTTCAAAAGAAGAGGCAGCATCAAGAGAAGCATTTGAAAAACGTATCCATTTAATTCCGGATAGTTTTTTCGTAGCTGAAGAGAATGGCGTGATCGCGGGACTAGTGAATGGACCAGTCATTGAAGAAACATACATTACAGATGATTTGTTTACCAATATAAAAAAAAATCCACCATTAGGTGGACATCAAACAATTCTAGGATTAGCGGTTGCTCCACAATTTCAAAATAGAGGTGTAGCGTCTGAGTTGCTTACACATCTCGAAAAAGAAGCAAGGTTGTATAAACGAGAAACAATTACACTTACATGCAAAGAGGAATTAATTCACTTCTATGAAAGACATGGGTACGTCAACGAAGGTGTTTCAAGTTCCGAGCATGGTGGAGCTATCTGGTACAATATTAGTAAAAAATTGTAGTCAGGTCCAAGTGATAGGAGACCGTATTTAGTTTGTATTAGTACCTGGCACTAATTATAAACTCCAGTATTAATTACCATTATTTCTTGAATCTCTATGTAAACCCTCTTTTATAAATCCTGCCTTTTCGTAACAGGTGATGGCAGAAGTGCCACGGATGTCCGTTTTCCACGCAAAAAATCTGTCCTCGCCGATGGCTGTGCCAATCATACTAGCGTGTTCCCAGCCGGAATGGATTGTCAGAGTGGTTGGCTCTGGAGGAATCACTCTCGCTCGCATCTTTCAGAAGTATGAAATTAATCCGTTCATCAACGAATGCGAGCCCTTTGTTTCATCCCACGCGCAAGGAGGGACACTGGGATCCCCTTCTAAACCGGATAGCTTAACAAACCGGCTTTACTTACAATTCTTAGATGCTGCCCGCTGCGAAGCTGAAGACTTTCGACTTCTTAAAAAACCGGCCGGGCTATATGGTAAAATGCAGACCAGTACTATTTGTTAGGACCATGGTTTGCAAACTATCATTCTACTCGATGACAGATAACACAAACTCAAATTCGAGTATCAAGAATGGTCACACAGACGCCGACCTCGTAGTTGGTGCCGGTGCTGCCCGGCCACGAGTCTCCGACACTGTCCACAACTACGCCTGAGTAACTATGTTCGGGATCTGTTATCAAAGATGCTGTCCAATACCCTTCTACACCCGTTGGATCTGTTACAGCAGTATGTTCACATTATCGCACAACAAAGGCCTTCTGCCTCAACCAGCCTACCATTTGTATTATTCGGTAATGTCCCTAAGTTCTTGTCAAAAACGGCAATGTCCCCAAGTTCTTGTCAAATGGAAATGACAAGAACTTGGGGACATAAAACAAAAAAACCGCGATTTACACGGTATGTAGTGTCTCTATGTTCTTGTCAACCGACAGTTGTGTCCGGTAATACACATCTCCGAACTCTTGTAACAGCCACTTCGAACTACCTTACTTGGTTCATATTATTGTGTAATAAATCTTCTCGAAGTTTCGAATCTCATGGAACCCAACGAGTTTTCGACTTCTCGATAAAGTTTGTAATTTCATGTTACGAAACGAAAAAGTTCGTAGTTTAAGTTTTCGCCCATAACCCACAAGTACGAACTTCCAATCGTGAATGCGTTGATAAAGCTGGAGATTTTCATGTCCTATTGTTCGGAGTTACTTGTTACTGGACATTACATCGGTCCTGCCCGTTGAACTTAGAGTTGTTGCATAACGACCAGCGATTAAAAAAACTACTAAAAAACTACGATCTTCCCATTTCGTCAACTAACTTATAGATTGCTATACACTCCTTATAGTTATCCATTTTATTAATAGCTTCCTTTAAATCATCGTTCGTCAAATGCGTGTAAATCTCGGTTTTTTCCTTTCCACCCAACTGCAGCTGGTAAAAATAAGAATGAATCTGATTTCCCTGGTTTGTACCTACTCCTCTTATTTTTATATACTCTAATAAATCATTTAATACCTAATCACTAAAAATAAACATATTGTTCTTTACTTCCTTTTCTAATTACACGTATTAAGATCTTTTTTATATCGAGCTCTTCTAGATTGCAACCAGCGACTTATGATAAACGAAGTCCTTGATCCTAATATTAATGAGACAATTGCCGTGTCACGTTCCCTGTTATCCCATCATCGCTTTCTAATATTTTCGTTATCGGCACGGACGGGTTAAATAAAATTTGTAGCTGATTCGAATGGAGATATGCATGAGAGTTGTTTTTGTAATCGTTCCTCCCAAACACCTTCGCCAACGTCTTACGTCAATCGAGCTTTCATATTCCGCCACACCGCTGCTCTTGGAGACCTAAATAAACATAACTAATTATTTAATTAGATTGGTGGCGAACGCTTCAACCCTGTCTTCCTCGCTGCTAACTATATTTCTATATATAAGGAGGTTTTCCAAATTAAAAAGATATTAGTTGTTTTAATTGTTTTGTTGTTGGTAGCTTTTGTAGGTTGTCAAAGTACAGAAACAGCAGAGGTAGTTAAGATAATTGAAATAAATGAAAATAATATAGTGGTTGAAAATTTAAGTAATCGAATCACCACAATTACAGAAGATGGGGGGCTCCCAAGATCGTTTCAATAGAGCCGAGGTAGCAAGCATTCTACTTCAAATTTGGCATTGGTTTTATACTGTCATAGTTACAACGTCCAAACAGATGCGTAAATGCTACCGGAGGCAACATAATTGCAAAAGTAAAAACCGGCCGGCTGTCTTTGTTAACAGCCGGCCGGTTCTCTACTCGGACCGAAAATGAATTCTTATATTCGATTATAGTTTAAAGCGATTGACTATCACTTGCAATTCCTCTGCTAATGCCTTTAATTGGTCGATGGACGCGGTAATCGTCTCGATTGAAGCAAACTGTTCTTCCGATGCGGCCACCACCGTTTGTACCGTACGTGATGTCTCAGCAGCGATCTTTGCCATTTCATCCACAGAAGCCGAGACTTCTTCGGTACCCGCTGACATTTCTTCCGTAGCCGCAGATGACTCCTGCACTTGTCCAGTAACTTGCTGCACGAGCGCCATAATATGCTCAAACATTTGGCCTGCTTTTTCCACGACCTCCATACCGGATGCCACATCTTGACGGACATATGCCATGGAACTGACCGTTTCTTGCGTGCTTTGCTGTATTTCTCCGATTAATTCGGCGATTTTTTGGGCAGAATCACCAGATTGTTCGGCTAATTTGCGAACCTCTCCGGCGACTACGGCAAACCCTCTGCCGCTTTCCCCTGCTCTTGCCGCTTCAATCGAAGCATTCAACGCGAGCAGATTCGTCTGCCCGGCAATATTTGTAATCACATCGATTATTTTCTCAATTTGCAAGGAGCGTTCATTCAATTGTTCAACGGCCGTCTCGGTCGTCTTCACCGATTGACTAATCGATTTCATCTGTGCCATAGCGTCTACCAAGGTTGCGTTGCCTTGCTCGGCTTGAACAGCGGAATGACTAGACAATTCCGCAACGCTTGACGTATTATCAACGATCGATTGAATACCTCGCGCAAACTCTTCAAGGGCAATCGCGTTCTCTTCGGATGCGCTTTGCTGCAGTTTCGATCCAGACGCTACTTGCTCCATGGACGCGGCAATTTGTTCAGTCGCTTGCGTTGTTTCATTCGCATTGTCGGCTACCAGGCGCGAATTGTGAAGCAGCACTTCTGCTCGTTCATGCACGGTTTTCATAATCGATGACAACCCATCCATCATCTTGTTGAAGTCTTTCATTAGCACCCCAATTTCATCTTTCGATTCATAGGTGCCGCGGACGGTAAGATCGCCCTGCTCCGCCCTTTCCATCAGACCTTGCATTTGTCTAAGCGGCTTCACGATGATGTTGATGATAAAGTAGCCTACGATGACGCAGAGAAGGAGCGATACGACACCTATAATAACGCTGGTTGTCGTTGAAGCATGCGTTAATTGTGTCGCTTCCTTCGCTTGCTGTTCCGCCAGATCTTCGTTCCATTTGACTAGCTCGGTCAACACATTTTGCACTTTAAGGCGAATACCTCGCACATTTTCGACATAGTAGTCATACGCTTCTACGTTCTTGTTCGCAAGCCCCAATTGAATCGACTGAATATAACTGTCGCGGTACGGTTTCAACAATTTGTCGTACTCCGTAATCAGCTTCTGTTCCTGTTCCGTCTGCAAAACAGACTTATAGTTCTTCAGCAAAGTATCATTTTCGTTTTTAAACCCTTCGATTGTCGTTTGGAGTAGACTGTTTCTGCTGTCATCGCTGCTCGCCATCAACTCGAAAAGCGCGGCGTCAACGGAACGATTATTGACCATAATTTGCTTTAGCCACATAATCGACATCAGATTGTGTCCGTAAATGGTGTCGTTCTTGTGGTTAATTTCATTCATCGATTGGTACGAAGTAAATGTGCTCAGCACTAATAAAGCAATGCCGACCCCAACCAGTATAAAGATTTTAATAGAAGTATTTAAGTCTCTAAATCTAAACTTCATGGTTTACTCTCCTCTCTATAGTAGCTTAATAATTATCGACAAAATCAGACATGTTTTTTATAGCTTAATGCAGTTAAATAGTGACTATTTATAAAATTTTCTGAAAACTATTGCAATATTTCATTATTAATCAGCCAAATGGACTACATTGTTTCCTATCGATGCTCGGATCCAATATCCGAAAATTTTCTTAACGCTTTTTGTCAGACATTAGTTTCATTTGGCGTCAATAATAGTAAAGGCTGAACACCTGCATACTTTCTCAGCTTTGAAATAATACAGACGAAGGGAGAATGGAAATAGAGGAAAGGAGCATCACTGATGTCACCTGTTGTTGCCGATAACTGAAGATTTGTAAAAGTGGATATTCATTAAATAGTTCGAGAGGGTTGATTATATGACGATATATCAAGGAAATGGTGCTTATTGTTATGCAAACTCAGCTTCAATGCTGCTGTCAACGATCGGAGAAAATATTTCCCCAACATTGATTGAAGTTCTTACCGGTTTTGCATTGGGGGCTTCCCTTTCACAAAATAACATGATCTTTTTCGATAATGGCGCCAGCAGCCCGGATCAAGGCATTAATTGCGCATTTGACATATTAGGCTTTCATGTTATTGAAAAGGTGTGCGGGGAAAAGGAGCAAATTCCATTGGAGGAATTAAGGAAGGATCTCTCCAAATCACCCGTCATGTTGGGACCTTTTGATATGGGCTATTTGACTTATATGCCGAATCATCAATATCTCGGTGGATGCGATCATTATGTTCTTGCATTAAATATGAATGAAAAAGAGGTATTACTGCATGATCCAGCGGGTTATCCTTTTGTGTGGTTACCGGTTGAACAGTTGGAATTAGCATGGAAAGCTGAAAAAATCACATGCAGTCAGGGGTCTTATCGTTGTTGGGTGTCGCCGAAACGAATATCTAATCCATCATTAGATGACATTTACGATAAAGCAATCCAATTATTCAGATCGAGCTACGACGATCAACACAAATTTGCCCTGCAGGGAAATCATTTAACGGGCAGGAACGCAATTCGCTTCAAGGCTGAGCAAATCAGAAATGAACGTTTTGTCGATGGAGAAATCGGACATTTCATTCATTTTGCTTTTCCGCTCGGAGCGCGGCGGGCGCTAGATTTTTCACTGTTTTTTAGCGGCCGTCATGAAGAACTGAAAAAATTAAAGGAACAACAAACTCGATTGTTTGGCACATGCCAAACGTTAGCCATGTCAAAAAAGTGGGCTGAAGTTGCCGAAACGCTTGAGTTGCTTGCAGATGTAGAAGGAAAAATCGAATCAGCCATTTTAACTATGTAACAGCACGAATGTTATATGTTTGTGGGTAGTATCAACTTTGCTGATACTACCCCATCGTATAGTTCATCTATAAATTCCCTACTACTGTCTCTTGACTGAAATTCTCTGTTGCGACATACAAAATCAACCGAATAGTTGATTCCGTTGAGACGCTACCTTCGTAACCGACTAGTAGCCATTGGTATTTATCATGAAGCTTCTACATGACTATTTCCTATGTTTTTGTTATGGTATATATTTGTTATGGTATATATAGGAATGTTCACTATTAGACGAAGAAAATTCATTTCGCAAGGAGACAACATCATGGATGTGGCAGCCTTTTTACAGAACGAAAATGAAAATGCGCAGCAGGTATATGTACAGGTAAGTCATGCAGGCTGGATGGCAACCTCTACTGGAGAAAAAGAGTGGAACGATCGGCTTGAAGCGGCACAAAATGAATGGAAACGCTACCTCTCCGATCCCCGCCGGTTTGAGAAGATCAAGAAATATAGAAGCGATAATCAACTTTCCCTGCTCCAGCAACGCCAGTTGACTGTTCTATACAATTTGATGGCGAGCTATCAACTGGATCCGGAGCTATCGGCGCGTTCGACGAGAATGACGAAGGAGCTTGTGCAAGTCTTTAACACATACCGTCCGACCTTGGACGGCAAAACAGTATCGAACAACGACATCCGGACGATATTGGAGACGAGCAGCGATCAAGCTGAACGCAAGCGGGCCTGGTTGGCCAGCAAGCAGATCGGAAAACAGGTCGAGACTGGCGTGCTGCAATTAATACAACAGCGCAATGAAGAGGCGCGTACGCTAGGTTACGATAATTATTATCACATGAACTATGAACTGCAGGAGTTGGATTTGGACGACACGTTCGCCATCTTTCATGATCTGCTCGCCCGAAGCGAAGAGCCCTATCGCCTCGTCAAGAAGGAGATTGACGAAGACATCGCCCGTCAGTTCGGTATCGGCACGGAGCACATCCAGCCTTGGCATTATACGGATTCCTTCTTCCAGAGCGCTCCTTCGGTAGGCGACTGGAATTTGAACACTTATTTGCAAGGCCGGAGCATGGAGCGTATAACGGAAGAAACTTTCCGGAGCATGGGACTCGATATCAGTGACGTCATGAGCAGCAGCGATTTATATCCGCGCGAGAACAAATATCCTTACGGTTATTGTACGGATATGGGACGAGAAGGCAAGCCGCGCGTAATGATGAGCATCGATGTGAATGAGTTCTGGATGAGCGTCATGCTGCATGAGTTCGGGCATGCGGCTTATGAGAAATATATCGATTCGGCGCTCCCGTTTCTTCTCCGCCGGCCTGCCCATACGTTGACGACGGAAGCCATTGCAATGCTGTTCGGAAGAATGACAATGCATCCGGAATGGATCGAGCGCTTCGTGCAGCCCGGCAGTGCTGCGCTTAGCCCGCATCTATCCTCGTTGCAGGAGACGATGCGCCGCCAGATGCTGGTGAGCATGCGCTGGTACTTAACCTTTACGATGTTTGAACGCGAGTTGTATGAGCAACCGCTACAGCACGTCAACGAACGCTGGTGGCAGCTGGCAGGACATATTCAGCATTTAAATGCGCCTGAGCATACGCACTATCCGGATTGGGCAGCGAAAATGCATTTCGCGCTTGCGCCCGTCAGCTATCAAAATTATATTTTGGGAGAATTAACGGCCTCCCAACTGCAGCATTATATCAAAACCAACATCTCGCAAAACATGTTTACACAGCAAGCCGGCGATTATTTGAAGGAACGTTTTTTCGCGAGCGGCTCGACATGGAAATGGGATGAAAAGCTCATGAAAGCTACAGGCGAAACTCTGCAGCCGCACTACTTCGTCGAACAATTCATCGGCTAAGCAAAAGAGAGACCTGACTGCCATGTGCAGTTTGGTCTCTCTCTATACAAATCGTTTACTACTTTGCTTATTCAACGGCTCCGTTCTCCGTCAATATCTCCAAATCATAGAATTTGAAGTGACGGTTCATGGAAGCTTGTATCGCCGGGCTACCTTCCTTCGTAAAGGTGAAGTAACTGGTGCCCTTGTCCCGCTCCACTTTGTAACCATTCAAATCAACGCCGAACAGCTTCTGCACGTATGGAGTGGCAGCCTCAAGTACCTGATCGTCGGTGAATTTGCGGAAGATGTCTTCCGTAGCATCCGTACCTGCTTCCAAATCTTCCGAAGTATACACGGAAATAAGCCGCTCCGTTTGGAATCCAACTTCAATCCTCAAATCATTCTTTTGGTCCTCGAAGACATATATATTTATAGGTTGCCCAGATCGAGAATACAGGTGATGTGAAGCTTTGACGAGCGGCACATGCTTGCCCTTCAGATCCCGGACAGCTTGCTCTGCTGCCGCCAACGCCTTGGCATCCACTTGATCCATTGGCACAGTGACAAATATGCTCTCAATCCGATTATCTTCCAATGTCATGGTCATGTCGCCTTCCAGCGACGTGTGGATGATCCGTTCATTCGCGGACTTGGTCCGGGTGAGCATCTTCACTTCCGCTCCCAGTTGAACGCTGTTCATGCGGGTTGCCGTTTCTATAATGTGTTTCAAGTCAGAAGGAAGCTCGTCATAGGACATGGATACGTGCACATCGGCTGTTCCCTTATTCAGATCGAGAGCTACGCGGCTCTTGTGGTCCTTACTGTATAAGGTGACGTTATGATAAGCCGCTCCCTTGTATTCTTCTACGCCGTACAATTCGATGTCATGCCCAGCCACTTCTCTCATCTCACGCCGCGCTTGTTCGACGGTTGAAACGTCCAAATCGGCCACTGTCTTCGCATGTTTCGGTTCCAGCAACGTCCCTTCCTGTTCATCACCCGCTCCAGTAGGCGGGATTGTAAACTCTATCTTCTGATTGATCGTGACCGGATCCATGAAACGCCGAATCGAGATCGCGTATTCCTCCAGTTTAGGTGCAATAACTGCAATATCATAAACAGGCTTCTTGTCGTTCGCATTCCATCGGTCGTAATTATCGACTATCATTCCGAGCTCCGGACTCCACGTCAGACCGCCAACATCTTGGTAGTGTTCGTACAGCTGTTCTCCGGTCAAAGGGATGGCCTTCGTTTCCGGTGTGTGGATATCTAAGCCGTATTGCTTCCATGTTTCAGACATATCTGTTTCCTGAAGCTTTAAGTAGTATGGTTCGTACGTCAGAAAAGCAGCACCCCATGGATTACGTCCTGTCTCATCCGCTTGCACCTTAAGATGAAGAACCTTTTTATTGTCATATTCGGCGCTCTGTATCGTAATATCTTTCCCTCGATAGTTGACCTTTTTCGGGAACTTTTCGTCCAGACGGATTTGGAATGTATCTTCCACCTTCATTTGGGTCATCCAGAGCTTCTTTATCTCCAGCGTCATCTTCGTCGGCTTCTCGTTGAAATAGACGGAAGGAACGAATTCCAAGCTGCTGCGGCTGAGGCCGTTCATAACCTCCCGGAAGCTTCCGGATTGACGAATCGGATATACCTTGCCCGTCTCATCCGACAGAATGAGACTCTCGCGTATGATTTTGTCCCAATCATTAAGAGGATGCAGGTTGATTTTTCCGCCCCCCTTCGATTCGCGTGCCGATTTCGAATATCATCCGGGTCGGGGATATCTGAATGTTTTGTAAGACAAACTGCTGCATGGCTGAATCGAATGGTTCCCAGTCACGGTTCAGAGTTATAACGCGGGTAGGCTTGACGTTTTCCGCGCCGAATGGAACTTGAATATAGTCAGTTTCCGAATCAATGACCTTGAATTCTTCGTTCCGCCTCACCTTTGTCAGGCGGATCTTCAGCGGCTTCCGATTATGAGCCTGATTCATTTCCTCTACGTACTCACGGTTGAGAAACAGATCGTAAGTCCATCTGACGACGCCATCCACCTTCTGCTCGTTTCGCTTTTGAATCACATCATTGGTATCTATAGGATAACTAGTCATGCTATTCGTTTCTTCACGGGTTTGATGCGTTTCCAACTCAGGCAAAGTCGCGACATAGTCTTCCAGCTCGTTCGTCATGCGGCCGTTCCGCTGTGCTTCGGCAATATCCTCTCCCTTAATGGTAATGTCCACGTGCAGACGATCGTCTTCCAAAAACAGATTGTCCACGCTGACTTCGCGGTTTCCCCACTTTGTTTTGTAGGACGGAGTCGAAATATACCCGTGCTCCTTGGCATTCCGTATTCCGATGTATTCTCCGGCACCCTCCAGCCACTTTATGGCTGCTTCCAGCCCCGGAATCTGTTTCGCATACACGGCGAAGGATGGAACGGACATGACCGAGCCGGAAAATAGCAAAATGCCGGCGGCGGCGCACGGTGGAATCAATCCGCTTCGCGATGCGTTGAGACAAGCCTTCCGGCACAGGAACTTCAGGCAACTTTTCGAACAAGCGCTCGATTTCGTCATCTTGATAATCCATCATACTCTCGCCTCCTTCGGTTCCGCATACATCTGCTGCTTGAACAGCTTGATTGTGCTATATATTTTCGTCTTGACCGTCCCGACAGGCAGCTCGGTCATCTCCGCAATTTCTTCGAGCGTGTAGCCCTGGATATATTTCAATTGGATGAGCGCATTCAGATCCAGCATCTCGTCCGTCAGCGGCTGCTCCGCGATTCCCATAATGTCTTCATCTTCCGTATAGACATCGATTTCATTTTGCGGATATGGGTTTTGCACTGATTGATGACGATTCGTGTAAACCAAGTATTGAATTTATCGGGGTCCTTCAATTTTTTTATGTTGATAAGCGCCTTTTCTACGGCATCGCACACTGCGTCCATGCTGGCGGCTTCGTCATGCAAATAGCTGTATGCGATACGGTACGATCGTTCCTGGATGTGCTGCACCGCCAGCGCGAAGCTGTCCGTGTCCCCCCGCTGCGCCCGAACGATCAGCGTCTTCTGATCCATGTCGTCTCCTCCTTTTAGTCATCCCTTAGATGCACGGAGGATTAAAAAAGTTTTATAGGATTAAGAAATATTTTCGAAATCGATAGACGGTCAGTTCATGCCGCCCTTGGCAGGCGCAATTCTCATCATGCTCAGTTTTTTGTTCAGGCTCACTTCCACTTCTACTGTCGGTTGCCCCTTCTTCGTAAAAAGGAATAGGTTAGGGATATCTTTGTCACGTTTAACCGTGTATCCTTTCAAATCAATGCCGCACACCTCTTTCGCAGCGGGATCGGCCGCTTTTAATGCATCCTGTTCCTTGACGTCCTTAAGGAGCTTCTTGTCCACCTCAGCATTCCGCGATGTCATTACATATGAATTATGAATGCTCCACACTTTACCCGTCTGAGAACCGCTTAGTACCGATATCGAACCTTTGCTCGTCGACGCGCTCTGCAAGCTCCATGTGTCATCGCCGTTACCTTGCCTCCGCCATGCTTCTGCTATTTGAAACGTTCGACCAGAAAAATCTTTGACCGCACGTTCGGCAGCCTGGCGGACCTTCGCATCCACGGTACTTGGATCGTACTTGACTGCAGCGGCTGTCAGCTTTTCATTATCGAACTGGACACTCGCGTCCTTGCCGTTTATAAAAGTCAAGACGATACCGTCATACGAGCTCTTCCCAAAGTTCGAAATGCTACGTGATACACGATCGAAGGTGAACTTTTTCGATGCTTCTATATTCGTCAGCGCATCCAATGCGTGCTTCTTCATATCGGCATTCAATTCCTCGAATGACAACTCGACCCCGGCGCTTGTTACCTTGCCCGTCTTCTCATCAATGACGACCTGTCCCTTCTCTTTCCCTTCTTTCGGATAAATGAACCATACTCCGTCGTATTCCGATGCGCTGTCCAATTCAATATCCTTGCCTGCCAACTGGCGCATCGTTGTCTGCGCTGTCTTGAGCAAATTGGCATCCAGATCGGCAATCGTCTTCTCCTTCTGCTCCTTCGTTTCTTTGCTCGCTGGCGCCGCCACCGCCACCGTCCACACCGGTCCCATCGACGCAAGCATCATGCTGGATACGGCCAACGCCGCAATCATCTTTTTGTACGATTTCATGTAATGTTCCTCCTGTATCTAAATTGGTTTTCGTCTCTTAGATGCAAGAGGATCGGATTTAGTTCTCATTCACCAAAGAACCATAGCAATATTCTGAAAATCCTGTCCAGATAGTTCACATCTGTTTGTTCCTCTAAGGGATGGTTCATCAAAACATCCTTTTCCTCACTCTTCCGCTGCCTCAGAAAAACAAGACTGTAGTCATACAGGTTTTCATCTTACGGCTGAATCTCTGCTTTTCCTCAAATCATATGCGATCTGAGGTATTGGGAGAGTGAACAAAAGGGGAAATCAAACAGGGTGAGTGTGTGCAAAAAGCAGTTTTGATATGACCTCCCAGGAACCGTTCATCAAAAAAAGCCCACGAACAATTAAACTGTACCCTTTGTAAA
>NZ_ALKF01000115.1:0-12512 GCF_000283315.1 Paenibacillus sp. OSY-SE | reverse complement strand
TTCAAGTTCCGTAAGGTGACTTGGCGAACGATGCTGCTAAGTATACTGATATATGCGCTCAGTCAGATTTTCATGTTGTTTATTCATCAAGCGACCGAAATCGTATCAGCAGCTCTTGGGAGAACGTATCAGGTATCGATTTATCCGATCGCAACCGACATCATGTCCCTAGCTTTGCTCATCGTAGCGATTGGCGTAATTCCGCCGATATGTGAAGAGCTGTTGTTCAGAGGGGTGCTGTTGACCGGATACGAACAAAAGGGGAAATGGTTCGCCGTCTGGTCCTCCTGACTATATTTCGCTAGGTGTACTAGGAGCAGCGTCAATCCTCGCGCTGTATATTTGCTGGCTCCTGCTGCGGAAGATGGAAAAGATTGAGCGGGCGCGTCATCACTCGAACGAGCAATATCAACCTTCTTCGGTTAGAAAGTATTGGCTGGTACCAATTGTTATTTCTGTGTGCCTGTTTTGTTTATATTTGAGATACAGTGATGCCTGGCGATTCGACGATAATGTTTAATTCTATTGAAAAAGCATTCCACTCCATGGCGTTCTTTATAGAGCCACCAGTCACAATATCGCTGAATCTGGCGAGATTTTTTACTGGGGATTACCGGATGAGCGTGTTGCTCGTGAAGAAGATCCAGAATGGCATTGGTGTCGTATGCTCGATCAGCCAAGACGTTAGTTCCGGTAAGTTCCATTGACTTTAGCATTTCATAACCTGTCACGCAATCATGGCTTTGGCCGCCGGTGAGTTCAAAATCCAAGGGATTGCCTAGCGCATCTACAATGGCGTGGATTTTAGTCGTTAGTCCGCCTCTAGAGCGCCCGATGCCCTGGAATTGCTGCCCCCTTTTGCCCTGGCTCCATGCTGATGGACGCGGACAATCGTTGCATCGATCATCACATTTTCGAAATCGGGTTCAATGGAAATATGGTCAAGAATCTGCTCCCACACACCCGACATCTGCCATCGGCGAAACCGGGTGTATACGGTTTTCCACGAACCATAATATTCCGGTAAATCGCGCCAAGGCGCGCCGGTTCTAGCGATCCAGAGCATCGCATTCAGCATCGTTCGATTGTCTTTTGTTGGTCGTCCGCCTTGCTTTTTTTGCTCAGAAGGCAGCAAATCTTTAATCATATTCCATTGATCGTCGTGTATTTCGTATCGTCTTCTCATATCCTGATCTACCACTATTTATGCTTGAGTTATAGTTTGAAGACAGACCCTAGCTCACGAACAATGATTTTCTCTATTAGGAGTAATTAAGTGAAAATTTTAAGGTAAATGTGTCAGTTCATATGAGGATATTTGATAATCAATGGATTAATTTCTTCGAAAGTAATGGGATAATGTATACTCAAGTTGACAATAATGGAAAAATGACATTGTACTGGAACTAAACAAATAAACAAGGCAGGATAAACATCTTGCCTTGTTTTAATCTATACTTATTCAACTTTTTTATTTTTAGTAAGCAGCCTTTTTAAAAGAATGATCAAAAAAACAAACAATGAAGTGAAAAGTATAATACCGATTGTCACTAGGGCTACAGCAACGTCCATGTTTTATCTCCTTTCCATTAAATATATTATATGTTATTTTTGATTACATGCAACAAATGGAATTAAATAATATCAATGTTATTGACACAAAGCTAACCCTCATAATTGGATAAAGTTGTCCTCAATAGAGTAACTGTGACACAAAGTTACCATCTTGCTTAGAGGAGAGTCTTCACCCTGATTAATACGAAAAATTCCAAGAACTAAAGTTAACCTTTACTAAGGTAACCCATCTTCGCCCGGGTCATTGCCAACACGATCGTAGGTGTTATCGTAGACCGTTTTCACAAAAAAGGACTTATTTTGCTTGCAGGGCTTTTAAATGGAACGGTATTGATAATCCTGTACCTTCAGACGACCGCTGGCAAGTGCACCGGTTGAAGAAAATGGATGTAGATAAGCTCAAGCTCTATATAAATCATGGGTGACTATGGACACTAGATCCTGAGCCTGATGATGCTATGCATGTTTATAATAAGGTCGGATTCAGGAATTAGGGAAAATGTTGGACGATCCTCTCATCCTGATCTCTTTGCCCATGTTGATGAATCAATTTCTCAATCGGGTTCTCCAGCCCAGCCGCATATAAGAAAATTTCGAACCATGCAGAAGCCATCTGCTTGGTTCTTTTTAGTGCGCCCAGCATGGGCGCTATCTCTAGGGTTGAAGTCCCGAGTGGTGAAGGCAGTAGTAGCCATAGCTTTAGGCAAGGGGTTCATCACGAGATGAAATCTGAAGGAAGCCAGCGGCAAATCTCCGGTCTGAGGGACACGAACTTCATAGAAGGCTAGCGTACGTTGGAATAGGTTGCCAAACAAACCAAAGCCCATACTGCCAAAGACGTACGAGAGTAAATGGAGCAGATAGTTGGAGAGGAAGATAGCGTTCTTACCTGGGGAGATCTGTGCGGTAGGCGAGTGAACTTTGTAACCCTGTTTGTAAGAACAGTCTGAACGCACAGAAGTCAGCAGACGCTGGATTCGGTAAGAGATCGAAGAGGGAACCTATGAACCAAGCCCAGTCCGAAGGATCGAAATCCCGAAACCTCATGGTGGAGTTCGGTTATTAGGGATCCCTACCGTAACCGTTTTTTGGTAGGCGGATGTCATAGGAACACTAGCGGATCCAATTTCATAAAATATCTAGTCGAGAAGGGGGATGGGCAGCGGGGGATGGGCAGCATGCCGGTCGGACCCAGATCTAAACATCCTCGTATAACGATTGTCCCATGCAGGTACAATGAAATGAATGATACGGAGGGTATAAAATGAACGATTTCCAGAAGGATCTGCAAAACTTGAATGTCGGCCAGTTCAATTCGACGGGGATGGCGTCTACGTCGGGGCAAAATCAGAGCGGTCCGGGGGATTCCCGCTTATGTGTTGGCATTTGCTTTTTTTGCGTCGGGTTTTGTTCATGCAGCAACTGTTTCCGCTGCAGTAACTGCGTCAGCTGTGCCCGCTGCAGTAACTGCGTCAGCTGCGCCCGCTGCAGTAACTGCGCCCACTGCAGTAACTGCGCACGTTGCGGAAGCTGCGCTCGCTGCCGCTGAGTAACGAAAAGCTCGCTTGGCGCTCCGCAAAACGGTATGCCCCTGCAGATGCCTGCAGGGGCTGTTCCTTTTTTAGTTTCAGGCATGACGGACAAAACGCTCTACATAACTTAAAAATGAGGGAAAACCGAAGACCTGCGTACAATGCGGTTTTGCCTCCGGCAAAACTTTAAGGAGGAATAAAAACTTGAATCCTTCTATGCGTCTGAAAGTGAAAGGGGATACGTTCTTTCTCCCCGATTCGAATGGAGGCGTCTACTTTCGCAACAATACGGGTTCGTTCCGAATGGAAGGCGACATGGTCGATCGGTGGATCGAAAAATTGATGCCCATGTTTAGCGGGGATTATTCCATGGCGGATCTGACGGACGGGCTGCCGGAACCGTACAGGGTACGGGTTTATGAAATCGCGGAAGTACTGCTCAATAATGGCTTTGTCCGGGATACCAGCCAAGACCGCCCGCACGGCCTCCCGGAAGCGGTAGAACGGAAATATGCCGCACAGATCGAATTTCTGGACAGCTTGGGCGGTTCGGGCGCTCACCGCTTTCAAACCTATCGCCAGGCTAATCCGATTGCGGTCGGTTCCGGTCCGATATTTGTCTCGCTCGTTGCGGCCTTGTTGGAATCCGGGTTGTCCCGGTTTCGTATGCTGATCACGAACCGGGCGACCACGGATCGCCAGCGGATCTCCGAGCTGACGGCGACCGCGCGTCTATCGGACAGCGAGATCGAGGTCGAGGAGATCTTCCCGTCGAATGACGGCTTCCTCGATTGGCCGGAAGTCGTGCGGCTGGCGGATTCCGTTCTCTACGTCGCTCAGGATGACGATCCCAGAGAGCTTAGAGCGCTGCACGCGGCCTGTAGGGACGCGAAGAAGCTGCTGGTACCTGCCATCTACTTGCGGCAGGCGGGCATAGCAGGGCCGTTGGTGCACCCGGATTCGGACGTCTGCTTCGAATCCGCATGGCGCAGGATTCACCGAACCGCCCTTGGCGATGCGGATCAGCCGACCGCCGTCTCTACAACGCCGGAAGCCATGCTCGCGAATGTGGTCGTATTCGAATGGCTTAAGACCGTGTCGGGGACAACGGCTTCGGAATTGAACGGACAGCTGTTCCTGCTGGATCCGGAAACATTAGAAGGAGAGTGGCATTCGTTACTTCCCCATCCGCTGGTCAGGGGTCTTCGTCCGGCCGAGCCTACGGATCCGTTCGACCTTCCGGTCGATCAGCGTACGGAGCGGCAGGAAGCAGACCGCCTCCTTTCCTATTTCTATCGCTTGACTTCGGCGAAGACCGGCATTCTTCACCGTTGGGAGGAAGGGGACACGAAGCAGCTTCCGCTCTCGCAGTGTCGCGTCCAGGCAGTCGACCCGCTGTCGGAAGGCCCCGCCGAGCTGTTGTCGCAGATCGTCTGTTCGGGAATGACGCACCATGAAGCAAGGAAGGAAGCGGGCTTGGCCGGCATCGAGTCGTACGTGTCGCGACTGGCCGGGGTTCTGAAGGCGGCCAGACCTGCGCAGCCGGATTCCGCAAGCCCGCTCGAGTCGCAGCCACATGAATATGTAGGGATCGGAGCGGGAGAGACAGTAGCGGAAGCGGTCTTCCGCGGACTGCGGAAATGTCTGTTCGAGGAGCTGAAAAGCCGTTCCGAATCCAGCCTGCCCTCCGTTTATCGAATCAAGCTAAGCAAGGTTGAGGACGATATTTGCCGCTATTGCTTGCGCGCATTGACTACGATGCGGGACGCCCCGGTAATCGGACTGGGGCAAGAAGCGGCGGGTTTCCCGGTCGTCTGGGTCGGTACGAACGGGTACTGGTACGGTGGAGTCGGAGTCAACCGCACGATGGCGCTGCGAGAAGCGCTCCGACAGGCGCTGATGAAAACCCAAAACGATGCGGCGGACATCCAAGGCCAAATCCTGGAGCGCTCTTCGGTCAAGGTGGAAGATGCCTTGCCGCAGAGTCTGACGATCCCCGGCTTCGATGAGTCGGAATACGGCATGATGCTGCAGTCCGTCCGGCAGATCCTGCAATGGAACCGTAAGCGGATCGCGGTCGTTGATTTGTCGACAGAACCGTTTATGAAAGAAGAGCTGGCAGGCGTGTTTGGCGTGTCGCTGCGAGAGGAGGAGACGCATTGAGCGCGATCGTGACGGTCATCGGGGAAGGACAGCTCGCGGATTTGGTAATCAAGCAATTGTCTGCCGATGACCGCTATCGGCTGGTCCGGCAGAAGAGCATGGAATCCGGAGAGGCGGCAACGGGAGACTTGGCGCTGGTGTTGAACGATGCTTGGGATCCTTCCGTTCATCCTGCGGCGGAGAATCGGTTCCGACAGTCGGGAACGCCCTGGCTCCGCGGCTTTGTTGCATTCGGAGAGGGGATTGTCGGTCCGCTGGTTCGCCCGGAGGGGCAAGGATGCTCGCAATGCGCGGATACCCGGCTCCTGCTGGCGGGAAGTGACCGCAGGGAATCGTGGGACCTACAGCAGAAGCTGGCGTCGCATGGGGGAATCGCCCGGGACGCTTGGGCGTCTCGCACGGGATTATTGCAGGTGGCGCGCCTTGTTGCGGCAGAAGCCGTGAAGATGCTGGAGAGCGGGCAGCCAGAGACGGAAAGCCGATTGTACTTGATCGATTTGCGTACGATGAAAAGCTCGTCGCACTTCTTCCTGCCCGATCCGCTATGTCCGATCTGCGGCCGATTGCCGGAAGACGATGCGGAGACGGCCCGCGTTGCGCTGCAGCCAAGTCTGAAAATCAGCGCCGAAACGTATCGCAGCCGTTCGATGGATGAGCTGAAGGATGTTTTGGCCAAAGAATACCTGGATGCCAGGACCGGTTTTCTGAACGGGAAAATGGTTGACCTTGTGTCCCCTTTCGCCGATGCGAGCATCAATTTGCCCTTGTTTGGCGGAGATGAGGCTTGCGCAGGTCGGACCCACTCCTATGCGGATAGCGAAATGACGGCCATCCTGGAGGGACTGGAGCGTTATTGCGGTCTGTCGCCCCGCGGCAAACGCTCCGTCGTTCATGACAGTTTCCGCAATGTGCAGGACCAGGCGCTCGATCCTCTCCGCGTAGGCGTCCATGCGAAGGAACAGTATGAACGCTCCGACTTCCCGTTCAAGCCATTCGATCCCGAGCGGCCGATCGATTGGGTATGGGGCTATTCGTTTCTGCAGCAGCGTCCGATTCTCGTACCGGAGCTGCTGGCTTATTACAGTTCGGGCTGCGGTCACGGATTCGTCTACGAAACGTCCAATGGCTGCGCGCTGGGCGGCAGTCTGGAGGAAGCGATCTTCTACGGGATGCTGGAAGTGGTGGAGCGCGACTCCTTCCTCATGACCTGGTATGCGCGACTGCCCCTGCCGCGCCTGGACCACCGTTCGGTCCAGGACCGGGAATTGAGATGGATGACGGATCGTTTGGAGGCCGTGGCGGGCTATGACGTGCATTTGTATAAATCGACAATGGAGCACGGCATACCGAGCGTGTGGGTGCTCGCGAAAAACAAGAAAGAGCGGGGCGTGAACCTCATTTGCGCGGCGGGCGCCCATCCGGATCCGATCCGCGCGGCAAAGAGCGCGATCCACGAGGTGGCGGGCATGCTGCTCACGGTCAGCGAGAAATTCGAGGAAAACCGTCAGCAGTATGAACGGATGCTTCTCGATCCGTACCAGGTCGTTCAGATGGAGGACCACTCCATGCTGTACGGGTTGAAACAGGCGGAGGAACGGCTCGATTTTCTGCTGAATGACGATCGTCCGATGCAAACGTTCGCCGAAGCGTTTGAACCGAGGGGCTGGAACGCCGATCTGACCGATGATCTGAAGGCCATGCTGCATGTTTTTCGCCAATTGAATCTTGAAGTGATCGTGGTCGACCAGACGACTCCGGAGACGCGTCGCAACGGACTGCATTGCGTGAAAGTGCTCATTCCCGGCATGCTGCCGATGACGTTCGGGCAGCATCTCATCCGTTTGACGGGACTGGATAGAGTGCTGAGGGTCCCTGCGGAGCTGTCTTATTCGCTGGAGCCCTTGTCGCCCGAACAGCTTAATCCATATCCGCACCCGTTCCCATAAATACGGCTATGGGGCGGCGCGGTTGAAGCTAAGGAGGAAAGCGATGAGTCTGATGAATCTGGATGTTTTTCTTCACCGTTTGCAATATGATCCGGATAAGGTCAAGCCCTTGGATTGGGAGACGGATTGGGATGACGCGCCGCTTCCTTACAAGCTTTATCGCGGCTTGCCGATATTTCCGCTATCCAGGGAAGTGCCGGCAACGCTCGAAGGCAGGGATACGACCGGTGTGCCTAGCCTTCGCGATATCGGACATTTCCTCTACTATGTATTCGGGCTTGCGCAATTGACCCAATCCGTCATGGAGCGGGATACATCGGAAGAATCGGGAGGCGTCTTGCAGATGTGCCGGCGCTTCGTTCCTTCCGGAGGCGGGCTATATCCGAGCGAACTGTATCTCTATCTGAAGCTTGGCGAATTGCCTGCCGGTGTATACCATTACGATGCGGCGCATCATCGGTTGGCGTTGCTGCGTGAAGGGAATTTCGACGATTATTTGGAGAGGTCGCTCGGTAATCGCTGCGATGCGAACGGCTGCTTCGGTGCCGCGTTCGTATCTACGGTTTACTGGAAAAATTTTTACAAATATAATAATTTTGCCTACCGGCTGCAGGGACTGGACGCCGGCGTGTTGATCGGACAGCTGCTCGAAGTCGCAAAACGATTCGGATTTTCGTCTGGCGTACATTTTCAATTTCTCGATCAAGCCATCAATCATCTGCTCGGACTATCGGAACAAGAGGAGAGCGTGTATGCGGTTATCCCGTTATCGACGGAGCCGGCGATCCGGTGGATGGCAAGCGGGAACGAGGATGAGGACACGGTTTCCGCCTCCGAGCTGTGCCGGGAGTTGTCGCCAGTCAGTCATGATCACTATGTCAGGTCGCGGAGGATCGCAGATTATCCGATGCTGCTTCGGATGAGCGATGCGTCCCGACTGGATTCGGCGCGATTGTTTCGACAGATCCGGAAGGATGAGCAAGCAATTCCGGAACAAGCGCTCGCACTGCCTCTGCCGCCTGTAGACCGCTTGTCGTATGATTTGGCGACGGTTTGCCGCAACCGGTTCTCGCCCGAGGCGGAATTTGTCTGGAAGCCGATCGGTCTCTCCCGGCTTGCAGCTCTGCTTCGGGAAGCGACGGCTTCCTTCTCGTATCGCAACGACCTGGATGGCCCGCAGGAGCGGCCGGAACCCCGTGTATGCCTGTATGGCTGCTTCTACGGGGTCGAAGACGTTCCGGATGGCGCTTATCGGTACGATGGCGCCGCGCATGCGCTGCAGCCGGTTTGTCTTGGAGATCACCGGCAACGGATGCAGGAGGGAATGTCGCTTTCCAATATCAATTTGTTTCAAGTGCCGCTCGGCTTTCATGTGGCAGGGAAGAGGAGTTTCTTTCAATCGCAGCTCGGCAAGCGGGGATACCGCATACAGCAAATGGAGGCCGGGATGCTCGTGCACCGATTATTGCTGGCAGCATCCGCCCTCGGGATGGGAGGGCGTCCGCTTCTCGGGTTTGACGCCAATTCCAGCGATGCGCTTTATCGGACGGCTTCCCGGGATGAAACGGGGCTGATTTTTATACCGGTCGGTCCCTATCGTCAACGATTGCGGTTGGCGGGCAGTTTGAGCCGTTAAAATAAAAAAATCATCGCTAACGACATTGCCGCGAACGGTCATGTCGTCAGCGATGAAACCAAGAAAGGGAGACCGGACTTCTCTTACCAATGATGGTTATCCCACGGATGATGGCCATGCGCGTGGGGATGGTCCCATGGATGGAACCAATCATGATGGTGATCGACCGAGTAGTGATCCCACCCTGAAGACGGATAAGGATGAAGGTGGTCATCCATATGCGGATCCCATGGATGATGCATGAAGGGATGGATCATGGAGGGATAGTGATCATGCTCCCAGGGATGAGCCATTACGGCTTGCTGTTCGTCCTCCCAAGGATGACACATCCCGGGATGGTGTCCGTGATGATGAGGAATATGGTACCAGGTATAATGGGACTCGTGAAACACGTCATCGCGAGGTCTTATTTGATTATTCGATTGCTGCTCGAATGCTTGCTCGGACGGAGCGGAACCCTGCAATCCGGCCGGGTTCTGAACGGAAGGTTGATGGTGTATCATGGTTTTCCTCCTAATCTTTTGAGGGGCATTCCATCGTGAATCCTCTTTTGGCAGAACTCGCTTTGGAAGCCTTCGCTTGGCATAATTCACAATATGCTGAGATTGGGAAAAGGGCACTTGACCCTATAAAATGGGCAGCTGCCCCAAGAGGAGGGGAAGCCAGGAACGAAACGGGTGTCGAAACGAAGACCGAGCGCGTAATGGTGGAGGAATTCATATGATGTCGGTTGACAAGAACTTGGGGATATTTCCAATTTTGACAAGAAGATAAGGACATTATCGAAATTAGTTGTAAAAGGCTAAGTGCATGTGGAGTTGGCGGAACCGGTTTTAAACCAGAACAATTATCTTTGCTTGGCTTTATCGTTGGTATCTTTACGAACTACCATGACGGAATGACCTCTTTTTCAAATGACCGCTAATTAAGATTAGCGGTCATTAGCTGATTTGGAAGCCTTGCCATTCCTCCAGATGGTGACATCAAATTGATGAAAGCCTATATTGGCTTATACCGGCTGAGGATCGGCACTTTTCGGGTTCTCTTTGAGGTCAATCACGACGAGAAAGTTGTTTACATACGCGCAATCGATTATCGCGACGGGATCTACAAATAGTAATTGAGAAGAGAACCCGATTCAGCTTGAAGAATCGGGTTTTAAAGGCCGAGGGTATTACGCTAACGGGCAGCCATCCTTAAATGGGGTGGCTGTCTTTTCTCAACTAAAGGGCAGATTGCTGTAGTAACAAGGTTTTTTCTTCTTCAAATTCAAAATTAAACTTATGGAGGTTAGTCGAATGAATGTTGTGGTTACGGAATTTAACGATAAATGTAAAAGATATTGAAAAAATTGATTCGTTTAATGAACAAATGACAGGTCTTGGTTACGAATGTATGGGTGAGCTCGACATGAAAGGAAGATATTAATCGCCATTTGGCTGTAAGAGACTACCTCCGAACACATTCCGAGGAAGCAAAGCAGTATGGAAATGTAAAAGAAAACCTTGCAAAACAATTCCCGAAGGACATTGTAGCTCCGTCGCTGCTTTTATTTACCGAGTCAGTCTAATAAATAGAAATTGATACTCGGCTTGTCGAGTGATGGTACCGTTTCAGTTTAGAGTAAGAAAAAACGCTAAGCCAGGTGTAATCGAAGGCTTAGCGTATATTTTCGTTAAAATGTTGGCGGGACCCCATGCCCATCAACTTAAGGTTTTGAATTACCCCCAAAACGAAATTTTTACCACGCTACAGTTATTTATGAGAATTAAATTCATTTTTTTCATTACTGGGGAACAAACATTTTTAACGTGATGGAGATAGGGTACAAAAACACAAATTTCATCTCTGAAAAAAATAAAAAAAACGATTGCTTGGATCCTAAGAGGCAATCGTTTTTTCTTTTTAAGCTGTTTATAATGACCAATTACAGGTTTAAAATATTATTCAGTGTTATTTCTGTTTTCCAAAACCTTCTCCATATTATTAGTCGCCCATTCCTTCATTAATAGGATAATTGGTCGTAGTGACTCTCCAAGTTCTGTTAATGAATATTCTACTTTAGGAGGTACCTCACGATATACCTCCCGATGTATGATGCCATCAGCTTCGAGTTCTCTAAGTTGAAGTGTTAACATTCTTTGGGTGATATTAGGTTTTAATCTTTTTAATTCATTAAATCGCTTCTTACCATCTAATAAATGATAAAGAATAACCCCTTTCCATTTTCCAGCAATCACATCGACGGTAGCTTCTACTTGACAAGAATATTTATTTAAAAATGAAAAATTTATATTATCTTCATTTGAACTTATCATAAAAAAGCTCCTCTTTAGCAATAGTATATTTTTTGATACTATAACACAAAAATGTGCGTACTTGTATCATCGTTTCTTAAAAAATATACTATAGTTAAATAATAATTTAATGAAAAGAGGACCTTTTATGACTAACACAAAACAAAGTACAAAACAAAAAATTATGGAGGCTTTTAATTTTAGGCATGCATGTAAAGAGTTCGATCCTATGAAGAAAATTTCAGAAGATGATTTTAAGTTTATTTTAGAAACAGGAAGATTATCTCCTTCTTCTTTTGGATATGAGCCTTGGAAATTTATTGTGGTACAAAATAAAGAATTAAGAGAAAAACTATTACCATATTCATGGGGAGCAGGTGGGCAGCTTTCAACAGCAAGTCATTTTGTCATTGTTCTTTCAAGAAACATCAAAGATATGCACTATGATGCAGTGTATATTCAACACATGATGAAAGATATTATTGGATTACCTGAAGAAGCTCAACAGATCAGATATGAATTCTTCAAAAAATTTCAAGAATCGGATTTTAAATTACTAGACTCCGAACGGGCTGTATTTGATTGGTCATCAAAGCAATCTTATATTGCTTTAGCTAATATGATGACTAGTGCAGCTCAAATTGGTATTGATTCTTGTCCAATGGAAGGATTCGATAAAGAAAAAGTAGAATCTTTACTTCGTCAAGAAGGTATTCTAAAAGGTGATAATCTTGAAGTATCAGTTATGGCTGCATTTGGATACCGTAAAGGAGAACCACAATTTAAAAAAACAAGACAAACTATGGATACTATTGTCGAATGGATTTGATAAGATAAATTTGTACCCATATAACGAAAAAAACGCTATTCTTTCTGTAGAATCATAGGAAAGGATGGCGTTTCTTGTATGTCTGTTTTTATATCTGACGAGTTACAACTATTTGCATAGAAAATTCAAAGTCTTTTATCCCCAAATATTTTACAGAATATTGCTAGAGATGTTGGGTTTGTACAGCGGACGAGTAAGTATCAAGCATGTAGGCAACAAGAACGGAATTTCATTAAAAACCCAAACTTAGCTTGATGGGCATGTGGCGCTACCCCTAAAAGAGAAGAGGATACTTATGGGGATCAAATATGTCTCAAATGATGTAGAAGACAAAGTAAGAACTCTACTTACATTTTGTCAAGAGCACGACATCGAGACCGACTTCTATGAAATTGACGATGATGATTGTTGCAAAGATGAAGAAAATATTGTAGGAAATGATTTTGAGATAAATATTAGTCTTCCACATACTGAAGACTTTGAAGAGACAACTATTGAAGAATTTTATGATTTAGAGCGTGTCTTCAAACCTAA
>NZ_ALKF01000114.1:0-11692 GCF_000283315.1 Paenibacillus sp. OSY-SE | reverse complement strand
GATTCCCATCACCCGCTCCATACACATCTTTAGCCGGAAGCGAGCCATGGGTTCGACCGTCCGTGACAGCTTCGCAGCAATGCAGAGCAGGACGCGCGTCAACACTTCCTCTAAGACGAGTCGAAGACTCGCTTTGGATTAGCGGTGTTTGAGTATTCCCATTACCCGCTCCATTTAGATTAAAATGCATAAACATGCCATAACGTACATAAAGACCTTCACTGAAAGGTCTTTTTTTGTATATGTAAATCCGAACTAATGTAAGGGGATACAGAACGAATGTACGATTTTTTCATGTAAAAGTAAAGATTTTAGTCTGATTTTGTAGTATGATGTTAGGAAAGCCCAATTCAGTGCGAACTGAATATGCAGAGATAGGGGGAGACGAATGACTGACCATACGTTAACCGCAAACAAAACCAATTCAAATAACTTGTTGCGGCGGGACGTTCGTTTTCTGGGAAATATCCTTGGCGAAGTACTCGTCCATCAAGGCGGTCATGAACTGCTGAACATTGTGGAGAAAATTCGGGAATTAAGCAAATCATTACGTGCTGTATTTTTGCCTGAATTATACGAAGAGTTCAAAAAGCTGATCAATACGTTGAACCCTGAAATTCGACATCAAGTGATTCGTGCATTCGCTATCTATTTTCAGCTGGTAAACATTGCGGAACAGAATCATCGGATTCGACGCAAACGTGATTACGAGCGCTCTGCCGGGGAGACGGTACAGCCGGGCTCCATTGAGGGTGTCATTCTGGAGTTGAAAGAGCGGAAAGTTTCGGAAAATGAGTTGCAAGAAATTCTTGAAAGCATTTCTTTGGAACTCGTCATTACGGCTCATCCGACTGAAGCGATGCGTCGTGCGATTCTCGATATTCACAAACGCATCGCCGAAGACGTCATGCTGTTAGATAATCCGACACTCACCTACCGTGAACGGGAGCAATTGCGCGATAAGCTGCTCAATGAAGTCATTACGCTGTGGCAGACGGATGAATTGCGCGATCGTAAACCTACCGTATTGGATGAAGTACGCAACGGTCTGTATTATTTTCATGAAACATTGTTCAATGTTCTACCTGACGTGTATCAAGAGCTAGAGCGTTGCCTTGATAAATATTATCCAACCCAAGCATGGCACGTTCCGACTTACCTCCGATTCGGTTCATGGATTGGCGGGGACCGGGACGGCAACCCATCGGTTACGTCTTCCGTCACATGGGAGACATTAACGATGCACCGTGGCCTGGCCATTCGCAAATATGAAGAACGATTAAGAGAATTATTCCGCACATTAAGCTTTAGCACAAGCATCGTTCAAGTATCTGAGGAGTTGTTAAGCTCGATTGCGAAGGATCGGGAGAACGTAACGTTGAAATACGTTCCATTCTGGAACAATGAAAAAGAACCATATCGTATCAAGTTGACTTATATGTTGGAGAAGTTGAATAACATCTCCGACGAGTCCACGAAAGACACCTTGCAGCGTTACCGTATGCCGATGGAATTTGTGGAAGATTTGAAAGTTATTGACCGCAGCTTGCGTCACCATTTTGCAGATTATGTAGCTGATACAAATGTGAGTAAACTGATTCGCCAAGTGGAGCTGTTCGGCTTCCATATGGCAACGCTCGATGTCCGTCAGCATAGCAAGGAACATGAGAATGCAATGACGGAAATATTGGCGAATATGAATATTGTCGAGGACTACAGCCAACTAAGCGAAGAAGACAAGATTGAACTGCTGAACCGTTTGCTGAACGACCCGCGTCCTCTGATTTCGCCTTATATTCAATATAGCGATTCCACGACGGAGTGCCTGAACGTATATGTTACGATTTATGAGGCACAGAAGGAATTCGGGGTCAAGTGCATCACGAGCTATCTTATCAGTATGGCGGAAGCGGCAAGCGATGTCCTTGAAGTCATGCTGTTGGCGAAAGAAGTCGGCTTGTTCCGTCAAGAAGCGAACGACGCTATCCATTGCACGCTTCAAGCGGTGCCTCTCTTTGAGACCATTGAGGATTTGCATGATGCGCCTGGCATTATGAAGACGTTGTTCGATCTTCCGATTTATCGCAGTGCCGTCAGCGCCATGAATGACATGCAGGAAATTATGCTAGGTTATTCAGATAGCAACAAGGATGGCGGCGCGTTCACCGCGAACTGGGAGCTGCGCGTAGCGCTTAAGGAATTGACCGCAATGGCTCAGAACTATGATGTGAAGCTCAAGTTCTTCCATGGTCGCGGCGGTGCCTTAGGACGCGGAGGAATGCCGCTCAACCGAAGTATTATGGCTCAACCGCCTCATACGATTGGCGGTGGCATTAAGATAACGGAGCAAGGGGAAGTATTGTCCTCGCGGTATTCGATGCAGGGCATTGCTTACCGCAGCTTGGAGCAAGCTACCTCTGCGCTCATTCAAGCGGCTATGCTGGCACGTACGCCGCATTCGGATTTGTATGAGTCCAAATGGAAAGAACTAATGGAGAATATCTCGCAAGCTTCTTTGACAAAGTATCAGGATTTAATTTTCCGCGATCCGGGCTTCCTGACTTACTTCAAAGAATCGACGCCGCTTCCTGAAGTTGGGGAGCTAAACATTGGTTCCAGACCATCGAAGCGGAAGAACAGCGATCGTTTCGAAGATTTGCGTGCTATTCCATGGGTGTTTGCGTGGACGCAGAGCCGTTATCTCCTTCCGGCATGGTATGCGGCAGGAACTGGATTGCAAAGCTTTTATCAAGGCAAAGAAGAGAATATGGAGATTATGCGGGACATGTACCAGCATTATTCCTTCTTCCAGTCAATGATCGACAGCTTGCAAATGGCGCTCGCCAAGGCAGACTTGGTCATTGCGAAAGAATATGCCAATATGATTAAAGATGAAACGATCCGGGAGCGTATCTTTACAGCAATTGAAGAAGAACATAAATTAACGACTGATTTGATTCTGCAAATCACCGGACAAGAAGAAATTCTAGATAACGTTCCCGTCATTCAGGAGTCGATTCGCTTGCGCAACCCGTATGTGGACCCGCTGAGCTATATGCAAGTTCAACTGCTGGCCGAACTGCGTGAATTGCGTGAAGCTGAGGAAGACGATCCGATTTTGCTGCGGGAAGTGTTATTGACAATTAACGGCATTGCAGCAGGACTTCGAAACACGGGTTGATGATGACGGGCATGTGCAGTGGCTATTCATCGATTCGACTGGAGCACGAAGTAGCGACGATGCAGTCGAGTCTTGAGCAATCAAGACTCGACTTTTCCTGTGTTTATGCATAGGAACGACTGGTGCAGCGATGACTAGGAACCGAGCAGAAGTGGATGGGAAGAGTACAGATGACGGTGCTCCAAGGTTCGGATTCCTGCTTACGATGTCCGGCATTGTCATTGTACCTCAATGATTGTAGAAGACATCGGCGTAACGAGCAGTGAGGATGGAGGGAGACCGTTGGATACGTTAGAAAAACGGCTCGTGAGATTGGCTCGAAAAGGGGATACGCGGGCGTTTGCCGAGATTGTCGAACTATATAAAGATAAAATATTTCACCTCGCCTACCGCATGCTGAGCAATCGGCATGAAGCGGAAGACGTAGTTCAAGATACCTTTTTGCGAGTATACCGCAATCTGGATCGGTATGATGATAATCAGAAGTTCTCGACCTGGATATATCGTATCGGGACGAACTTATGCATCGACCGTCTGCGCAAGCGTAAGCCAAGCTATTCGTTGGATGCGGAGATGACTGAACAAGAAGGCATTGACGGCTACGCGATGATTCCAAGCGACGACCGGACACCGGAGTCGTATTTGATTGTGAGCGAAACACAGCGCATGGTGCATGAGGCTATTAACAGTCTGCCAGCCAAGTATAAGACGGTGATGATACTTCGCTACTTGCAGGATATGTCCTTGCAAGAGATTAGCGACGTGCTGGATATGCCTGTCACGACGATTAAGACGAGGGTCCATCGGGGACGTGAATTTCTCCGCAAAAAGCTCGAACGGAAAATCTGACAAATAATAGCGGGTTAAAAGTTTGAAACTATTTTGATCTCAAGTCGTATCGTATATCAAACCGGCATAACGTGCGTCCTACGCATGGAACCGGACAAGAGCGGAGCATGCGGGTTACTTTGGATGAACGAGCTTCATCCTGCACATACATTCCGCCCTTGCAATTAACGGTGGTACAGCCGTTTCTATTTGGAAACTCCATGAAAGGATTGGCTCAAATGGATTGCAAACAAGCCGTCTCATTAATGCACGACTTACTAGATGACGATTTGGACCGAGAATGTGCGAAAGAACTCAAAGCGCATATGCTTGAATGCCCGGCTTGCCGTGAGCGTTTTCGTCAATTAGAAGAGGCGGACCGCCTGCTGTACGGATTCAATCATCGTTTGCAGCCGACATCGGATGATTTAACCGATCGAATTATGAGTGTCATTCCGAAGCCAAGGCAGCAAAGTGCTTTATTGGTGTGGGTGAAGCGACACCCGGCTATCACGGTCGCAGCCGTCTTTGTATTGGTCATGATGACAAGTGCGCTTAGCATGTGGAATGCAGATAAACAGCTTATGGTCAAAGGAGCACACTTGGACGGTGTTGTTATCGAGAATAACAAAGTTATTGTTCCCTCAGACAAAGTGGTTGCCGGTGATTTGACGATTCACAATGGAATGGCCGAGGTATATGGTCAAGTACAGGGTGATGTAACGGTCATTGACGGCAAAGTGTTCCAAGCATCTACGGCGAACATTTCGGGCTCGGTTCATCAAATCGACGAAGCATTAGGCTGGATTTGGTACCAGATTACGAATCTGTTCGGTTCAGGGCCTTCATTGCCATAACCGGGCGAGTGCGCAAATCATTCGTATCGTACCACAACTCTCCTGCGATAAATGTAGGAGAGTTTTTTTACCATTAGGAATGTTTAAGTTTTGTGAAGAGATAAAGCGCAACCAAACATTTCGTATGGCGATAAAACCTACCTCTAAACGCGGCCGCTCATCTTCGAGAGGCCTCGATAGAGGTTTTCTCATATGAAAAGGAGTTTTGCGTCAGCTCATCGAAAAGTATATAGTTAGTACGTAGAGAGAAAGATGTTCTTATCAGGATCTTATCAGGGAATTGCCGGGGGTACCTGCATGAATTATTTTACGGATATGACGTGGAAAGACACGATTAAAGATATTATCGATATTCTAATCGTCAGCTTCATTATTTATAAGTTACTCGTTCTCATCCGCGGAACCCGTGCCGTACAGTTGCTGAAAGGGGTTTTTATCCTCGTCATCACATGGGCCATTAGTACGTGGTTTGATTTGTATACGTTGAAATGGTTGATGAATCAGATGTTTACGTTCGGTGTGCTTGCGGTTGTCATTATTTTTCAACCTGAGCTGCGGCGGGCGTTGGAGCAATTAGGCCGAGGCAAGTTCTTCGGCGGCCGTCTGATTGCAGAAGAGGATGAAACCGCAAGAGTCATCGGCGAGTTAATTAAATCCGTTAATTATATGTCGCGTCGAAAAATCGGAGCGCTGATCGTATTCGAGCGCACGACGGGACTTAATGAATATACCGAATCGGGCATTGCGATGGAATCGCGCATTAGCTCGGAGCTACTGATTAACCTATTTGTCCCGAACACCCCGCTGCATGATGGGGCGGTTATTGTACGCGGAGGTCATATCGCGGCAGCCGCCTGTTATTTGCCATTGTCGGAGAATCCTTTTATCAGCAAGGAACTGGGAACACGACACCGCGCTGCCATCGGGATTAGCGAGGTATGCGATGCTATTTCTGTCGTCGTCTCGGAGGAGACCGGGCAGGTATCTTTAGCGATGAATGGACAAGTAGTACGAGACATTAAAGAGGAATCGCTTATTTCCAAGCTATTCGAGGAATTGAAGCCAAAGACGAAGAAAGAACGCCGATTGTTCTGGAAGCGAAAAGGTGAGCATCATGGATAAGTGGCTAATGAATAACAATGCAGCGAAGGTGATAGCGCTAGTCCTGGGTATTTTGCTCTTCGCCGTAGTACATAAGGACGATTCTACGGCTGTAACGACGCCACCGTTGATGGAGTCACGATGGATTGACAGCGTTCAGGTACGGACGATAGGACTGGATACGCAGCAGCAGGTCATTAAATCAATGAAGCCAGAAACGGTGCGCATTCAAGTTCGCGGGAAACGAACGACCATTGCGGCCGCTTTGCCGGAAGATTATAAAGTGACTTTGGATTTGACCGGGTATGGTACAGGGAGACATGTCGTTCCGCTTCACCATGAATTCCCTCAAGGCATCGAGCTTGTCTCCATGCTGCCGTCGAGCGTAACGGTCGATCTGGAGGATGTGCAGACGAAGGAATTTGAAGTGCGGGTGAAGACGGAAGGCATAGCGGCAGCAGGCTACAAAGCCGGAACGCCAATTGTCAGCCCGTCGAACCGGGTGCATGTGACGCTTCCTGCATCCCGTATGGCTGAGGTCAAATCGGTGACGGCCATGGTCAACATTGGTAAGGCAAATGAGTCCGTTATGTTGAAGCGGGTCAAGCTGACCGCATATAATTCCAAAGGTCAGGAGATTCAGGACGCGGTTATGACGCCTTCCGTGGTAGAGGTCGAAATACCGATCACGAAGCCGTTCAAGAGCGTGCCACTGCAGGTGAATTTGACGGGTCAATTGCCGGATGGCTTGGCCGTATCGACCCTTACGCCTGATGTTAACCAGATTACATTATACGGTCCACAGGAAGCGCTGGATCAATTTGAATTCTTCGATGGGGTGCAGGTCGATCTGCGTCAGATTAAGGCCGAGGGTGTATATAAATTAAATGTGAGATTGACGCCTCCTTCGAACATTGAGAAAATAGAACCGAGTGAGATTACCGTCGACTTACAAATTTCGAGCGTGAAGCAAAGAGTAATTTCCGGAGTGCCTATCATATTAACAGGGGAGAATGACCGGCTGGAGACGACGGTTGCGGAACCGGCTACCCGCAAGATGGATGTCACAGTTGTCGGCGCACCGAGCCTAGTTGATGAGCTGAAGGCCGGAGATATTCAATTAATTGCGAACGTAAATGATTTGCCTCCGGGCAAGCATACGGTGAATCTTCAAGTCAATCTTCCAAGATTTGTTCGACGTGCGGACAATATACCGCTTACGGTGACGATTATAATCCAGGATCATAGTACGCCCGTAACGACAGAGCCCGATACGAAACCGACCCCTCCCGCGGGAGGGGATGCCGGCAATTCAGAGGGAAGCCAGAGTGAGACGGGACAAGAGGAGCATAAGCCGACCGTACAGGAGGACGCAGGAACTTCGACGGAGACGAACGATACCTCTCCTGATTCGAATTCCGAAAATGATCAATCATCATGACGAAATGCATAAAATAACGGTACATCTAAATAGAGGTTAGGAGAAAAGACTATGGGGAAATATTTCGGAACAGATGGGGTACGCGGAATTGCGAATCAAGAATTGACCGCGGAACTCGCATTTAAAATTGGCCGCTGCGGCGGTTATGTGTTGACCGGCGAGGCCTCAGGCAAGCCGAAGGTGCTAATCGGGATGGATACGCGCGTCTCCGGACGTATGCTGGAATCATCTTTGACGGCAGGCCTGTTGTCTATTGGGGCGGATGTTGTGCTGCTTGGAGTCGTCTCGACTCCCGCTGTGGCATATTTGACGCGGGTATTGGGCGCGGATGCAGGGGTTATGATTTCGGCTTCTCACAACCCGGTAGAGGACAACGGCATCAAATTTTTCGGAGCTGACGGCTTCAAGCTGCTGGATGAGACAGAGCTTGAAATCGAGCGTCTCATGGATGCGGAGACGGATGAATTGCCACGTCCAATTGGTGAAGGTCTCGGTACTGTCACTACGGATACGGAAGCGAAATGGCGCTATGTGGAGTACTTGAAATCCACCGTATTGAACCGCTTCGAAGGCCTGCGCATCGTGCTTGATTGCGCGAATGGGGCGGCATATGAGCTGGCTCCACGTTTGTTCCAGGAACTCGGTGCAGAGGTCATTGCTATCGGGGCGGAACCTACTGGATTGAATATTAACGCGGATTGTGGATCAACGCATCCGGAGCAGTTGAAGGAAGAGGTTGTCCGTCAAGGGGCGCATCTCGGACTTGCGTTCGATGGCGATGCCGATCGGTTGATTGCGATTGATGAGCATGGGGAAGAAGTGGACGGAGACTTCATTCTGCTCATTTGTGGACACGAAATGAAACGTGCCGGCCGGTTGAAGGGCGATACAGTCGTAACGACGGTGATGAGCAACATCGGCTTCTTCAAGGCGGCAGAGAAGCTAGACTTGAACACTGCCAAGACCGCGGTCGGTGACCGTTATGTCATGGAAGAAATGAGACGTGGCGGATACAATCTCGGTGGAGAACAGTCTGGACATGTCATCTTCCTTGAGCATAATACGACTGGAGACGGAATGCTGACGGGCATCCAGCTTGTCGATACGTTAATCAACAGCGGCAAGACTTTGGGTGAAGCGAAGTCGCTTATGCGCAAGTATCCGCAAGTACTCGTCAATGTGCGTGTCGGGGATAAGAGCAAGTACAAAGACAATGCTGTAATTGAAGAAGTCATTGCCTCTGTGGAGCAGGAGCTCGGTGATAACGGGCGCGTTCTTGTGCGTCCGTCCGGTACGGAGTCGCTTATTCGCGTCATGGCGGAAGGCCCAGATGCAGACGTCGTCGAAGCGTATGTAAAGCGCATTGCTGACGTTGTGCAGAAGGAATTGAGCTAATATTGTAAACGAAGGAATCAAGCTGCTTTTCTGACCATTAAGGAATGTTTACGTTCTGTGAAGCGATAGAGCGAAATCAAACATTCCTTATGCCGATAAAGCCTGCCTTTAAACGCGGTCGATCATCTTCGAGAGGCCTCGTTAGAGGTTTTATCATGCTGTCAGAAAGGCGGCTTTTTTCCTATTATTGTGTACCCATTGCCAACGAAAACCGAAATGCATATAATAATAAGCATGTTCCTCTGAGACGGAGCGATGAGAAGACTGTCGAACTTCCATAGCTCATGCAAGAAGCCGGCGTGTCATTGGAGCTAGACTCGGTGCAGCGTTTGTCTTTTGAACTTCGCTGCGTGAAGTAACGTGTCTAATCGTGCAAGTTTCATTTCAGAATAGAGAGTGAGGATAGAGGCAGGACGTAAAATAAAGCGGGAACTGTGTTAAAAGCGCCAGCACTTGGATGGCAGATTCGACATCTGCAGCAAGTGGACGAGGTGGAGGTGTTCGAAATTATCGGCGGGGACCTCCCGGTGTGTCACCGGCACCGTAATGGCAGAGCGGAAAACGACGAGGCGACTTGTCGCACAACGCCTGCTTGCGAAGGTGAATGTGAAATCAATTAGTGAATATGATGAACGTTTAATATAAAAAAATGGGCTGCCTCATGGATGGACGGAGCGCACAGAGTTCAAGGGATCCTTATCCTATATTGCTGTTGTGCTTGCAAGACGTACGGAGTGTGTAATCTCCTCTTGACGTTTTCCATGGGCAGGATGTTGCGGTGTTATCTTTAACCTCATAAATCATTGAATGCATATGCCTGTATGGCCAGCAGCATGACTTCTGTGTGCACGTTCGTCCAGAACGCAGCATGACGGAGGTATATGGATTATGTGTGGTATTGTCGGATATATCGGAACAAGGGATTCTCAAGCGGTGCTGTTGGACGGATTAAGCAAACTGGAATATCGGGGTTATGATTCCGCAGGCATTGCCGTGTTTACGCCACAAGGCTTGCAGATCAGCAAAGCCCAGGGCCGCTTGGCAGTGCTTGCTTCGCGCCTGGAGGATGAACCGCTGCAAGGAACAGTAGGCATCGGTCATACGCGCTGGGCTACGCACGGGAAGCCGTCGGATGTGAACTCGCATCCGCACACGGATGAGGCCATGAAGTTCTCTGTCGTCCATAACGGTATCGTCGAGAACTATATGGAACTGAAAGAGGAGCTTATCGAGGCCGGGTATATCTTTGTCTCGGAGACGGATACGGAAGTAATTTCCCATCTGATTGCGAGAGAATATGATGGAGACATCGTGAAAGCGGTACAGCGGGCAACGTCGCATATGCGCGGAGCCTTTGCCTTGGCCGTGTTGACCGAATATGAACCGGAGAAGCTGGTTGCAGTCCGATTCGCCAGCCCGCTCGTTATCGGTATTGGTGATGGAGAGAATTTTATTGGATCGGATATACCTGCTATTTTGCAATATACGCGTCGAGTGTACATTCTCAATGACGGAGAAATGGCGGTCCTAACTAAGGACGCTGTCGAATTGATGACGCTAGAGGGGAATTTTATTTCTCGGGAAATGATTGTTGTCGATTGGGACGCGCTGACTGCAGAAAAAGGCGGTTACGACCATTTCATGCTCAAAGAAATTCATGAGCAGCCCAAAGCGTATCGCGACACGATGCGCGGTAGAATCAAGGAAGAACGAAGTGGAATCAAGCTGCCGGAATTGAAGCATGTGACGGCATCGAAATTGCGGGCCATCCGCAACGTGCATATTGTCGCTTGCGGTACGGCCTACCATGCGGGACTTGTCGGACGGACGCTCATTGAGCAGTGCGCAGGTCTTCCGGTGGAGACAGATGTCGCGTCGGAGTACCGCTATCGGTCCCCGATTATTACGCCAGAGACGCTCGTCATCGTCGTCAGCCAATCCGGTGAGACGGCGGACACGCTCGCGGCGCTCCGGGAAGCAAAGCGCTGCGGCGCAACGGTACTGGCCATCACGAACGTGGTCGGCAGCTCGGTCGCTCGCGAAGCGGACGATACGGTCGTCACCTGGGCAGGCCCGGAGATTGCCGTCGCTTCGACGAAGGCGTATACGTCGCAGCTGGTTGCGTTCATGCTGCTCAGCCTGTACATGGCTGAGTCGTTAGGCACAAAGAAAGAGGCTTGGATTCAGGAGCAGCTGGCGGCGATGGAAGCTTTGCCGGAGCAGGTGGAACGCATCTTGGAGCAGGCTGACGAGCTAAAGCGGGTGGCGGAAGACATGGCGCAGCACGACCATATGTTCTTTATCGGTCGGGGCCTCGACTATGCGGTCGCCTTGGAAGGCTCGTTGAAGCTGAAAGAAATCTCCTACATTCATTCCGAGGCATATGCTGCAGGTGAATTGAAGCACGGTACGCTTGCGCTGATTGAGGAGGGCATACCGGTTGTGGCGCTGATTACCCAGTCTGCGCTGGTGGAGAAGATGGTGAGCAACATTAAGGAAGTAAAGGCGCGCGGCGGTGTCGTCTATGCGATTACCGACGAAGCGAACGCTACTGCGGTGCAAAAGGCGGTTGACGGCATGTTCGTCCTGCCGACGACGCTGCCGCGGCTTGCTCCAGCGCTCTCGGTCGTGCCAATGCAACTCATTGCGTATTACGCGAGCTTGGCTCGCGGCAATGACGTCGATAAGCCGCGCAACCTGGCGAAGAGCGTGACGGTGGAGTAAAAGTTGTAGGATGTTGTTTTGATTTTGTAGATTTGAAATAAAGTTGCACCGTTTATAAATTAAATAGACTATAATTAATAGAGAATAATATGTTCAATATATGAACATTTATTCTCTATTTTTTATTATAGACGGATTGTAAAATGAAGTGCGACAGTTACCATT
>NZ_ALKF01000113.1:0-11192 GCF_000283315.1 Paenibacillus sp. OSY-SE | reverse complement strand
CTCTTTTGCCCAGCTTTAAGCCACTGATCTGAGGAGAGATTGGCTCTTTTGCCCAGCTTTAAGCCACTGATCTGAGGAGAAATTGGCTCTTTAGCCCAGCTTCAAGCCGCTGAGCTGAAGGGGGATTGGCTCCATAGCCTAGCTTCAAGCCACTGAGCTGAGGGGAGATTGACACTATTGCCCAGTTTCAAGCCACGAAGTTGAAGGGAATTTGGCTCTATTGCCCAGCTTCAAGCCACTGAGCTGAGGGGAGATTGGCTCTATTGCCCAGTTTCAAGCCACTGAGCTGAGGGGGATTGGCTCTTTAGACCAGTTTCAAGCCACTGAGTTGAGGGGGAGATTGGCTCTATAGCCTAGTTCCAAGCCACTGAGTTGAAGTGCTCAGATACTGCTAATGAAGTGCCAAAGGTAATCCCTCCTACTACCGTGTCCTAACGCAAGCCAAAGTGTATTGGAAAACATACAGCAGAATGTTGCATCCCCCCCTGAATCCACCACTCCATTGGAAAACATCCAGTCAAATCCCACTTAATTCTGCTCCATAGCTGCTTCAACACAGATTCTACTGGATCAAATCCAATCAAATGTCTCTTGAGGCCCTCTAACGCGCCTTTCCACTGTACGATATCCAATGAGTTGACCCCTTCACCTCAAATTGTGCAACATAAAAAAGCTCTCTCCTAGCAAATAAGGGAGAGAGCTCGATAAACCCGCATTACATTCAATTCGCATCAAGTTATATTATGGGCGTTTTCGCTTTGGCCGCAATGTCCTTCCGATATTGCACCCCGTCGAAATGGAGCATATCGACTGCCTTGTACGCCTGCGCCGCCGCAGCCGCCACATCTTCACCCCGGCCGACCACGCCAAGCACGCGTCCGCCGTTCGTCCTCCACACCCCATCCGCATCGCGGGAAGTTCCGGCATGGAAGAGCAGTGCCTGCTCTGCCGCTATATCCAAGCCTGTGATGACGTCGCCTTTGCGGTATGCGCCAGGGTAACCTTCGGATGCCACGATAACGCATACCGCTGCATCCTCGTGCCATTCCAGCTCCACCTCATGCAGCTTTCCTTCTGCCACCGCCCACAAGACGTCGAACAGATCGCTCTTCAAGCGCGGCAGCACAACCTGCGTCTCCGGATCCCCGAAGCGCGCGTTAAATTCAACGACCTTCGGCGTCCCTTCCGGCGTAATCATCAGCCCGGCAAAGAGCAAGCCTTTAAACGGCCTTCCTTCACAAACCATCGCCCGGGCTGCCGGCTGAACAATAGTGTCGACAGCGTTCGCGAACACCGCTTCCGAGAATTGCGGCAAAGGGCTGTACGTCCCCATGCCACCCGTATTCGGACCTTCGTCACCGTCGAATATCGGCTTATGATCCTGCGCAGGCACGCAAACACGCACCGTCTCGCCATCCACAAACGCGAGAATGGACATCTCTTGGCCCTGCATAAATTCTTCAATAACCACCTGCTGGCCGGAAGCGCCGAACTTGCGTTCGACCATCACTTCCTCCAGCACCTGCTCAGCTTCCGCCAAGCTGTGCGCAATCGTCACGCCTTTGCCTGCCGCCAAGCCATCCGCCTTGATGACGATAGGCATCGATTGCTCCCGCACATAACGCTTCGCCGTATCCGCGTCATCAAAGACCGCATAAGCCGCAGTCGGAATATCGTATTTGCGCAGCAAGTGCTTCATGAACACTTTGCTGCCTTCAATCTCGGCCGCCTTGCGGTCGGGCCCGAAGACGCGCAAGCCGTGCGCCTGCAGCGCATCAACAATGCCGTCTGCGAGCGGATCGTCCGGACCGACCACGACCAGGTCCACCTTCTGCTCCGCAGCATAGGCAGCAATGCCTTCGAAATCGTTGACGGATAACGCAATGCACTCCGCAAGCTGCGCAATACCGGCATTGCCCGGCGCACACAGCACCTCATCCACCTTCGGACTCTGCTTAAGCGCCCAGACCAGCGCGTGTTCGCGGCCGCCGCTGCCAATGACCAATACCTTCATCTGCACATCCCCCGTTCCTAATGCTTGAAATGACGGACACCGGTAAGGACCATTGCCAGTCCATGCTCATTCGCCACTTGAATGGACTCGTCGTCACGGATGGAGCCGCCGGGCTGAATGACAGCCGTAATGCCAGCTTCCGCCGCTAAGGCGAGCGTATCTCCCATCGGGAAGAACGCATCCGATGCAAGCACCGCGCCGCGCGCCTTCTCTCCAGCCTGCTCGATCGCGATACGGGCTGCCCCGACGCGGTTCATCTGACCTGCGCCTACGCCGACAGTCATGCCATCCTTCACGAGCACGATGGCATTCGATTTCACGTGCTTGACCACATTCCAGCCGAACAGCAGCTGCTCCAGCTCGGCTTCCGATGGCTTGCGCTCAGTCACAGCCTGCAGCTTGGTAGCGTCAAGCGTATGCAGGTCATTCTCCTGCACCAGCAAGCCGCCGTTCACCGAGGTGAGCTGGCGGGACGCGCCACGCTCTGCCGGAGTCGGAACGACGCCGGTGCGCAGCAGACGCAAATTTTTCTTCTGCTGCAATATATTCAGCGCCTCTTGCGTGAAATCCGGCGCGATGACGATTTCGAGGAAGATTTCGTGCAGCAAGCGTGCCGTGTCCCCATCGATTGTCCGGTTCGCAGCGACGATACCACCGAAGATGGACGTTGGATCAGATTCGTACGCCTTTTGATACGCTTCAAACACGGTAGCACCGATACCGACCCCGCAAGGATTCATATGCTTTACGGCAACAACCGCTGGCATCTTGAATTCGCTCACGATGGAGAGAGCGGCGTTTGCGTCGTTAATATTGTTGTAGGACAGCTCCTTGCCGTGCAGTTGCTCCGCCGTCGTAATGCTGCCCGGCGCTGCCAACGGTTGGCGATAGAACGCCGCTTCCTGGTGCGGGTTCTCCCCGTAACGAAGCGACTGCACCTTCTCGTACGTAACCGTGTAGCGCTCTGGCCACGTCTCGCCGACCTGTCCGCTTAAATAGTCCGCGATCAACGCATCGTACGCCGCCGTATGGCGGAATACCTTCGCTGCCAAGCGTTTGCGCGTCTCAAGCGTCGTATCTCCGCCGTTACGGATTTCTTCCAACACCGCCTCATAATCCGCCGCATCGACCACTACAGTAACGTCACCGTGGTTTTTGGCCGCTGAGCGCAGCATTGTTGGCCCGCCGATATCTATATTTTCAATTGCATCTTCATAGGACACATCTGGCTTCGCTATCGTTTGCTGGAACGGATATAGATTAACAATGACCATATCAATCGTGGATAAGCCGAGCTCTTCCAACTGCTTGCGATGCTCCTCATTGCTTCGTACCGCAAGCAGACCGCTGTGTACGGCTGGATGGAGCGTCTTTACCCGTCCGTCCAATATTTCGGGAAATCCAGTCACATCCGAAATACCCGTTACCGGCACGCCCGCTTGCTCCAGCAGCGACTTCGTTCCTCCGGTTGAAATAAGCTGCACGCCCGCTTCTGCCAGCGCACGCGCAAATTCAACGACACCCGTCTTGTCGGATACACTAATAAGCGCTCTTTGAATCGTCATGTTGTCCTCTCCCTTGCTAAAAATATATGGCTGCCACTTCCGAGCCCGGCGGATGTATAGCTCGCTTCCATCCCCGCTCCGTTGTGCTAACATTTGGAATTATGATTGTATACCATTTTAATGTGATAAAGTCCATTCGTCCAGACAGCCTCAACCTGCTCATCCAGCAATGCTGTTGGAACCTGCTGCCCGTATGCTCACCTGCAAAACGCTTTCTCTCTTGTCCGGATTCCTACATCCGAACAACTAGCTCTTTCCTCTCATCAGACGGCGTACCACCTGCGGATACAACTCGTGCTCCACCGCCTGAATACGCGCAGTCAATGCCGCTTCCGTATCACCCGGTTCAATCATGACGGCTTGCTGCGCCACAATCGGACCCGTATCCATCCCTTCATCTACGAGATGCACCGTCACTCCCGTCACCTTCACGCCGTAATCCAGCGCTTGGCGTACCGCGTGCAGGCCCGGAAAGGCCGGGAGCAGCGATGGATGAATGTTGACCATGCGCCCTTCATATGCATGAAGGAGCACTGGCGTAATGAGCCGCATATAGCCAGCAAGCACAATCCAATCGATGTCGTATTCCTCCAGCACATGCAGCACATCGTGTTCATACTGCTCGCGTGACAAATATTGCTTTGGCTCGAATACCACATAGGGCACGTCCGCCGCCTGCGCCCGCTCAAGGACATAAGCGCGAGGCTTGTCGCAAATAAGGAGCGCCACATCCGCATCCAACTGCTGCGCATAAGCCGCATCTGCAAGCGCTTGGAAGTTCGAGCCTGAACCAGAGGCGAACACCGCGATACGCGGCATCCGCTCCCCGTCACGCAATTCTAACGACGGCACGCTGAAGTCTGCCGTTTCTTTGTGAACAGAAGTCGTATCCATCGGACGCATTATATCCCGACCTCCGGTATCCGTACTTCCCGTGCGCCTTCCGTCACAGTCCCGATGCGGTACACCGCTTCACCCTGCTCTGACAAGCATGCCGCTGCGGCATCCGCATCCTGTGCCGACACGACGACGATCATGCCGATTCCCATGTTGAACGTTGTGAACAGCTCCTCCGCTTTCAAGGCGCCAACCCGCTCCATCAAGCGGAACACCGGATGCACCGGCCATGAGCCGTAATCAATATGAACCGCTGTCCCTTCCGGCAGTACACGCGGAATATTTTCGAGGAAGCCGCCGCCCGTAATGTGCGCCGCTCCTTTAATTTGCACCTGCTTCATCAGCTCAAGCAGCGGTTTAACATAGATGCGTGTCGGTGTAAGCAGCACTTCACCGAGCGTCGCCTCCGTCTCTAGCTCCGGCACCTGCGCATTCAAGCTGTAGCCCGCTTGCTCCAGCAGCAGCTTGCGCACGAGCGAGAAGCCGTTGCTGTGCACGCCGCTCGATGGCAGACCGAGAATGACATCGCCCGGCTTGATGCTTGCTCCGTTAACAATGCGGCTCTTATCGACAACCCCCACGCTGAAGCCTGCGATGTCGTACTCTTCCGTCTCGTACATGCCCGGCATTTCAGCCGTCTCGCCCCCGATGAGCGAACAGCCCGCCTGCGCGCAGCCTTCCGCAATCCCGCTCACGATGCTCTCGATGCGCTCCGGCTTCACTTTGCCACAGGCCAAGTAATCCAAGAAGAACAGTGGCTCCGCCCCCTGCACGACGATGTCGTTCACGCACATAGCCACCGCGTCGATGCCAATCGTGTCATGCTTATCCATGGCAAAGGCAAGCATCAGCTTCGTTCCAACGCCATCGGTTCCCGATACGAGCACAGGCTCCTCGTATTTTTTGCTGTTCAGTTGGAATAGAGCGCCGAAGCCGCCGAGATCCGTCATCACCTCAGGGCGGAACGTGCGGCGCACATGCTTCTTCATACGTTCGACGGCTTCATTGCCTGCCGCGATGTCGACACCCGCTTGTTTATAAGCTTCAGACATGGGTTTCTCTCCCTCACTCAAGTTTTAGAGGTTATCACATATTTTTCATTTGAACAAAATTCAAATACCGATGGGCAACAACTTTGCATCCTCATGTACGGTTCATTTTTTCAGCAGCCGCAGCCCGATGTCTTCGCCGCGGCAGCCAGCTCCGTCGGATAATCGTGATCGAAGCAGGCCATGCACAGACCGCCCTTCTTTTCCTTTGCGAACGCGCCTCCGATCGCCTCCACCGTGCCCTCGTGAGACAAGAACGCAAGCGAATCCGCGCCGATCAAGCCGCAAATCTCTTCTACGGAATGGCTCGAAGCGATTAAGTCATTGCTGTCCGGCGTATCGATGCCGTAGAAGCACGGATGCTTGAACGGTGGCGACGCGATGCGCAGATGCACCTCCAGCGCGCCCGCATCGCGCAGCATCTTGACGATGCGGCGTGACGTCGTGCCGCGCACGATCGAGTCGTCAATGAGGACGACACGCTTGCCTTCCACTACACTGCGCACCGCGCTTAGCTTCATCTTGACGCCCTGCTCGCGCAGCTCCTGGCTGGGCTGAATGAATGTACGGCCCGAATATTTGCTCTTAATCATGCCCATCTCATAGGGAATGCCTGTCGCCTCCGCGTAGCCGATAGCGGCGGAAATGCTGGAATCCGGCACGCCGGATACGATGTCCGCCTCGACAAACGACTCTTGCGCCAGCTGCTTCCCCATCCGCTTGCGGGCGGTATGAAGATTGATGTCATGCATTTGACTGTCTGGACGTGCAAAATATATAAATTCCATCGCGCACAAAGCGCGGCGCTCCACGGGCGCGAATCGTTCCGAGCGGTAGCCCATCTCGTCTAACACGAGCAGCTCGCCCGGCTCGATCGCACGGATGAATTCCGCGCCCACCGCGTCCAAAGCGCACGATTCAGACGAAAACACATACGCATCACCGATGCGTCCCATCGCCAGCGGACGCAAACCATGCGGATCTGATGCAACAAGCAGCCTGTCATTCGTCATAATGAGAAACGCGAAGCCGCCGGCGAGCTGGCGAAGAGCTTCCTTCGCCGCCGTCACCAGGTCGGCCTCCGAACGGGCGATCAAATGGGCAATGACCTCAGTATCGCTCGTCGTCTGGAAGATGGAGCCCTTCTGCTCCAGCTCCCGCCGAATAGCCGGCGCATTGACGATGTTCCCGTTCGTCGCTACGGACAAGTCGCCGTCACGCGTCTTGAACACGAGCGGCTGCGCATTCGTCAAGCGGCTGTCGCCAGACGTGGAATAGCGCACGTGACCGATGGCGCGGTCGCCAAGCAAGCTTTCTAGGCGGTCCTTGTCGAACACTTCCTTTACGAGGCCCATGCCGCGGTGATAGCTGAACGCGCGGCCGTCTGACGTGCAGATGCCTGAGCTTTCCTCGCCGCGGTGCTGCAGCGTATGAAGGCCGTAGTACGTGAGCGAGGCGGCATCGGCGTAGCCAAATACGCCGAATACGCCGCACTCCTCGCGCAGACGGTCGAACGGACCGTCTTTGCCTATGCCTTCGTTGAAGTAACTGCCTCTCTCGTCCATGCCCGCCAAGTCGTACACCCGGGCCGCCTCTTCACGTTCCTTCGCATGCTGCTTTATTGCATCAGACATGGAATCGCATCCTTCCACACCCGCTCCGCTTCGTATCGTGTCACGCCGATGGCATCCTTGCCGTTCACCCGCAGCTGAATCCGGTCTCCGCCAACGACGCCTAAGCGCTGAACAGGCACTTCATATTGGGAACACCACTCAACGACCGCTTCCTCATGCTCCGGAGCAACCGACAGCACGATACGGGATTGAGATTCACTAAACAACGCCACATCCGGTCTCATACCTTCCACTTGCCAATCTGCCGTCACACCAATGCCTCCGCTGATGGCGCACTCCGTGAGCGCAACCGCGATCCCGCCTTCCGCCGCATCATGAGCGGATTGCACCTTACCCGCTTGAATCGCGCCAAGCACGGCGCACTGCAGACGCTGTTCCACATCCAAATCCACCACCGGCGGACGCCCTTCCGTCACGCCATGGATAACAGTCTGGAACTCACTGCCTCCAAGCTCTGCTTTCGTTGTGCCGAGCAGGAGCACAATATCGCCTGCCTGCTTGAAGCCTTGCTGCGTAATATGATCCACATCATGCACGAGACCGACCATGCCAACTACTGGAGTCGGATAGATGGCCCCTTTTGCATTTTCATTGTATAAGCTGACGTTCCCTCCGATTACCGGAGTTGACAGGTGACGGCACGCTTCCGCCATCCCATCGACGGCCTGCTCCATTTGCCAGAAGTTCTCTGGCTTCTCTGGATTGCCGAAGTTCAAGTTGTCCGTAATCGCTAACGGTTCCGCACCAGAGCATACGATGTTGCGCGCCGCTTCCGCCACCGCAATGCGTCCGCCCATATACGGGTCAAGATACGCATAGCGTCCGTTGCAATCCGTCGTCATCGCAAGCGCCTTGCGCGTGCCGCGCACCATGACAACTGCAGCATCCGAGCCAGGCGCTACCGCCGTGCTGGCGCGCACCATACTATCGTACTGGCGGTATACCCACTCTTTGCTCGCCACCGTCGGGGAACCAAGCACTTTGAACAAAGCATCGTTAACATCCGTCACTTCTGGATAATTCGTTGTATCCACCTGTTCGTTCGCTGTATAGTAAGCCGGAACCTGAGACGGCTTCTCATAGACCGGACATTCGTCCACCAGACCGCGCACCGGCATATCCGCTACCACCTCACCGCCATAGGTCAGGCGGAGTCGGCCATCATCCGTCACGCGGCCGACCTGGCGGCAGATGACGCCCCAGCGGTTGAATATTTCCATCGCTATAGGCTCGTTATGCTCTTCGATGACGAACAGCATGCGCTCTTGCGATTCAGACAGCATCATCTCGTAAGGTGTCATGCCGCGTTCGCGCTGCGGCACCTCGTCCAGATGCAGCTCCAGACCGTTGCCCGCCTTGCTTGCCATCTCGGCGCTGGAACAGGTCAAGCCCGCTGCACCCATATCTTGAATGCCGATAACGATACCCGATTGAATGAGCTCCAAGCACGATTCCATCACTAATTTTTCCATGAACGGATCGCCGACCTGAACCGCCGGACGCTTCGCCTCCGACTCTTCCGTCAGTTCCTCCGAAGCAAATGTCGCCCCGTGGATGCCATCGCGCCCTGTCGGAGGTCCGACATAATAGACCGGGTTGCCGATGCCGCTCGCCACACCGCTCTGAATATCCTGATGATCAATTAAGCCTACGCACATCGCGTTCACAAGTGGATTTCCTTCGTAGCTCGCGTCGAACATCACTTCGCCGCCGACCGTTGGAATGCCGATACAGTTGCCGTAGCCTGCAATCCCAGATACGACATGCTCGAACAAATAGCGCACGCGCTCATCCGTCAATTGGCCGAAGCGGAGCGAGTTCAGCAGCGCTATCGGACGCGCGCCCATCGAGAAGATGTCGCGGATGATGCCGCCAACCCCTGTCGCTGCGCCTTGATAAGGCTCGATAGCGGAAGGGTGGTTATGGCTCTCGATTTTGAAGCACACCGCTTGACCGTCGCCAATGTCGACGATGCCGGCGCCTTCACCCGGACCGACTAGCACGCGCTCGCCTGTCGTCGGGAACCGCTTCAGCAAGGGCTTGGAATTTTTGTAGGCGCAGTGCTCCGACCACATGACGCTGAATACGCCGATTTCCGTGTAGTTCGGCTGACGGCCGAGCAGCTCGCAAATGTGCGCATATTCCGAATCCGTCACGCCCATCGACGCATAAATCCGCTCCTCCGCAATTTGCTGTGCCGACGGCTCCTTCAGCATGTTTGCTTTCCCTTGCTCCAACACGGCATCCGTCTCGTTCTTAGTTAACGTTCGTTGCATGACGTTCCCTCCAAACCTTCATAATTGACTGAAACATGCGCACGCCGTCCTTCGATCCGAGCAGGTCGCTGACCGCACGCTCCGGATGCGGCATCATGCCGAGCACATTGCCTTGTTCGTTAATAATGCCTGCTATATGTTCCAAAGACCCATTCGGGTTCTCTTCATACGTAAATACAATTTGGTTGTTGCGCTTCAACTGCTCTAACGTCTGCTCATCACAGTAATAGTTGCCTTCGCCGTGAGCGATTGGGATATCGATGACCTCATCCTGCCCGTATTCGCTCGTAAACGCCGTGTTAGATTGAACGACACGTAATTTCGAGTGATGGCAGCGGAATTTCAACCCCGTGTTGCGGCGCAGTGCGCCCGGGAGCAAACCCGCTTCAGTCAAAATTTGAAATCCGTTGCAAATGCCGAGCACATAGGCGCCCTTGTCCGCCGCCTTCGCCACCGCGTTCATCACCGGAGCGAACCTGGCAATCGCGCCGCTGCGCAAATAGTCGCCGTACGAGAATCCACCCGGAACCATAATCAAATCGTAGCCAGTCAAATCTTCAGTTGTATGCCAGACACGCTCCACCGTCGCTTCCGCCAACGTCTCTTCTGCCGCATGCACACAATCCCAATCACAGTTGGAACCCGGAAAAACGAGTACAGCTACCTTCATGCCCTTAGTCCTCCAACTCGTAACGATAGTCTTCAACGACCGGATTGGCGAGCAGCTGCTTGCACATTTTCTCCACATCCGCTTCCGCTTGGGCGCGGTCTTCCGTGTCAATCGTCAGTTCCAAGTATTTGCCGATGCGCACTTCTTCGACATCGCCGTAACCCATCGTGTGCAGCGCCTGTTGAACGGCCGTGCCTTGCGGATCAAGTACATTTGCTTTCGTCGTGACATAAACCTTTACTTTGAACATTGGATAGGTCCTCCCCAGTGTGAGTATGAATTGGGTGCCGAACGAAACGAATTATCGTTGGCCGGAATGCTGAACATGTGAGGCAAGGATGAAGAAGATTCTGGATGAATGACATAAAAAGGCCCGCTGATAGCTGCAGAAGCTCTATCTCGGACCCATTCGAACAGAGGAAAGAAAACGAAAGCAAGCCCACCCTAAGAGGGCACACGGCTACTTGACGCTTTCTCTCGTAGTCCAAAAATTTAAGGTCTTTGGGTAGAGACTTCGGGCCATATCCCCGGAATTATACGAGAGCTATCATCATACGTTATATATTGAATTCGAGTTTAGTTTAACAAGGTTACAACCCCCTGTCAACCGCAAAACACGAACATTAAAACAATATTAAAATGTATAGTTCGTTTTTTAACCTAGACGTCCTGTTTATGTTCCCGAGCGAAGTCGAATTGTCATTGTCGATTCCACATCCCGCTCCATTTCCGATTCCATCCAGCTATGCCTCTCGTCCCAAGTGCCTTGCGACACTCTACCCTTGAGTCAGAAAAAATAGTCGTTGCGATTCCAACACCATTTTCACTGTTCAGCTCATAGATTTCCGGTTCGTTTTCTGTTTCATGAGAGGGTGCTACTAATGAACCTATTGAGGCAAAATGAATCATCTGGAACTAGCTACGAAAAATGATACTCGTACTCAGACACTTTAATTACAAAGCCAAGAGACATCGTTTACTAAATTTACTGAGCAAATGGGAGAGTGGAGCTAAGGGCGCTTCTTTGCAACGTGTCCTTCGCTGAGCGCAGGGGAGAGTGGGCCAAAGGGCGCTTCTTTGCAACGTG
>NZ_ALKF01000112.1:0-10304 GCF_000283315.1 Paenibacillus sp. OSY-SE | reverse complement strand
GAAGCGGTGTTTTTCTATTTTCAAGAGTTATATTTAACTTAGTCTAGGCTCATACAGATCAAACAACTAAGCCGTGTTCGGCTCTGCGAAAGTTGAGTAATAAACACATACAAATATTTTTTTATTTGAAGCCACTTTATTGGCTTCTTTTTGTTTGTGTGGAAACACATCTTCTCGTATATCTAACTCAATGGTTCAAAAATGCTTCACCACCATAGTCTGCTTTGAGGCTACAATCATCCAATAGGTCAATCAGAAAAGCCGACTCGAACTTCCCCCTGATGACGTGAGAATTGTTTGACTTGCTGACCTAGATGATACCCCTATGAAGTGAGCCACTCTTCTGAGTTTGTCTTACCATTCCCAGTGTCAGCAAGATTAAAAATTATAGCGGCATGCTTCTTGGCAGATGCGGATCGAATAACCACGGAAAATGCCGTCTCTTAGCTTGAAAGCAAGAGAAGCTGCAAAATCTATTTCATTTAATTTTATTCGACTATCTCCGACCAAGACTTGACTCAACCCTCGGCTCGCTAATTTTTCTACCAGTAGCGTACATAAAATGATACATCAACATTTTAATTAAACTCGTTATAAACAAAAAACATCCCCTACCAAGGCCTCCGCCCCAATAAAGGATGTTCTCTGCTCTATTCAACTCCTACGCCAACCGATACACCCGCGCCTCATACGGCTTCAACCGCAGCTCACCTGCATCCGATTCCACCGCATAATTCCCAATAAGCAGCTCCGCTCCCTCTAATGACACAGAAGCAGGTAGTTCACACGCCACCACCGTTTGCTCCGAAATGTTCAGCACTATAAGCCATTTCTCCCCATCCAAAGAACGGGTGTAAGCATAGATCTGCTCATGCTCCTCCAACAGCGGCTCGTAGCTGCCGTAGACCATCACCGGATGCTGCTTCCGCAGCTGGATGAGCGTCTTGTAGTAGTAAAAGACAGAGTTCGGATCGGACAGTGCCGCGCTCACGTTGATATCGCGGTAGTTCGGATTCACTTTTATCCATGGAGTGCCGTCGGTGAAGCCGCCGTTCGAAGAGTCGTCCCACTGCATCGGCGTGCGGGAATTATCCCGCGCCAGATGAAGCAGGCTCTCGAACACTTCCTGCGGATCGCGGCCCTTGCCGACTTCTTCCTTATATTTGTTTTTCATCGCGATATCGTTGTAGTCGTCGATGGAATCGAAGCGGACGCCGGTCATCCCAATCTCTTCCCCTTGATAGATGTACGGCATGCCGGGCAGCGTATGCAGCAGCGTCGCGAAGCACTTCGCCGATTCCACGCGGTGCGTCGTATCGTTGCCGAACCGGGTGACGACGCGGGTATGGTCATGGTTGTTCAGGAATTGAGAATTCCAGCCCTTCCCCCACATGCCTTCATACCACCGCTTCTGAATCTCCTTGAAGCGCTGCATATCCCAATGCGCCATATAGTCGCACACTTCGAAGTGGAATAACGTATGCAGCTCGCCGCGCTCTTCGCCCACATACAGCACGCCGTCTTCGGGCGTAACGAACGGGATTTCCCCGACTGTGAATATGTCGTAATGCTTCAGCACCTTGTCGTGCATCTCTTGCAGGTATTCATGAATACCGGGGTTGTTGCCCAAGTATGAAATGTCGTCCGGGTTCGCCGCATCCGGGAATCCGGCCTGCTTCGCGAGCAGGTTAATGACGTCCATGCGGAAGCCGTCGATGCCCTTATCCAGCCAGAAGCGCATCATGTCGTATATTTCCTCGCGCACGCGCGGGTTGTCCCAGTTCAGGTCAGGCTGCTGCACGGCGAAGGAATGGAAGTAATATTCTCCCGTCGCTTCGTCATATTCCCACGTGGAAGGGGTGAAGTACGAGCGCCAGTTGTTCGGCTCCTTCCGCCAGATGTAATAGTCCCGCTTCGGATGGTCCTTCGCCGAGCGCGACTCCGTGAACCACGGATGCTGATCGGAGGTATGGTTCACGACCAAGTCCATAATGAGCTTCATGCCGCGGGCATGCGCCTCTTGCAGCAAGCGGTCAAAGGTGTCCATCGTGCCCGCTTTCGGCATAACTGAGCGGTAGTCCGCAATATCGTAGCCGTTATCCACATCCGGCGAGCCGAAGCACGGATTGAGCCAGATGACGTCTGCTCCGAGATCGTGGATATAGTCGAGCTTCCGAATGACCCCCTCTAAATCTCCGTATCCATCCCCATTCGTATCATTGAAGCTTCTCCAATATACCTGATATACAACAGCCTCTTTCCACCACGTTCGCTTCATCTGCCTGCTCCTTCCTGCATCTTCTGCCACTATCCTTCTCATCTATTGCGATTATTGCGAGAATCGGCCGTCACGAAGACGGCCGTTATTTATTACTCTATTTACACTACTTCCATATACACTACTCTTCCACGCCGGATTGCACAATGGTCAATCCAGTCGTGTTGCCAAGCACCTCGACGCTTACCTCGTCTGCACCGTCCGCCAGACGGGTCACCTTCAAGGACAGCTCGCCCGCGCCAATGCGCAGCCGCTCGACCGTCAGCTCGCCGATCGCTTCCGGCAGCATCGGATTGATGCGAACCTCGCCTGCCGGAACGTTCGGATCCAATCCGAGCATCGCCTGCACGAAGGCGACCGCCGTGCCCGCCGACCATGCCTGCGGGGAGCAGGTTGAAGGATACGGCACCGGTTCGCCAAGTTCCGCCCCGTGTCCGCAATACAATTCGGGCAGCCGTTGATACTCGAAATGCTGCGACGCATCTAGCAATCCAGAGATGACCTTGCCCGCTTCCCGCTTGAAGCCCAAGCGGCTCAAGCCGAGCAGAATCAAGGCATTGTCGTGCGGCCAGACGCTGCCGTTATGATAGCTCATCGGGTAATATCCAGCCGCCTCCGTGCTCATCGTGCGGATGCCGTATCCGCCGAACATGTCTGCCGCAAGGAGCCGCGCGGCGACCTGCTCCGCACGCGAACGCTCCGGCAGACCAGACAGGAGCAGATGTCCCGGATTGGAGGTGACGGACTCCACTTGACGCTGTTCTTTGTCGAGCGCAATCGCATAGAAACCTTCCCGTTCCATCCAAAAGTCCCGCTCGAATCTGGCCTGCAGCTCTTGCGCTTCCCGTTCCAGCCTTTCCGCCAGCGCGGCATCGCCCATAGCGGCGAATACCGATGCAAGGCTCTTTTTCGCCTGATATACATACCCTTGCACCTCGGATAGTGCGATCGGTGAAGCGGCATATTCTCCAGACGCATGGACCATCGAATTGCTCGAATCCTTCCAGCCTTGGTTCGGGAATCCCTTCTCCGCCTCTTGATGGTACGTTACGAACCCTGCGCCTGCCAAGACAGCACGGTCGATCCATTCGAGCGCGCGCAGCATGTTCGGCTTAAGCTCTTCAGCAAGCGTCAGATCGCCTGTCCAGCGCACATATTCGCCGATGAGCGCAAGGAACAGCGGTGTGGAATCGACGGTTCCATAGTAAGGGGAGAACGGGGACTGCTTCGTCGTCACCAGCTCGCCGAATCGGATCTCGTGCATAATCTTGCCGGGCTGCTCATCGCGCCATGCATCCCGAGCCTTGCCCTGATAAGCCGCCAGCGTCCGCAGCGTGCCCTTCACCTTCTCTGGACGAAGCGGCAGCATGAACAAGGACGTGATCAGACTGTCCCGGCCGAACGGAACCGCAAACCATGGCAGTCCGGCCACCGGGGTATCGCCATAGCCGACATCGGTCATGAGCATCCGCAAATCCTGCACCCCGCGCCGATACAGTCCGTTGAACAGCTCGGAATCGGTCGTGACGCTGACCGTCTCCTCATCCCATGCCGCATAGGACGCCTCCAAGCGGCTCAGGCCTTCCTCGAACGGCAGCACAACCGCCGCCTTCTGCCCTGCCAATAACGGCATGATGGCGAAGCAGATGCGCACCGACTCCTTTGGATCAAGCTCCAGCACGAAGCTTACCGTACCGTCTTCCTCCACGCGTCCCGCTTCCCGGTCCCACTGCACCACGGTTTCCCGCAACATGTCGTCCGCGCCCTCATAACGGATCGACGCATGCCGCTCTCCCGTCTCGCGGCCGATAATCCGTCCCACTTCACCCGTCCGGTATTTCCGGACGAGGAACATATCTTGGAAGTCAGCATCGAACGAAACCGCTAGCTCACAGGCGGCCGCCTTCGGGAAATAGTTCGTCACCGTCATCCGCTCATACAGCACGCCGTCGTAAATGAACCGCTCCCGCTGGAGCTCGATCGCCCCTTCGTCCTTGCGCTCCTTCATCGTCCGGATGGACGCGAAGTAGCTTTTGTCCGACGCCGAGGATAGCAGCGCAGGCTTCTCGCCGTCAATATATACTTCCATGCGGCTCAAGAACCGCGTATCCTTCGTATACAGGCCATATCCGCCGTCATGTTCCGCCGCGATATCCCCGCCCTTGTCCGTCAAGTAGAACACATCGCCTTCTTTAATGACACAATAGTCCATGTTTCCGCCTCATTTCCTTGTCATTTTGCAACGCATCGGCAAATCATCGATGCAATCCACATCCATGTCGTCTGTCTATCCTTCATTTAAATATCTAACTCCTGACTTATCATCATAATGTGTACAGGCATCCCTTCTGTGCTGCTGTTAAATAACTGATTTAACTGAACTGATACAGAAGCAGACTCCATGCGGCATCTGTCCATTCCTCTCCGCTTCCACTTGTACCTCTTCCTTATCCCTTGATGCCGGAGCTGGAAATGCCCTCAACATACTGCTTCTGGAACAGGAAGAAGAAGATAAGAATCGGCAAGGTAGACAGCACGACCCCGGCCATGATGAGCGGAGTATTCTCGAAAAACATATCCTTGACGCTGTTGAGTCCGACGACAAGCACGTATTGGTCAGGATTGTTGGCCAGCGTGCTCGGAATGAGATAGCTGTTCCACGTGCCCGCGAATGCGAGTATCGACATCGTGATGAGCGGTGACTTCGCCAGCGGATAGACGATGCGCCAGAACGAGCCCATCTTCGTCAAGCCATCCAGTCTGGCCGCCTCAATGAATTCATTCGGCACGCTGATGAAAAATTGTCTCATCATGAAGATGTACAGACACTGATACAGAAACGGTACGGTTAACGCCGCGAACGTATTCAACCAGCCAATCTGCGCCATATTGACGTAGACCGGAATCAAAATCATCTGATACGGCACCATCATCGTCGCCACGACGATCCAGAAGATGAGCCGCTTGCCCGCGAACTCCAGCTTCGCCAGCGCAAAGCCCGCCATCGGATTGATGATCAGGCTGCCGATAATGACGAGCCCCGTCATGATGACCGTGTTCAGGAACCATTTCGGCACGTTATACGCATCATTCGTGAAGAACAGCTTGTAATTGTCTATCGTCCAATGCGGCATGCCCGCAAGCTTATTGACATCCTGCATCGTCACGAACGAGGTATATAACGTATAGGCGAATGGAAGAAAGAACACCAGTGCGAGCAAGAGGACGACGATATAATGAAGCAATTGGGTAAAGCGCTTGTTAGCCTGCATTTGGTGTCACTCCTTATCGCCCAACCATTTTTTCTGAAGGAACGTAATGAACATAATAATGAAGAAAAATAAAACGACGGCCGCGCTTCCGTAACCGATATTCATATACCGGATGCCGTGCTGATAGAAGTACGTGACGACCGTGCTCGTCGCTCCGGCCGGAGAACCTAATGCGCCGTATCGCGAGATGGCGGCGATCTGATCGTAGATCTGGAAGCCGAGCAGCGTCGCTACCGACACGACGAAGAACGTGACTGGCTTCAGAGAAGGGAGCGTAATATAACGGAACTGCGCCCATTTGGACGCGCCATCCATCTGCCCCGCTTCATACAGATCCCGCGGAATCTCCTGCAGCCCGGACAAATACACGATCATGCTGAACCCGCACTGCTGGAAAATAAACAAGATGCTGACGAACAAAAGCGCATAGCGCGTATCTGCGAACCAAGTCACATCTTCGAACCCGAATAGCGTGAAAAACTTCGTCACGAAGGTCCCCTTCTTGAACAGCATCATGAACACCGTCGTCACCGCGATCTGCGACGTAATATACGGAATGAAGAAGACCGTGCGGAATATTCCCTGGCCCTTCATTTTCTGATTGACGAGCACCGCCATCAGCAAGCCAAGCATCGTCTGCACCGGAACGGCGATAACGACGATTTGCAAGGAATGAAGCACCGCCTGATAGAATTCAGGGTCATTCAAAATCTTGATATAGTTCTGCAGACCAATGAATGTCGCATCGTTCAACGCCGTGAAGCTGACATCCTGGAAGCTGCGGAGGAAGGACTGTGCGAACGGGTACAGAAACCACCATACCCATAGCACCAAAAACGGCAGCGTGAACAGCCAGCCGACCGCAGCATCCGAATCGGCGAGCGATCGGAGCCATGACGGACGGTTCGAGCGACTGCGATCAATCATTGCATTTCTATTCTCATAGGCAGCCATTTGCAAGCCTCCTGAATGTTCAATATTAAGTCGCCATATCGGCGAATAAAGCGGTTCCCGCTTCACAAGACGGAAACGGGAACCCGATTACCTACTGAAATTGTTGCTGAATGCCGTCGAGCAATTGCTGCGGCGACTGGCTTGTTCCGCCCAGAATAGCCGCTTCCAGCTGTTTCACCAATTCATCAATGAACTTCTTCGTTTCTGCCGGATAAGCGAAGTCAGTGCTATAGTCGAGCGCCTTCTCCACCGCCTTGAACTCCGGATTCTCTTCGAAATATTTTGCCGACAAGCTCGTTACCGCCGAATTAAAGCCAAGCTTCAGGAACTCGGTCTGTGTCTTGTCATTTGTCAAATAGTACGCAGCCTTGAGCGCCGCTTCCTTGTTCTTCGCGTCCTTCAATACGACATAAGCGTCGGAAATCATCGTGCCGCCATTGACTGTGCCCTTAGGCACCGGAAGCGCGACATAGTTCAGGTTCGGATTGGCATCCTTCAAATAGCCTTTGTACCAATATCCGCCCGTCGTCATCGCCGCTTTGCCGTTCGCAAATACTTCGCCATCCCAGCCGTAACCCAACGCTTTCGGTGTAACGGCTACGCCTTCTTTGTACATACCAAAAATCTTCTGCAGCGCCTGCACGTTCTCGGCCGAGTTGATCGTCTTCCCGTTGCCCCAGCCGCCGCCGTAGCTCTTGACATAGTTCGTGATATGATAGGCATCGATGTTGATTGTAATGCCGTACACGTCATCCTTCGTCAATTTCTTGGCGGCCGCTTCCACTTCGTCCCATGTCTGCGGATACTCACCAAGACCCGCTTCCTTCCACATGTCGGCGTTGATGAAGAACATCGACGGCATCGTCAGGTTCGGAATGCCATACAGCTTATCATCCACCTTCCAAATATCCGCCGACGAAGCCGCGAAGCGGTTCATGTCGATATCCGCCGATGCAATCAACTCGTCCAACGAAGTGAACAAGCCTTTGTTGACATACTCGTACGCCCCTTCGTTGGAAATCTTAATGAAGTCCGGCGCTACACCCGCCGCAATTTCACCCGGCAGCACATTCCAGAACTGCTCGCTGCTCGGATACTGCTTGATTTTCAATTCCAAATTCGGATACTGATCGCTAATGGAAGCCGCTGCATCCTGATAAATTTTCAAATCCTGCGCCGTGCCCCAGAACCCCATCGTCACCGTCGCTTTTTCCTGTGACTCATCCTTGTCCACCGCCGGGATGCCGCCCCCGTTGTCCTTGCCGCAAGCTGTAACCAGCAGCAGCAGCGACACCAGCATGAACACGGTAAGCCTTTTCATTTTGCTCATGACCTCTCCTCCAAACCTGTTCGGTTGTGAACCTCTAAATACAATGGTACCGGTTTCAGCCGGCAGGCGACATTATTGAAATGATGATTCATTTATCAGGATTGACTTTGTTTCTGGAGCTTAACAGCAGCCCCTCCAAGATGAGCCGTTTTATTTAACGCGATTGACATTTCTTTAACGAAATCGAACTATCTTATTTGGTGAAGGTCTTCGTGCCAATGTGTAAGCAAGTTACACTCGATGATGTTCAGTACATTGTAAAAAAAACACAAACAACCCCCAGAGGAACTTATTGTTATAAGTCCCCTCCGAGGGTTGCCGTTTTATGTATGTTATTTTCAGACCATGGTTTCAGCAATCTGGATCAGGTTGTCCTTCGTCAATTTATTTTCCGGGTTCGTTGAGATTCTAAATGGCTTGCCCTTTTCGAACCAAAGAAGGCTATAGGAAACTTTTCCTAACGAATTTTATGGCAAATAATTTTACAGGTTGTATTTTTTTCTCATTTTTTCTTTTTCGACTTCTGTCCTAGGATCATCTATAACTGACAAATTCAGCTTATCTACCACCTCGTTAACGACATCATCAATCGTTAAATCATCAACATTTATTTTGAAAGCTTGAATATCAGCTATTTCTTGTCGCTTTATACTAAATTGTTTATAAGGCCATGAGTCTGCGCCTTCTCCACGAGAACTTAGATTAATTAACAATTTTTCATTCGAAATATCTAAAACTATCTCTTTACTATCTATTCCGTTATCTTTTAAGCCTCCAAAAATTTGTTCTCGATATAACTGATTAGTTAGCGTCATTGGAACAATAATTGTTTTTTGAGGAAGTCTGCTAGAAAGCTCTGTGAGAACAGATACAACCATTTCTCTCCATGCCAAATAATGCTGAAAATCATTTTCGGCTGCCTCAGCAGGAACAACGTTCATCAAGTGTGAACCCAAATCTTCAGGATCATATCGCATGGAATCTGGAAGCAGATAGTCGAGCTCATAAGAAAGTGTTGTTTTACCAGCGCCAAATGTTCCGTTTATCCATAAAATCATAATTTCACCTTCTCATTCTTAATCGTCATGCTTAAATTCCCCCTAATCCTTATCAGACCAAATACATATGCTTGTCCTTATCTTTAAACCCCATTTTTTCGTACAATTTGAGAGCTTCATCATTATTTGTTAACACGTTCAATTCCAAATAATCTAAGTTTCGTTCCTTCTGCCAATGGCTGCAAGCTTTAATTAATTCTTGAGCATAGCCCCTCCCACGAGCAACAGGATCAACAACCAAATCCATTAAATAGGCGTATTTATGAGGAACAAACATAGAATAGGGTGGTGTTTGATTTTCAACAACAAGTGCAAACCCATAGATTTCCCCCTCATCTAAAACTAAAAGAAAATCACTTTTGTCAGAAGAAATCTGTTCGGATATGAACGCCCTAGATTGTTCGGCTGAATGGAAGAAAAGCGGTTGTTTCTTTGCTATACTATCTATCAGAATTTTATATAATTCATGAATACACCCAACGTTTTTTTGCTCTGCTTTAACAATCTTCATTATTACAACTCACTTTCATCTACTTTTCCATTATTTATTATCTAGTAATGTTCAAAAAAACACAAACAACCCCCGGAGGAGCACTTATTATTATAAGTCCCCTCTGAGGGTTGCCGCTCTTCATATGCTTATTTGTCTGTTTTAGACAGCCTGCATTCAGCCGTTTATTGCGACTTTTTGTATTTATTTTCTGACCATCGTTTCAGCAAGCTTGATGAGCTTCTCCTTCGTCAAGGGGTTCTCTGGATTCGTTGTGATTGTAAATTGCTTGCCCTTCTCGAACCAAATAAGGGTGTTTCTTATGAGTTCTGGATTATTTGCGAATTTCGGATTTTTCTTTATGATTTCAGCAGAAGATTGATAAGAATATTCTTTCTGATCGATAGTAACTCCCTTCGGATCAAAAGCGATATAGCTCAAAATCAAATTATTTTCCCCATTCGTATACTCCAGCTTAATTGAATCAGCTTTTGACCAATTATACTTTTTCGAATATACCTCTTTCCCTTTCTTTTTAGCCTCCGCCTTCAATTCTTTCTGAAACTGTTGATCTATTTCGCCATGGAGCTTTCCCTTGGCGAAGGTATATTCTTCCGGCATGGCAGATGGCTGTTGCAGCACCGTCCCTTTCAAGGTGGACGCCTTCTTCATGTAATCCGCGTATGTATTGAATTCAGGACTTGATGCCCCCATGTAAAAAAACTCCATTCCAGACTTCTTCGATTTGTCATTACTGACATAAACACAATATGTATCGTCCGGATTTTTCTCGAGTATTTTATCCAGTCTGTCCATCTCTTCTTTTTCCATCTTTTCCTTTGCGGTTAATGCCTTTGCGGCGGTCGTCTTCACTGCTATATCCTTTACGATTGGGGATGGAGCTGCCTCCGCAGCTATATTC
>NZ_ALKF01000111.1:0-10168 GCF_000283315.1 Paenibacillus sp. OSY-SE | reverse complement strand
CGTATCATAAGTAGGGCGAATTATCATAATAGTACAACTTATTTAGTTTAAAAGTTATAATGATATTATCTATTTATATTGGAGGATAATAACATGAGGCTTATGCCGTCTGACCCAGATATAAGTACAATTGTGAACCGGATCAAAGATGGGGATATTAACTTACAGCCAAACTTTCAAAGGGGAGAAGTTTGGGGAGAATCTAAGAAGGTTAGATTGATAGACAGTATTTTGAGGGATTGGCACGTGCCACCAATACATGTTGTTGAAATTAAAGAAAGTGGTAGGCAGGATGTTTTAGATGGCCAACAACGTTTAGTTGCCATAAGGGATTTTGTTAGCGGACAGTTCTCAATCGATGGAACAATTGAACCGTTAAATGAAGAAATATGTAAACTTGATGGAATAAAGTATAGCGAACTTCCCCCAAACTGGAAAAGGAAATTTGACAAATTTACTATAAGAGTATATAGCATTACTGATTATTTACCCAGCGAGCCAGGTGAGCTTTTCTATAGACTTAATCAGCCTACTAATCTTACCTCTGCTGAACAAAGAAATGCTTTTTACGGACCAGCGCGGGAACAAGTTAAAATGATTGTTGAGTTATTTTCGGAATGTGGGCTTTCAAGAAAAGAGATAGGCTTTTCAAATTCAAGAATGGCATATGATGATGTTATTGCTCGTCTATGCCTATATTTAGATGCTGGAAATTTGAGAGACAAAATAACAGCAAGTATATTGGCTGATAAATTTAGAAATGAAGATGGATTTACTTATCAAGCAGTAGAACGTGCGAAAAGTACAGTTATTTTGTTTTCAGAAGTGATAAGATATATTGAGGGAAATATAAAATTTAATAAAGCAACCTTATTAAGCTGGTTATTGTTTTTAACACGGGTTAAAGACCAGCAAGAAGATTTAAAAGTAAGTGAATTAGGCTATTTTATTTTCGATTTTGAGAATTCAAGAAATACATATAAAACTGGTTACATAGATTTTGATTTTTCCCATAATATATCAGGGGCGCTTTTTAGTATTTTCTCAGATCGATCAAGCTCAAGAGTAGCTGATGTATCATCAGTGCTTATACGCGATGTTGTTATCTGGATAAATTATTTTATGAAGAATAATGATATTTCAACTGATTACCAATTGCTGTCTAAAATAAGAAAATTAGTAGACAGACTAAACCAATACAGTAGTTTTGATCTAGAGAGTGATCTTCTCCTATTAATTGATGATTTTGAATGGGGTACAGATATATGAGAACAGCTAGGGTCGGTGATTACTGGAGGAATTTATACGAGAAACCGTTTAAGTTCAAGGTATCAAGAATTGTATATGGAAATTTAAAAGGTATTGGGGCGGGAGATGTTGAGTTTTCAGGGGGAATAACAGCAATATGTGGTGGTAATGGAGTAGGAAAAAGTACTTTGTTGAATGCTATATCAAGTGTACTTTCATCAGAACGATTGTCTAGTAATAAGTCGATTAGTGTAAAGTTGGAGGGGGCTGAACTTGTCGGAGAGTTCACCGATTCCGGGAACTTATTGACAAGAAAAGTTAATTTTACATCTACTAAAGTTGAGGCAGAACCAGAAACTATTAGCGTAGAATCTGTTTGGATAGATGGCTCTATTCAAGCACCTTCATTAATAGACATATTTTCCAACATGCCGAATCTTGATGAATTATTAGAATCTGAGGAGCCTAGACTTGTATCTGAAGAGGAAAAATCCCACCTTTCATATATTGTTGGCAAAGATTATAGTAGTTGTGAAATATACGAATTAGAACTTGAGAGTTATGGGATTGTCCCCTATTTTAAGGTGGTATCTGATGGGGTTGAATATGGTTCAGAGGCTATGGGCTTAGGTGAGATATCACTACATTACATTTTGTGGAATCTCCTGCGGTTGAATAAGAATTCTGTTGTCCTAATGGAGGAACCGGAAAGCTATTTGGCTCCACGTTCGCAAGAAGCCTTACTGGATGTTGTGGCGAAAATTTCCGCTGAGAAACGGCATTGGGTAATATTGACTACCCATTCGCCGAGTATAATAAAAAATATACCCGTTAAACATGTACGAATTCTTAACAGAGTCAATGATTCAGTAGAGGTATCTATACCAAACAATGGATCTGAATATATGAACTCTCTTGGTTTAAAACCCCAAAAGCTGGGTGTAATTTTGGTGGAGGATAGATGTGCAAGAGAACTAACAAAATGTTGGCTAGCTAGATTTAACCCGAGTATAATTCAAGAATATGAAGTTGTTGATATTGGATCTAAGGAAAAAATCCTACAGCAGATTCGGGAGTTTCCGTTTGTGGGGCATTGGTTTAAGCTCATTGGAATGTTTGATGGTAACGAACGTGGTAGACTAGAAGTGCAGAATAAACACTGGAACTATTCATATCTACCGAGTGAATTAGCCCCCGAACAGCTATTAAAAATGATTGCGAAATCGATGAGAAGCCAGCTTTCTGAAATTTCAGGGCGGGATATCCAGAGGATAAATGCTGCACTGCATAGTCTTGACGGTAGAGATCATCATGATTGGATAAACGAATTTCCTAGACAGATAGGACTCAGTTATGAACAACTCATTGCTTTCTTGTTCGAGATAAGTATGTGTGATGAGTCATATTTAGAAAAGTATAAAACTTCATATGAAGAATTTCTTAGAGAACTCAACAGACCATATAATTGAAAAAGAAATATTTGATATCCAAAATCGGATTGAGCGCCATTTTAGAGTGGCGCTCTTTTCGCTTTTATCCTGATACGGTGAACCGTATCACAAATAGTACGAATTTTTTTAGTAAAGAGCGTGAATAGATATAAATTGGATTGCAGACACATCTCAAAGAGATGTGTCTTTTCGTGTTACTTGTATAAACGCATCCAATACACAAACCTCATTCCTCAGACGGAGAAGGTATCCATCCGAAGCCAGTTAATTAGATCGAGATACTGCAATAGAATAAATATATCAATCTAATCGCTTTTTGTACGGGAGAGGAAGATTATGAAGTGGAGGAAATTATTGAAGTACGGGGCGCTGGGAAAATATCAACGTGTCCCTTTAACTGTAAATGAAACAGCTTCTTAATCAAACGATCATCTTATAGCACTTTAGATAACTATCAACTTTCAGATTCATCCGATACTTGGGAATACACTAATGTAAATTATGGATTGTTGGGAATGTCTCTGGATCTTTGACAAGGTTTGAAATCGATTTTTCCGCTTTACCACTACTTGTGATACGGTTCGTCTTAACGGGAATAATTATTGAATTAACTGGAGGGAGTAAAGAATGAACAAAAAGGATAACAAGCTTAATAGGGATTCAGAGAATAATCTCTGCCATATTGATACTATTGAAGCAATCGAAATTGGTGACACTCAACAATGGATTGCTTTAAGGTCAGAAAACACTTCCAATCCAATTATACTGTTTTTACACGGTGGCCCCGGTACGGCGCAGATTGCTTTTTCCCGAAAAGCACAACAAACGCTGGAAAAAGACTTTATTGTTGCAAACTGGGATCAGCGAGGAGCAGGCAGGTCGTATTCATCCAAAATAAAAAAAGATGATATGCTGATTGAACGGTTCGTTTTAGACGCAGAGGAGCTTGTGGAGAGCTTATTGAAGCGATTCAAGCAAAAACAACTGTTTCTTGTAGGCCATTCATGGGGTAGCATCATCGGCGCGCATCTTGCGGCCAAACGCCCTGATTTGTTGTGGGCGTATGTCGGTATCGGACAAGTTGCAGATATGGCACGTGGAGAATTGCTGTCCTATAAATTCACAATAGACGAAGCAAGGCGTATCGGCAATAAAAAGGCTGTCCGAGAATTGGAACACATAGGCGAACCTCCTTATGTAAATCTGAAAGCGGGCGGCATACAGCGAAAATGGCTTGGAAAATTCGGCGGTCAGACAGTGAACGGAACGGCAATCGGTATGGTCATCAAGAATATAACCGCCCGCGACCTTGGCCTGTTAGGGTTAATTAGTTTTGCCAAAGGCGCTGCATTTTCTCTGAAAAACCTGGAGGAACAAGTGAACTCTGTAAATCTCTTTCAGGAAGTTCGTGAGATAAAAGTTCCAGTTTTCTTTTGCTGTGGCCGCCGGGACTATAATGTTCCATTTGAGCTTGCTGTCGAATATTTGGAACAGCTGAGTGCCCCGCATAAGGAGGTCATCTGGTTTGAACATTCAGCCCATTCGCCTAACTTTGAAGAGCCAAATGTGTTTCATGAGTTCTGTTTAACAAAACTGAAAAGATGCATAGTATAAGGATTATGGACTAAGCACCTTTTCCATAAGGATAAAAATGGATACCGCCATAACAGGAATTTGTTTATTACATTGCCGTCTTAGGGCGCCCCATCAGGCGTCCTTCAATTTCGCTCTATTTGTGTTACGGTGAACCGTATCATAAATAGGACGAAATTTTGAGTATTTAAATACCGTTCTAAGGGAGTTTTTGACTCTGCAAAAATGGAAGGTAATTACTCCTTTAGTAGTTTTGAAACCAAAGATTGCGATATCGCCAATCGAAGAGCAATTTCTTAAGTCCATGGATTTCCTTGGTACAATTTGATAAGTCAACTTGGTTCAACTCCTAGGAAAATAATATCATTGATATCAATAATATTGTTAAAATGAGAGAGAGCTGTCAAGCTGTATAGTGATGAACCCTCCTGAGATAGTAGAAATACGATATGTACCTCTATTTTCTTTTGGCCATAGAAAAGCCACTCTTCCCTTTAAATAGGAAAGGGTGGCTTGTTCTGATAATTATATTCCTTTTCCGAAGAGATTAGTCTCTTGGAACCACATATTCGGAGAGTTTTATTCCTTTACTTACTTCAGTAGCGTAAGACGGGAGCCTCCCCTTCTCCCCGTTCAACTCTGGCAGGGTCGAAGCAAAATGTAGTTGGCATTGGATTGACCCTGCCGCCACTTTCCCCAAAAATATTCGCTGATGCCAACAAGATTACTACATGTCATCGATATCAAAACCTTCTTCTTGATCCGTCTTAGCAAGCCAGTTTGATTGGGGAAAAGTTTTAAGCTGTATTCCTGAAAGTCCACGATCGCCATTGCTCCTTACGGCATCGATCGTAAATCCTTTCATTTTCAAGATGTCTTTAGTGTTTTGGATTAGTCGATTCTGTGTGTATTGACTAAGAGAGTTATGGCCTTCTTTCCTGCACCAAGCCCGGAACGCTTCACCTATATTTTTATGGAGCACACGATCGTCAGGGGTTCCTTTAACAATGATTTCTTCTACGAACGTTTCGACCGGATTAATTTCTTCCTTATATGATCCTAATATCTCATCTGCTGCTTTTGATGGAGTGAAAACGTAACCGTTGTCTTTCAAACGACGCAGTCCATATAAAGTAAAATTTAGTATTTCTGTAAGTTCTTTCAGAAGATCATCAATAAGTACATTAGCCGGGTGCGGCATTTTTATTGTCCATATAGGTTGACAATGATAATCGTTATCAATAATGTAAAAATAGACGAGAGTCCTCATGCCCACCTTTCCGCATTCCAGCGGCAGATTTTTGATTGATTCCGAGTTTACACAGCCCAGTTAAAGGAGGAGATTCGGATTATGGCGGCTATTAGATTGATTTATGGTAGCATGACGAGCAATATAGAAGAAATGCTCAAGCCATCGCTCAGGGGATACGTGAGGAGGGAGGGGAACTGACCTTAAAATCGGTTCTCGATGCCAATGCCTCCGAGCTGGAACACTATGATTGTATTTTGTTGGGCGCTTATACATGGAGGGACGGGGAGCTGCCGGGGCTGAAAATCGAATTATCGCCGAGTCAGCAGGAATGCGAGGACTGCCGAACGTTCGGCAAACGATTTGTCCGGTGTCTGACCGGATTGAAGGAGGCCAAATAAAGTGGGCATTTTGTATCGGATTTTGCAATCGATTAAAGAGGGGCCCGAGTCATGAAGAGTTTTTGAGCATGCTTTAAGAGAACGAAGAAGCCGGACAGTCGGAGCATCCCTCTTCTCTGGTCGATATGCTGCTTGAGCCTTTCGGAAAATCGAATTAAGTCAGGAGCGATTACATCTTGAAACCTTCAATATTTCCTTCCGAATTATCCGCTGATTAGTTGGAAGAACTGTGGTATAAGCTACGCAAAGCGGAATTGCTCCTCACCTGACAACTGGAACAGCAGCTTGTTGAATCGTATGTACTGCTTGTGGTCAAGAGCCGCACAGGATGTACAACGATCGATCTCAGGATTACCGGTAAACTACTATTGAAATGAGGTATGCAATGTGAAAATCGACGTTAATCAGTTAGCAGAGCATCTTGCACACACTCCTTTTCAAGTAGAAGGAGTATATCGATATGCTAGAAATCCAGGTGTGCCTTACGCTGACTATACAGATTCTTTTCCTGGATTTGTGTTTCCACTTACAGGTAAGGTGCAATTTGAATTTAATGGCACGCCTTATATCTTTTCCCCAGGAAAAGTTGTGCATGGGGGTGCAAAAATGAAACTAGCTCAAAAAATGTCTGGTAAAACCGACTGGGAATATATTCTTGTACTATACCGGGTATGTAACTCGGAACTAGAAGAGTCAAGCTTTTCTCATCAGCATTTTGAATTATCAACAGGACAATCTCCTCGTCTTATCGAATTAATTATGCGTCTTTGGCATGTGTATAATCAGCGTGGAGGCATTTCGATGTTTCAGACCGAAATGCTGTTTCGTGATGTACTGAATGAAGCCTTATTATGTGTTGATAATAGGCAAAACAGCTGTGAATCGCATACTTTATTCGAACGGGTATCTAATTATATTCATGAATACTATGATCAAAGCCTTACAATAGCATCGCTTGCAGAACAACATAACGTTAATCGAAATCGGCTTTCTTACGTATTTAGAAGACATGCAGGTATGGGACCAGCACAATATTTATTAAAATATCGTATAAATATGGCGCAAGAAATGCTATTTACAAGTGATGCGCCTGTACAACAAATTGCGCGAACTGTTGGAATTGCTGACCCCTTTTATTTTAGTAGAGTGTTCAAGAAACAATTTGGTATTTCTCCTACTGAATATCGAGAGAAGTTCATCAATAATCCATGCTAATTTCAACAGGCATCCATTCTAATCTAAAAATTACTTTACTATACTAATGGTAAGCCAAAGAAAACATTATGTTGGAGGAATTTCGTATGCAAAAGATTAAAGGCCTGCTAATCTCAATGCTATTATTAGCAGGCCTACTAGCAGGTTGTAATGAAACACCTGCTGAAAATAAAGGATCAACTACAGAAGGCGCATCTACATCAGCAGTTAATGTGGATGCAACTTGGCCAAGAACATTTAAGGATGCCTTAGGTAAAGAAATTGTTATCGAGAAAAAACCAGAAAAAATGGCCTCGCTATGGTATTTTTATCCTGAAATATTAGTTGCATTAAGCGAGCCGCCTGCTGCTTCTACTGAAAAAGAATATCTATCTTCTTTATCTTATTTAGAAGGAAAGATGGATTCAGCAGAAGAATTAGGAAATAAAGTGTCTCCTAATATTGAAAAAATTCTATCTATTAAGCCTGATTATATTTTAGCAACAGAACATCATGAAGCATTGTATGATTCACTAGAAAAAGTTGCGCCAGTCATTACGTTAAAATCCAAGGATATCTATGAAAATTGGCAATATGGACTCCGTACAGTAGCCGAGATCATTGGAAAAGAAGACGAAGCGGAAAAAGTAATTGATAAAATGATGAAAGAAATCACAACTGGGCGTGAAGCATTAAAGTCGATTCAAGGAGAGTCAGTAGCACTTATATTGTCTTGGGATGGAAAAACTTTTAATGTTCTAGGTGAAGGAAATCCTGTCTATACACTTGCGTTTGATAAAGAAAAGGGACTGGGGCTTACACCAGATACATTTGTAGGTACTAATAATGAATTTACTACGTTTGAAGGAATTGCAACTGTTCAAGCAGACCATATTTTCCTTATAGGTGACATTACAAAAGAGGAACAATTAATGAATGGCTTAAAACAAAGTAATGTATGGAATGCTATGAATGCCGTAAAGAAAGGCAATGTCTATTTAATGGATAATTCCGCTATTACTGGTGGGCCATTAGCTACTGAATACGCTATGCAAAATATATTAACTGCCTTGCGTAAGTAGATAATGGTTAGCTCTTGCCTGTTCACTGTAACGGTAGCTTGAAGGCCAAAAAATAAGGAGTGATTACTATCCATTACCAAGCGATTAATCTAAATGAGAAACTATCTGAACTTAACGATCTTTGGTCTCTGAAAGTCATTGGTGAAATGAATGACTATCAATTTAAACTCATTAAGATTGCCGGGGAGTTTGAATGGCATAGTCATGAAGAGACCGATAAGGTATTTATGGTGATCGAAGGGGAGATGATCATTGATTTTCGTGATGGTCAGGTTAAAATCTCCAAGGGTGAGATGATTGTTCTCCCGAAGGGGATCGAGATGAAGCCTTCCGCCGAAAAGGAATGCCATATCATGTTGGTGGAGCCTAGAAGCATAGTAAACAATGACGGTACTGAGTCCGAATTAACTGCAGCCAATGATACTTGGATCTAGTGTTTGTTACTAGTACGAACTCAATGTATGAGAAAATGGTTCACTTGACATTCCCACGGCTAAAGCCGCAAGGTCACTAACGTGACTGGGATTCTTGAGTAGTTAACGTCCTCAATCCATTTCTGCTTTGGACAACTCTCAAGATTAGGGCGTGTCATCGCCCCTCCTAAGACAGTGCATGTTGTATCTTAGGCTGACAGACTGTTACCATCTGCCACAGGTGCGTAGCGAATGTTCATCGCTCCCACAATATCACGATGTTTCTCGAATCCACATTGGCACTTATATGTTCTATCGTGTGCCTTGTTCTTTTCGGAACATTTCAGGCATGATTGACTTGTATAGGCAGGATTAACATACTCTACTTTGATCCCAACTATGTTTGCTTTGTACTCGATGAAAGTAGATAGACGATAGAAAGACCATTTATGTAGATTCTTTTCGTTTTTACGACTTGTTCTTGTCGTCTGCCTGATATTCGTTAGTTGCTCTAAGCGAATGACAGAAATCTGATTCTCAACTGCAAAACTGACGATTTCACGACTAACCTTGTGGTCTTTGTCTTTCATCCATCTTTGTTCTTTATCATCTAATTTGCGAATAGCTTTTATTTTCTTGTTTTTTCCTAGCTTTTTACGAACACTACGAAACTTCCGTTTCATGTATTTATTTTCTCGTCCATTCCCAAAAAAGCGAACCTTATCATCGTCTGTGATGGTTACCGCAGGAACTTTCAGCCCTAAGTCAACGCCTAAAATCCTTGTACCTGTTTCCAATTTACAGTGATGGGCTAAATTAAATTTTCTAAGCACTACACTACATTAGACTGACCTCAGTAATAGAAATAGCGGCAGCCAGGGACGAGAAAATAAGTTCTAGACTGCCGCTGTTTTATTGAACTCCCTCGGTACGATATAGTTTTCACACGAATGCTCACTTATTCACAGGATTTCACCCTTGCTAGAAGCAAAGAATGATTGGATGAGGGACCTCATAATAGACCTGAGCAACATGAAGGCGCAAGGAAATACAGGGGAAGATCAAAACCCCGTATTTTTCCATATACTGCACACATTCTCCACGCCGCCCCTGAAGGTTTTCACTCCCATGTCTCAACGGGTCTATGCCCTTTCATTCCTTCGTTACACCTGTCCAAGGGGTGGAGGCCGGTCTTGCTATCGTTACGGGTCGGTGCCCTTTGGTTAAATACATCCGGTACTCCGTGCTTTCTTTGAAATCCCGCGAATAAGACAAAACTCGTACAACAAAACGGTAATTGTAGGTTAAACTGCTAGCTGGATTGGCATCGTTTTAGGAGGGTTGTAGGCTTCACCGCTGCGAGCCATTCCAACTAAAATTCTAGCTAATTTGCCACACAGTTTCATAATGGACCTCATTTTCTTTATCTTCTTTACCTGTACATTGTATGCATGCATAGCTTTAAACTCCGGATTGTTCGCTACTAAACTCATCGTCATCATGAAGATAAAACGTCGGAGGCGAGAGCGCCCACGTT
>NZ_ALKF01000110.1:0-9879 GCF_000283315.1 Paenibacillus sp. OSY-SE | reverse complement strand
CAACTGAGCTAATGGCTCTCATGCTGACTGAACATTGCTGTTCGCCATGATTCATTTCAAGTAAAAGAAATGGTGACCCGTACGGGATTCGAACCCGTGTTCCCGCCGTGAAAGGGCGGTGTCTTAACCACTTGACCAACGGGCCATGGTCACACTTTCATCATCACCTCTGCGGCGACAATTAAGAGTATAACAAACGGCATGAACGTTGACAAGCTTTTTTTTCAAAACTTTTTTTACCAATTGGCAAAATGTTTTTGTGCTGATAAAGACACCACCCGTGTTACCTGCGCTTCCCCAAACGGTCACACTAAATACGATAAAAATACCGTCGCCGTACCGAAATAAACAGTTAATGAAAAGATGTCATTCAACGTCGTAATCAGTGGCCCGGACGCTACGGCTGGATCGGCATTGCATTTGTACAAAATGAGCGGAATGACAGTCCCGGCCATCGTCCCGATGATGACAGTGAGAAACAAGGAACATCCGACGACAAGGCCGAGCGCTACACTTGATTGCCATATTCCCGCCACCAAGGCCACGGATCCGCCGCATACCATACCGATAATAAGTCCTACGAACAGTTCGCGCCATAACAGACGTCGAACGATAGCTTTGTCTATATTTTCGGAAGATAATCCACGAATGACGACAGCTAGTGATTGAGTGCCTGTATTCCCTGTCATTCCGGCAATCATGGGCATGAAGAATGTTAACGCCACCACCTGCTGCAACGTTTCTTCGAACCGGCTTATAATGCTGCCGGAGACGAGTCCGAGAAAGAGCAGCATAATGAGCCATGGCAGCCTGCGCCGTGCTGCGGTTACTGCATTCGTGCGAAAATCGATAGTCTTATCGGTTGCTGATAGCTTGTTAATATCCTCATGCGCCTCTTCCCGCAGGACGTCGATGACGTCATCGACGGTCACGATACCGATGAGCTTGTCATCTGCATCCACGACCGGCATGGACAGGAAGTCGTATTGCTCGAATAGCTTCGCCACTTCTTCTTGGTCTGTGTCTGCTGTTACGGAAATAACCTTCTCGTTCATGAGCTCCTGTATCGTTTCATTCTCCTGAGCAAGCACCAGCTCCCGATAGGACAAGGTGCCGACGATACGCTTCTGTTCGTTTACTACATAGAAATAATGCACGTGCTTCGTCAGCTCTGCGAAGGCCTTAATTTTCTCCACCGCTTCCCGCACCGTGTAGCGGTTATAGAACCACACGTAACGGTTGGTCATCAGACCGCCCGCCGTCTCCGGCTCGTAGGTGAGCAAGTGACGCACCGTGTCGCTCTCTTCCCGTTCCATCAACGAGAGGAGGAATTCCTTCGCTTCCAGACTAACGGCAGCCATCATATCGGCGACGTCGTCATTATCCATCCGGTTCAGCACTTCGGCGGCGCGTTCGCGCCCGAGCATCTGAAACGCTTCAAGCTGTAAATCCGGGTCCAGCTCGCGGATCATTTCCGTCAACTGATCGATTTCCAGAGCACTCAGCAAGTGAGATCGCTTCGTCATCTTCGCATCGCGATAGACGACGGCCAAGTCGTACGGCTGCCAATAACGCAGCTCCCGCTTCACCTCTTCTGTCGTACCTTCTAATATGCGGTCCGCTTCCTCGAGGATATCTTCCGGTTCAGAGGGGGCTTTTCTCTTTTCTTTCATGTTGTCGCCGTCGTCACGATTGATATCTGATGATAATTTATCGCTCACGCCGCTCACCTCCTGCAATACTCTTTCTTACCCTATATCCAATGACATAGAACCCCTGTTCAATAATACACTACGCAATATTCACGAACTAGGACATACGATAAATCCAGTTCAAGCTCTCATAGTGTATGAAAAAAAGCAAGGAATAACCACGAATGAATTCGCAGTAAATCCTTGCCCTGTCTTATATTCGATATCGTAAGGCAGCATTCCTGCCTCTGTAATCGATTTGCTTCTTTTTTCTCCGACTCATTATTTTCCCGATCAATATACGGCCAAGCGGCGAATCATTGGCTCTTCCATGCATTCGATTATACGCAGGCGGATACTAGCGGTCTCGAGCGGTTCGATCCGATCGATCTTCTTGTGCCCAATCGCGCTGCCCTGCGCTACCGTCTTCCATTCCCCGTCAACCCGGGCCTCCACCACATAAGCACGGACTCGCTCCCCATACGCAATGTCTTCCATCGCAATGACATGCTCGATCGCCTGTTTTTCTCCCAAGTCGAGTACAACTTCCATTCCTGCGCCCGTCGTCTCGGCAATACATTGTCCGAATCGGCGGCGGATTTCCGTTCCGAATTCCTGTACGCGCTCTACATCACAATCGGGCAGCAGGCCGCGGTCATCTGGCGAGACGTTCAGGAGCAAGGTTGTCCCATGGCCAACGGAGCGGTAATACAAGTCTATCAGATGGTCTAATGAATGCAGACTGCTCTCATCATTCGGGTGCCAGAACCAATGTCTCGCCCGAATCGGCACATCACATTCCGCAGGAACCCATTCCGGTGTGGCTTCCATCCACGTGTTCATGTCGCTCGTGAACATGCTCACGCGAGCGCTTTCAGCAGTGTTCCAGCACGGATACGGAGCGACTCCATCTTCATTCCCCACCCAACGAATCGTCGGCGCGCCCATATTGAAAATCATCGCATCCGGTTGATGCTGCTTCACAAGACCAATGATGCGCGGCCAATCGTATTGGCGACCTTCCGAGCCCGCTCCGTCGAACCAGACTTCCACTAACGACCCATAGCCCGTCAAAAGCTCTGTGAGCTGTTCCGCATAAAAGTCATCATAAGCAGCAGGATCGCTATAGCACGCAGCATTGCGGTCCCAAGGAGATACGTACAACCCTAGAAGCATGCCCTCTTCCCGGCACGCATCGGCCACTTCACGCACCACGTCGCCTTGACCGTTCTTCCATGGGCTTGATTTCACCGAATAGTCTGTCGTCTTCGTCGGCCACAGACAGAACCCATCGTGATGCTTGGCCGTCAGGATGACATATTTGAATCCGGCCACTTTGGCCGTGCGGATCCATTGCCCCGCATCCAGCTGCGCCGGGTTGAACAATTCCGGGGAATCAGTTCCTTCTCCCCATTCCTGATCACAGTACGTATTGATCCCAAAATGAAAAAACATCCCCAATTCCAAGTCCTGCCACGCCATTTGCTGCGGGGTAGGCAAAGCCAGCTTCGTCTTCGTCATAACGCCCTCTCCCTTACTTCAAATTAGTAATGTGGTCAGACAGTTGCGACAAGCGTTTTCGATAACATTATAAGTCGTTCTGCACCATGCAAGAACCTCTTATGACTTCGAGATAGTGGAGTTAAATCCTTCATCAATAAGCAAATGGAAGCATGAAAATGTGCGCGCTGTCAAGCAGCTATCCGCCGGCAGCATGACACCGGCGGATAGTATAGAAAGCAACCTTTATTTTTTAATAGCGTTGCTGTAAATCTCTAAATATTTCGGCAGCTGCAAGCCGTCGAAGCCTTTCACATACGCATCCCAATCCTTATCCAAACTTTTGCTGCCGGTAATGAACTGAGCTATGTTGGACTCGACATAGTCACTAATGGACGTCTGCAGTTGAGCTACTAAGGAAGCGTCCTCGGCTGCGATAAATACGTCTGCTGGGAAAGCCATTTCTGGCTTCGCGAACGGTTCATATTTCTTCGACTCGTTGCGCAGGCGAAGGCCATAGCCGTCTTCCGCGAACATATCATCCGGCACCGCAAAGGAATCGCGTAATTCATTCGTCATTTTCATAATGCCAAGCTCCTGCCAAGTTCCGTTCTGGACTTGCGATACGCCTGGCTTCGGCGTTTGCTTGAAGCGCGCAGGTTGACCGTCAGCCGTCTTCTCACCTTCCTTCGCTTGGCGCCAGCCATCGCCTTCCTTACCCATGCTCGTATACACCGTTGCTTCTTCGGTGTACAGATAATCTGCAAAGCGAATCGCCGCAATCTGCTGCCCTGGTGTCGCTTTGTTCGTAATCGCGAACTGTCCGTTGCCAGCGCCGACGAAGTATCCGGTCAGCTGCACGCCATTCGGTCCTTTCAACGGCGGAACCGTTACATATTCTTTATGGCGAGGCGTCAATTCGTTCGGATTGTATACATAGCTGATAAGCGCCGTGGACACGGCTCCCATCACATTGTCAGGCTTATTGCCGATTTGCTTGACGGCATCGGCGTTCTGGGTGAAGGAAGCTTTATCGATAAGCCCTTCCGCATACAGTTTATTGATAAAGCGCAGTCCTTCGCGCCATGCTTCTTGATTCGGCGAAAACTTAATGTCACCGTTATCCATATACATATACGTATTGGCATCATTATAAATGAAAGCGTTCATCAAATAGGCATCCAAGCCGCCGCCCCACATGTCCTTTTTCCCTGCCGTAGTGAGCGGAACCTCATCTGCTTTGCCATTTCCGTTCGGGTCCTTCTCTTTAAACGCTTTCAGCATTTGATAGAACTCTTCCGTCGTCTCCGGCATTTTCAATCCAAGCTTATCAAGCCAGCTCTGGTTCACCCACATTTTCGAGGCATAGGTGCAATGATAGCATTCGTTCACTTTCGGGATCGTGTAAATGTTGCCGTCTGGCGTAGTCATCGCATCCTTCAAGTACGGAATTTCAGTCATGGCCTGCTTGATGTTCGGAGCATATTTATCAATTAAATCATTCAACGGAACAAATACGCCCTGCTGTCCGTACTTCATCTGGTCTGCCTTGGAGAAGTTGCCGGCGAGAATGACTTCCGGATAGTCTCCGCTTGCCATCATCAATTGCTTCTTCTCTTCAATGGCACCCTCTGGCACAACGTCCCATTTAATTTTAATGTTTGTTTTCTCTTCAACAAATTTTGTGAATTCGTTCGTCTCTAAATTTTCTATCGCTGCCGATTGCGGCGCGAACATCTTAAGTGTCATCTGCTCTTTTGCAATCGGATATTCTCCTACCGGATTGAATAGTTCACCGGCATTCGCCACTTCGTTCGCGGCGGCATTTCCCTTTCCTTCTTCTTTGCCAGAGCCGCCCGAACCGCTGGAGCAAGCCGCCAAGAGCAGTGAGGCGCACAGCAATACCGCAAGCATCGTCGTCCATTTCAATTTCATCTTACAAGACCCTCCCTTTTATATTCTCGAATTGAGTTGTAATCTGGCAGAGATTAACCTTTTAATGAACCGATAAGGACTCCTTTTACAAAGTGCTTTTGCACGAAAGGATAAATCATCAGCACCGGAGCGCTCGCCACCACGATAAGCGAATATTTCAGCAGCTCTGACATGCCTTGCAGCTGCAGCATATCATCCACGTTCGCCATCATCGTCGGATCGACCGTGTTCAGGATAAGGATATTCCGCAGCACGATTTGCAGCGGGAACATATCCGGCGATTTCAAATAAATGAGAGCGCCAAAATAAGAGTTCCAGTGGCCGACGGCGTACATCAGCGTCATGACAGCGATAATTGGTTTCGATAGCGGCAGCACGACACTTGTAATAAAGCGGACGTCGCTGCAGCCGTCAATCTCCGATGCTTCAGCCAATTCTTCCGGAATACTCGTCTGAAAGAACGTACGGGCGATAATGACCTGGAAGACAGCCAATGCGCCTGGAATAATCATGGCCCAGCGGGTATCGATCATTCCTAACGACTTCACAACCATATAGTTCGGAATAAGACCGCCATCGAACAACATCGTGAAGACGAGCAGCATCATGATGATGTGACGTCCGTAGAACGTGCGACGAGATAACGGATACGCGATGAGTACGGTCATGACGACGTTCACGAACGTGCCAGCCACGGCGTAGAAGAGCGAGTTGCCGTAACCGGTCAAAATATTCGGATTCGCAAAAACTGCTTTATATCCGGCCAGTGTAAAATCAACCGGGAACAACCATACGCGACCCGAGTTGACAGCCTGCGGCGAACTGAACGAAGCGCTCAAAATATGCAGCAGCGGGAATAAAACGATGACCAGCGCGCCGCTTAATACGACGTACACAAATATGAGAAACAGGCGGTCAGGAAGCGACTCGCGAATAGCGGGTTTATTCATGGATGCTGCCCCCTTTACCACAGACTCGACTCTGACAGCTTGCGCGCAATCGCATTGACCGTCACGATGAGTACGAGATTAATGATGGAATTAAATAGTCCGATTGCTGTTGAGAAGCTAAAATTCGCATTTAACAAGCCGACCTTGTATACGTAAGTTGAAATAATCTCGGAAGACTCTAAATTGAGCGGGTTTTGCATGAGGTACATTTTTTCGAAGCCGAGACTCATCATGCTGCCCACGTTCAAGATGAGCAAAATGACCATGACGGGGAATATGCTCGGCAAATCGATATTCCAAATCTTCTGGAAGCGCGTCGCGCCGTCTACCTTGGCAGCTTCGTACAAATCCGGATTGACTCCAGATAAAGCTGCGATGTATATGATTGCGCCGTAACCGGTAAATTGCCATACGTCAGACCAGACATAAATCGATTTGAACAACTCCGGCCTTCCCATGAAATCGATGCCTTCGAACCCGAACAGGCGCAATATGTTATTAAGCATGCCGACGTTCGGAGACAGGGCAACGATGATGATGGATACCATAATAACGGTAGAAATGAAGTAAGGGGCATAGGTAACCATTTGCACGGTCTTCTTAAAGAAACCGTTCTTAATCTCATTCAAAAACAGTGCCAATAGGATGGGGGCAGGAAATCCGACTAACAATCCGTACAGACTGACCACGATGGTATTACGGATGTAATTCCAGAAGTAGGGCGAGTTCAAAAACTGCTCGAAATATTTAAACCCTACCCACGGACTCTCCCAGATCCCTTTTACGACGTTATACTCTTTAAAGGCGATAAGCACTCCGCCCATCGGAACGTACTTGAAAATGATAATGTAAGCGATTGGCAGAAAAACGAGCAAATATAGTTGCCAATGCTTCTTCATTTTCTTACCGGCACCGTCGGCAAACGCGAAGCGCGATGTCGTCAGGCGGCGGGAGGCAGTTCCGGGCGTGACGTTTGCCATAGTTCATTCCTCCTTCATCCCTTTTGCAACCGATTACAAAAGAGGATTCATTATTGAGCCAGTTCATATTTGCGGCGTCGATAGTATCGAGCCTCCCGGGTTGCCTTGATTATAAAAGACGAAATGATGCCATTACAATCAACCGTTTTCTTAAGGCTTAACGGATTTCGCCACACCGTCTAACCCGCTCCCGGCAAGGGGTTTATTGGTAACAATAGATGATTTTCGCCTGCTTGATATGTTTCGCAATCCCGCCTGTTCATCACAAAAAAAGCGCCGTTGCTACCAACACCGGGCTCGATCAGAAGCCCAATGCCGATATTCGGCGCTTTCAATTATTTGTCGCGTGTCAAGGCTGCAGCCTGCGCCGAGATGACGGCGCGGTATTCTCCTGGAGCAACCCCTTCCACTTTCTTAAATACGCGGCTGAAGGATACTGCTCCGCCATAGCCTACCCGCTCAGCTATCGTTTGAATGGAGGCATCACTGTCCCGAAGCAACCGCTTCGCATGCTCTAAGCGGATGTGGATGAGGAAATCAATGAATTTCTCGCCAGTCACATCCTTGAACGATTTGCTTAACGTTTTTGGCGGCACTTGGAACCGTTCGCTTAAATGGTCCAGCGACAGCTGAGGATGCGCATAGTTCGCTTCGATGTACGCCTGGATCTGACGTATCAACGCGACGGAATGCTCCGCATCTGCAACAGCAAGCCGTTGCTCCGCCTGCTTCAGCAGCTCGGACAGCATCTGTTCAAGCTCCTTCAGCGTTTCGCATTCGTCAATCTGCTCCATCCAACTCGTTGCATCTGGAAGAGAATCACTCGCTCGCGCCATCAGCTTCATCCGCTTGTTCATTTCCGAGTCTAGCTGTGTGCAAGCCTGTACGACCTCTTGACGGGTATACCTTGCCGCTTGCAGCATTTGAATCCATTCCAGCAGACGTTCGTGCCACTCTCCCTTTCCTTGCGCAACGCTATGCACGAGCGCTCGGGTAAGCGGCGTCACATCAACACCCACTGTCTGATGCTCCTTCTCTATGAGCACCCGATTGATCCCGCAGGTCATCTTGCGGCTTAACGATCGCAGCGCCTGAGCGAACGCTTGCGGAATGTTATGGATAGAAGCGGCAACATCACTGACGCTTGCCGTAGATGTCCATTTCAAATAATTTTCAATCCAAGGCAGCATCTGTTCCATCACATCCGCAACTTTGCGGGCAGCATGCTGAGGCTCCGTCTGATCGGACGCAGGCTGCCAAAGCATGACGAGCCGTTCCCCCGTCAACCAATCGGCCCACACCTTCCACTCATACTCTGCGGCTATTTCATGAAAGGCCGATTTCATAGCATATTGAAGCAAGAAGCGATCCCGCCGGGAATACGCTTTCGTGAACGAAAGATACCGATCGATTTCGACCACGACGATGACGCACCAACGCTCTGAATCCAACGGAACATCCAATTTATTTTCCTTATTAAGCGGATGCTCTTCATAGCTGCCGTCCAACCATTGCCGAAATGCGTAATTGCGCAGAAATATGGCATCCTTCTTGCCTCGTTCCGCACTCTCATCACGCTCGGCAAACATTCGATCGAGAGCGGATTCGATGACGGCAAATTCATCCCAGCGCGATTGGTCCGATTGCAAGGAGGACGTTGTCTCGGCAATGGTATTGACCCGCTGTACCAGATTCGCGACTGGCTTGTAATGGCGGTGGGTGATGTACACAATCCAACCCATCGCGGCGAGGAGCAGCATCATGCCGCCAATCATCCATACATTGAACCATTCCTCAATACGTAATAAAGCTTTCCCCTTCTGAAACCCGCTCTCAAAAATCCACCCCGTATAAGGCGACATATAGTCCGATACAACCGTGTAAGAAGGTGAAAAGTTAGGGTTATCGGTATCATAATCCAGTAAATTCACACCTAATCGATCGCGGATGCTGACGGCATTCAAATCGGAGGCATACCACTCTTGAACTAAGGATTGAATGGAGGCTGTGGCGACGTTCACGACGATCATTCCGTCTCCTCCGCCGGTTAAAGGCACGTGGCGCACGAGCGACACGACAGACTTTCCATCTTGAAAGTCATATTCTTTAAAGGGGCGCGCACCGACCCAAGCATATTCATTGCTGCGGATATGGCGGTGTGCATCGATGAAGTCTTTGTCCATATATTCGCGGATGGGGAAGGCGCTGCTGTTGCTAAGCACCGTTTCATCTTGAAACCGGACGAGATACACGGTATCGATAAGCAGATTTCTGGCGCTGATCCGTTTCATGAGCTTCTTGATGCGCATATGTAAAGCGACATCATTGTTTTTCTTGCCGTGAAAATATTGTTCCAGCTCCGGCGCATTCAACACTTCGGAGACGACCATTTGGTCAATATCTTTCAAAGAAGCGTCCGTGGCCCGAAGAGCTTGAAGGAGGAGCGATGAATTCGATTGAATTGCATCTTTGCGGCTTTGTTCGCTTAACGTCTGAAAGAACACAAAGAATAGGAAGCTGACTACAATAATAAATACAGGCATATACGACAGCAATAAGCGGTAAAACCATCGCTTGGCCATAACGTAACGTTCCTCCTTCGAATTCCACAGCAAGGATTGAAAGAGAGGGATGTTCGCCCCCTTATAAGTAAACGCTTACATATTTGATAAACAAAAAAATCCCTCACGGGACTTTATGTGTTCCATAAATGGCGGAGAGAGAGGGATTCGAACCCTCGCGGCTGTTACACCCTAACGCTTTAGCAAAGCGCCCCCTTCGGCCTCTTGGGTACCTCTCCAAAAAGTGGCTCCCCGAACAGGA
>NZ_ALKF01000109.1:0-9555 GCF_000283315.1 Paenibacillus sp. OSY-SE | reverse complement strand
ATAGTAACCAACCGGAAGAACGCAAGAATGCTGCTAGTACGCTCATACAGTGATAAACGAAACGGGCATAAAAAAATGCTGCAAGACGCTCATATAGTAACCAACCTGAAGAACGCAAGAATTGCTGCTAGTACGCTCATACAGCGATAAACGGAACGGTGCATGAAAAAAATACTGCAAGACGCTCATATAGTAACCAACCGGAAGAATGCTAGAAGTTCTGCCAGAACGTTTCAACGTTTGCAGTTGGAATGGATTAAGAACAGCAAGAACGTTCGAAAAGTCGCAGTATTGAACGGAATAAATTAATGAGATGTAAACAAACTTTGAAGAACGCCTCATGCAAGGGCGCAGTCAACCTGGTCATGCTGCTGCTGGTGTGTCTGGAACTAAGGGCTCGTCATAGCCGATGCAAGACGAAGTCGGGACAGGAGAAAACACCGCCATGCATATATACAGTAGTTGCTCCCAAGCGGACGTATGATGGAGAGATGCATTGAATCGAAAGCAAAATTCATCCAGGTATGTCTGGAGATATTTAGCGCCTATTCCGTGAAATGTGTCGTTCATCCAACGCCACGCCCGTCTGAAAGATTGAAATAAAGGACGATTGCGGCGTACCCGGTAATTGTGTCGGATGATGGATGTCTCGGCAGCAGTCTTAGCGACATGCAGTGCGGCGAAGTGTTCGCAGTCGGAACGGAGCAGCAGCTTGTTGCAGTGGCCAGTTGGCTCTACTAGCTTCATTTTGATTTCTCCCGTTTGCCCGTCTGGTGTGACAGATTCGGCAACGATCAGAGGGCATTCCCGAGGGTTAAGTTGTCTTGACGGATGGCGGCCATAAAAGGCCACGAAGCCATGAACGACCCCTTGCAGAGGCCGCTCAGTGTCGGTACGGCTAATCGCAGCTCGGATCTTATGCAGCATCAACCAGGCTGTCTTATATGTAACCTCGATAATCGAACTGAGCCGGACGGCGTTGATGCCGGTGTCGGAACGGGAGACAAGCCAGAATGCAGTGAGCCACTTCTGCAAGGACGTGCGGCTGCCTTCCATGACCGTGCCAGCGATGAGCGAAGTCTGATGGCGGCAAGCGCGGCACTCGTACAGAGGAAGCCGTCGTGTCCGGATGACATAGGTATGGGCATGCTGACAGCGTGGACAGACAAAACCATGCGGCCACTTTAACTTATATAGAAAATGGAAGCAAGAAGATTCGGTATGAAACTGACGGCGCAACTCTTCCAATGTAGCGATAGATTGCAATGCTTCCATCAAGACTACCTCCTCATAACGGGCTTTTTCGACCTAATTATGGAACTAATGTTCTTATATTCATTATATAGAACAAACGTTCCTGTTTCAAGTTATTTTTCTACTAGCTTGAATATCCAAATACGCTTAAAGCAGCTTTTTAAACAACACGAAACAAGACCCTTTCTTCTTCCAATTTTGATGTATTTCGTATGGTGCGATATGCCTCAGCATCCGAATCAGCCCGCTTGTTCGATGCTATCTTTTATACTGCATCATCTGAAGGTGCCGCACTCCGTGCATGGGGGATACTACAGGGAACTAGTCACAGCTGCTGATGGCCAGCGGGGCCAGATATGTAATGAAATTATCTAGGTTTACAGGGAATCGGTATGTCTGTTCTGAATGGAGGGGAGTGTGATGCAAAGAAGCGAACGAAGAGACCTTCTCAGAGTTGGGTCAAGCGGCATTAAGATTGAGGCGAAATATATCTCCTCCTGATGCTTAAAGCTCAGCCGACAATTGACATCCATCCTGCTGCGAAGGTAGAGAGAGTCAGAAACAAGAATGAGAACGATGAGGAAGCGATCGTTTCATTTCATTCATTAGACAACTATTTTGAGCATGCTTGCTTTTCATAAAGAAAAATGAAAAATGCGCCGAAAGCTCGACGCATTCTCTCTAGTTCCACAAGGTTAGTTGATGGTTAAAGGACTATGGCGATTCCCAGATAGTAAAGGCCATCCCGGCTCTACGTCAACTTCCGTCCTGTTCCAACAGCTTGTCCAGCTTCCTGCGCCGCTTCTTCTCCTTCAAGCGCCGCTCCCGCTCTTCCTTGCGCAGCGCCTTGGCGAGTGACAGGCACATGCCGAGCAGAATGACAGCGAATGGCAGGGCGGTCAAGATAGAGGCCGTCTGCAACGCCTCCAGTCCGCCGCTCAACAGCAGAACAATCGCGATGAGCGACTGAAAGATACCCCATGCCAGCTTCACGGGAATGCTAGGATTCGGATTACCGTTCGAAGACATCATCCCGAGGACAAATGTAGCCGAATCGGCGGACGTAATGAAGAAGGTTACAATGAGCAGCGTAGCCAGTATCGCCAGGAACGTGCCCCCTGGCAAGTAATCAAGTGTGATGAATAATGCCGATGTAATATCCTGCTTCACTGATTCGGCAATGGGCAGTCCATCGAACATTTCGAACTTCAGACCGGTCGCGCCAAAGACGGAGAACCAAATGAAGCTGAATCCGCTTGGCAAGAGCAGCGTTCCGAGAACGAACTCCTTAATCGTACGTCCACGTGAGACGCGGGCGATGAATGAACCTACAAACGGCGCCCAAGCAATCCACCATGCCCAATAGAACAACGTCCAGTTCGCCACCCAAGAATCCTCGGTAAACGGCGTCAAGCGCAAGCTCATTTGAATAATGTTTTGCAAGTAACCTCCAAGCGTTGTCGTGAATGTATCAAAAATGAACGACGTCGGACCGAGCAGCAGTGTGAAAAGAAGCAATCCCAGCGCAATAAGCAGGTTCGTATTGCTCAGGATGCGAATGCCCTTGTCCAAGCCAGAGATGGCAGAAGTCAGGAACAGTACCGTTACGATTGCAATAATAATGATCTGAACCGTTGGATTGCTCGGAATGCCGAATGTATGCGCGAGTCCGCCGTTGATTTGCATGACTCCAAGCCCAAGAGACGTGGCTACGCCGAAAGCGGTCGCTATAATAGCCAAAATATCGATAGCCTTTCCGATTGGCCCATTCACCCGATCCCCGAGCAATGGCTGAAACGTCCAGCTAATCAGACCTTTATAGCCTTTGCGGAACGTAAAATAAGCCAGTCCGAGCGACACAAGAGTGTAGATTCCCCACGGATGAAGTCCCCAATGGAAGAAGGAATAACGCAGCGCTTCTCGCGCCGCACCGGGTGTCATCCCGTCATCCGTAGGAGGAGTAATATAGTGGCTGATCGGCTCTGCCACTCCCCAAAACACAAGGCCGATTCCCATTCCTGCGCTGAACAACATGGCGAACCAAGATATATTTGAATATTCAGGCTCATCATCGTCGCTTCCGAGTGTAATGTGCCCGTGTTTGCCAAAGGCCAGAACAAAACAGAATATCAAAATAACCAGTGCCGTAATGAGATAGAACCAGCCGAATGTCTCCGTCGTATATGACAATGCTGCGCTCGATTGTTCAGCAAGAGTGTCCGGTGCAACGAAGCCCCATATAACAAACGCTAGTATTATTATGACTGAAATACCAAAAACCACATAACCACTCCTAGATGCTTGTCTTGTCGTTCTTGTTGCCATGTATGATATGTAAAAAAATCCCAGACCTATTGTGTCCGGGATAAAAAAACATCATTACCTTGATTAAGTAAGCCTACCCCTCTTGCTGCTCCCATTGCTCACTTTCAATGAGGGATTGCAATCGGCCTTGTTCCTCTGCAAGCATTTCTTCCGCTAATTGGACCGGATGTGGATTCACGCTCAAACCGGCTTGTTCGACCGCGCGTTCGGCGTGCTCAAGAGATTGCTCCGCTTGTAGTACGGATTGGTCCGTTGGATGTGACATAGCCTGAGAAACAGCATTATGCGCTGTCTCAATGGCGTTTTGCGCCTGCGAGATCGGATTTTGCGACTGCAAGCTGGAGTCGTATTGGGACATGCTGTGAGCCTCCTTCGTTGGAACGGTATTCGTTGCGGTTCTTCTCCAATGAATAGGATGTGCTCAGCAGCATTTTCTATACCTTTAGTCTTTCAAGAAGGATTTCGCCTTCTCGATAGCCTCATCTTCCGTCGGGGCGGTTACGTATCTGCCGTTAATATAAATAAACACTCGCTTGGTGCAATGTCCGCAATATGATTTGCAACCAATCTTAATGTCCGCATTCGGATCGAGCTTCTTCACTTTCGGTAAAAACGACTTCATTTTAATATGCCGACATTTATCACAAATACGTATATCGTTTGCCATTATTCGTCACTCCGCTTTACCCACTTAGTCATGATGTACTTTCGCAATCATTTTGTTTGCTTGACCTACTATGTCATTGTAAGGGAACCTGTACAGAGAAGCAACCATATTGCGCAAACTTCATGACAACTGTTCATATTTCAGAGAGCGTTTAGCAAACCATGGCATCAGAATAACTGTGAATAATATATCATCAATCGGCATAAACGGCAGAACATCCGGCATGATCCAATACAAGACAACGAGACCGACGAACAATGCCTTTTCCCAAATCGGTACGTTGCGTGATGCTAACAGACGGGGGACGGAGCTGATAAGCCACCACAGATTGTTCCAAGGGCGCCTTCCTCCCGAACGCTGCTTCGGTTCACGTGATGATGGTGCCATCGCGCACACCTCCTTCACGATATTGTGCGTCGCGCCCCTTGGAACATACAGCAAAACACAAATACATATTTACTAAATTCTACGTGTTTTCGTTCTCGACTATATCACCTCTTAGTGCCTCCATCAAAATGGAAGACACTTCCCGATACATCGAATTAAAATCGTGCAAGGGCAAAGGGCTTGATCCAAGTCCCACTTCAATGGTAAACCCCGGCTTGAGAAACCGCTGAATGAACCAATCTTTATAGCCTGCATCGCTTCCCGATAGTTTAACGGCACGATATCCGCTCACCAGTTGAAACCGTTCCGCCCAATATAACGACTCTTCAGGTTCGTAATCCCGGTAATTCCAATAAATCTCTTGACCTTGTGTATGAAACGATAAGGCAAGCTCAAATGGAGTTTGCTCTGTAAATGACGCTAAAGCGGCAGCCTCCGGCTCGGACAGCGGCTGCTCCCCTCCATAATTAAGTGGAGCCGGGGAAAGCATCCCCCGCCTTTCCCGCTCCTCCTCCCAATGAGCCGGGAATTGATCATTCAAATCAACGCCGCGCACGTTCGCCTTCCAACGCTGAAACCGATTTGAGCCTTGGTTCCATTCCATAATCGACTTATAGAACGGATGCCCGAGCGAAATGCCCTCCTGCACCAATTCGACACCGTCGGGATTAACCATCGGCACAATCCACAATGACGTCCGCTCATAAGCGGCATGCGCGTCCCATCCGCGCCATGCCAAGCCGCTGTCATATGCATTTGCATAATCCTCAATGAATTGAACCAACAGAGCCGAGGTAATCCATTCATTCGCATGCACCGCTCCATTCGCATGTATCGGAACACCGCCCCTGCCGATACCAATGGCCTGTATCGGCTTGCCCAATACACTATGGCCGATCGTTTCCACTGAGATGAAGGAATATCGGCTGCTCAATCGACAGATATCCTCTGTCAGTTGAACATGTCCGTATTCCGCGTTTCTTCTTAGCGCCCCTTCCGGACAGCCGTAAGGAATGAGCAAGCTTTGCCCTTCCATCAATCGGCTCGGGTTGATGCACGGATTGGCGGAGGACAGCAGCTGCGCCGGTACGTGGAACCGGGAAGCGATATCGTAGAACGTGTCATGCTGCTGAACGATATACGTATTGTTCGGCCGCTTCGGAATCGTTATAACTTGACCGGGAAGCGTATAATCCTCCGTATCCAGCTGTGGATTGAGCGCAAACAATGCATGCAGATTAATACCATAACGCGTGCAGATACGCAGGTAGGTATCGCCTTGCTGCACTATATAAGGGATAGCCATCTATGGCACCTCCTTAGCCTATCATCATTGATGCATATGCCAGGAGGATGGCGAAAATTACAGGTTGCGGCGACTAATGCTGCAGCTTAAAAATTATAAAAAGGCTTGAGAGGGCAACCCTCCTCAAGCCTCTATGACATCAATATAATTTTTGATTTCGAGTTTGATCATTGGAAGCTGCTTAAGCTGGCTGAATAGAATGCCCGCAAAGTAAAGGATTGACTTAGGAACAGACTCTTCAACTGTGAGGATGTTATATGATTTGAGGCATCTGCCATACAACAGGCACAGCATGAATTTGTTCTCCAAGCCAAGAACGAGCGATCTGCTGGAATATTTCAGGATCACCGCTGCAAAAGAATTGATGGACTGGCACCACATCATTATGAGCCAATTGCCCTTTATCATGCAAGATCGTGCTGATTTCCCTTGCTGTTTCTTCTGCAGAATTAATCAGTTGCACGCTTGATCCCATTACTCGTTGAATCGGTTCCGTTAAAAATGGATAATGAGTGCATCCGAGAATAAGGGTGTCTATTGGAACGTTTCGCAATGGATCCAATGAGTCACTCACGATGTGCCATCTTTCATCAGATCGGAACAATCCCTTCTCCACCAGAGGCACAAAGTTAGGGCAAGATCTGCTAATGACCTCTACGTGTGGATTTAACCGTTTCAGTGCTTGTTCGTAAGCCCCGCTCTTAATCGTTCCCTCCGTACCGATAACTCCGATGTAACCTGTGTCTGTTGCTGAAAGGGCCGCCCTTGCGCCAGGATGAATGACGCCAACGACAGGAATCGAAACGTATGCACGCAGTTCTTCCAATGCTACGGCAGTCGCTGTATTGCAAGCGATGACAATCATTTTGGGTTCATATTGAATGAGATAATCTACGATCTGTCGGGTGAATAGTCTTACTTCCTCCGCTGAGCGCGGACCGTAAGGCGAACGGGCAGTATCTCCGAAATAAATAATTTTCTCGCGTGGCAGTTGACGCATCACTTCCTTGACGACCGTCAGTCCTCCCACACCTGAATCAAACATTGCTATGGCTTGCTGCACGAATACACCGCTTCCTTCGTCTCTTGTTTGACTGACCTTTGATACCATATGATTGGTAGAGGTAAAACGTACCTCGATCTTATCAGCAAGTCAGACAAGGTTCAAGTCACATGTTCCGGGATTGGCATGCAGCTAAAATCATTGTTTTCATATTGTTACATTACTGCAACCTTTTGTCTCCAAAAAAACGTTTATAATGATGCAAGATAATGTAGAAAGGACTTGAAATATGAATCCTGAACGTTCATCGGCGGGAAGAAGCACCGCTCGTTCTCTGCCGCCACGTAAATCCGCTCAACAGCGGACAGGGCGGCGCAAGCAGCAAAAGACACAACGTCGTCGCAAACGTTCATTCTGGCGCACGCTCAGATTGACAGCAGTCGTTATGCTCATCATGAGCGCATTTGGGGCAGGGTGGTTATTTTTCACGCCATCCGGAACGGAAATGCGTTTCTTAATTGCAGATACTTTAATTACAACAAGACACCGACATTGGGCGAAATATGTAATTGGACAAGAAGAGCTCGATAAACGGGTAGCAGCATATTGGAAGAAATTCGAACAAATGGGCGAAGAGGAGTCCACTCTCGAAATTAAGAAGCCCGCGCCTGTTGAAGAAGAGCAGAAGCCGTTAATTGAATATAAGACAGTAAGCGGCAAGGGGTATAGCGGCTATTTGATGATTGTAAACGACCCGACCAAGATTCGAATCGCCGTGCCGAATCGAGTCGGACGCGGTGAAAAGGTAAGCAGCATGGTCGAGCGTACCGGGGCACTGGCAGGCGTCAATGCGGGCGGCTTCGCCGATCCGAACTGGAAGGGGAACGGATTCCAGCCTATCGGTGTCGTCTTCGCTGACGGTAAACTGTATTACGATGGCGTAGGTAAAAACCGCCGCACTCAAATCGTCGGCATCGACAACGATGGAAAGATGGTAGCAGGCAATTATAAAGTCGATGAGCTGCTGGAAATGGGAGTAAAGGAAGGCGTCACATTCCAACCCCGCATGATTGTCAATGGCAAGGGACAAATTAAAGACCATGCCGACGGCTGGGGGATTGCGCCCCGCACGGTAATGGGTCAACGGGAAGACGGTGCCATACTCTTCCTCATCATCGATGGCCGCCAGACTCACAGCATCGGAGCCGATTTATATGACTGCCAACAAGTTATGCTGGAGAACGGAGCCGTTATTGCAGCGAACTTGGATGGGGGGTCCTCGACCGTGTTGGTCGAACGAGGCGGATCGATTAAGAATTCGCCTGCAAGCCAATACGGAGAGCGCTATTTGCCTTCCGCCTTCTTAGTCTTTGAGCATCCAGAGCAGGTTACAATCAAGAACATCTGGGAAGGCCTTGATCCAAGCCAGATCGATCCGAGCACATGGTAATCATATCGTATTATGAATGAGTGGTCCCTTCATCGCAACCGGGCGCGAATGGTTGTATGAAGGGACTTCTTCGCTCTCATAGCACCGGTGTCAAGATTGATGAATTAACTCATGCTCCGTCTCCGCTTGGCTAACAGATTCCTCACTGTGACTGACGTTCTCGTTGGTTTGCCCCGATAGATTATCCTCATGTTGCTCTGCTAAGCTATCCGTGACTTGTTCTGCAGTAATCTCCTTAACCGCAGTGACCATAACCTTCTCTTCCTCTTCCGCTCCGTCCTGTCTCCACTCGCTCCAGCCTTGCTTGATAGCGACGACTTTCTCTTTCGCCGTCGTTAATAGTTCTCCTGAATGTTCCCCAAATTGCTTCGCCAAATGCTGTGTCTTCTCGCTGACCTGCTGTGCTCCTTCAGCAATATCTTGACGCAATTCACGGCCTGATTTGGGAGCCAAGAGAAGTGCGGACACCGAACCGAGCACTCCGCCGATTAACGCGCCAATCCAGAATGTTTTATTTGCTTTCGCCATTTTGTTAGTTCCTCCTTCTATTGCATTCATCCTTGCTGCACATCCGAAGAAGATTACGATGCACGGGCGCGGCGGGATCGAATCTCACTCCACAGTTTAAATAAAATGTCCAGCCAAAGCTGCGTATCGGGCTCGCGTCGTTCATCTGCTTCCCTCGCAGTGCCGATTCCAGAATACGCCCGCTGAGACCATCTGCCGAGGGCTTCATTCCACCGTCCAACCCGTTTATGCAATTCATGCAGCGTATCGGACCACTCCTTGATCGTGTCGCCTGTCTGTTCCGCTTGATTCAACACCTTCTCTGCTCGGCGGGTAAGCTCTCGAAGCTGTTCAATCAGCCTGCGGCCTTCTTCCATGCCGGCATCCACCTTGGTCAGGCTGCGCCAGCTGCGACAGATAAGCGCAATCGCGGCAATACATAAAGCAGTCCAAGCGATTGCGGCGATACAAATGCTCCAGGTTACCATCGTGTGCCTCCTCGGATTGCGGCATCGACCAGGACGAATGCCCATGTCGTAATGACAGTATAAGAAAGTTGGGCTCGTCTTGACACAGGAAGGGCCGTTCTTTTTTATCAAGCATGTCCGCTCACAAAAGAAAAAAGCCGGGATGAATTGATATGCTCCCATCATAGT
>NZ_ALKF01000108.1:0-7247 GCF_000283315.1 Paenibacillus sp. OSY-SE | reverse complement strand
AAGGCAGACGGTTGGAGATGAAGGGCTGGACGCTAGAGCAATGTGTGCTGTGGGAATTAAAAGATACGATTAATCAGATTCTTAAAATTCCGCAGGAGAAGCTGGATGCAGATGAGAATCTAGAGAGCTTTGGCTTTGACTCCATAAGCTTGGTGGAGTTTGCAGGTGTTTTAAGCGAGCGTTATGAGCTGGAAATCACCCCCGACCTCTTTTTTGGTTACCCGACGCTCGAGGGATTGAGTGACTATTTACGTACCCAATATCCTGAGCAGATGACACAGTTCTATCAGGAGGAGGAACTTGTTCCTGCGGTAGCAAAGGAAAAAGTGGTATCCAAGACAACGAGTGAGCGTACAGTCAGAAAAGTCAGTCAGCCTCGTTCTGGCAGAAAAGGCAGGAGTGACAGCGAGGCCGAACCGATTGCGATCATCGGGATGAGCGGCAGGTTCCCGGATGCGTGGAATGTAGGAGTTGTGGTCGATCCTGCTGGAAGGCAGGGAAGTCATCCGCAAGGCCCCTAAAGAGCGTGCTGAATGGTCGGAAGAGTATGGGCATGCGGAGAATGGAACGGAAACGGGCAAGAGAATGGGGTTTGTTCCGGGAGTAGCCGAGTTTGACCCGCTCTTTTTCGAAATATCGCCGCGGGAAGCGGAGATGATGGACCCTAGACAGAGGCTGCTGCTGCAGGAATCATGGAAAGCGTTGGAGGATGCGGGCTATGGGTCCAAACAGATCACCGGTGAAAAGATCGGGATGTTTGTGGGAGTCGAAGAGGGAGATTATCAGCTGCTGGTGGGGAATGAGGGAGGTATCACCTCCAATAATAATGCAATTCTGGCCGCGAGACTGGCCTATTTCCTGAATTTGGACGGGCCGAATATGGCCATCAATACAGCTTGTTCTTCTGGCTTGGTAGCTGTACACCAAGCCTGCTTAAGTTTGCGGAATGGAGAATGTGATACAGCCATTGTGGCGGGGGCTAATCTCACGCTTACGCCTAATGGCTATTTGGCGATGGAGAAAGCAGGAATGCTGTCTCCGGATGGGAAGTGCCATGCCTTTGATAAGCGCGCCGACGGGATTGTGCCTGCGGAAGCTGTGGCCGTAGTGGTGTTAAAGCGTCTCTCGCAAGCAGAAGCGGATCGGGATCCGGTGTATGCAACGATTGTGGGAAGCGGAATCAACTATGATGGGAAGACCAACGGCATTACGGCTCCGAGCGGCCGCTCCCAGACCAAGCTCTTGAAGGAAGTATATAATCGTTTCCATATCCAACCGGAAGAGATCAGCCATATCGTTACCCATGGAACCGGGACCAAGTTGGGAGACCCGATCGAGATCAATGCGTTAGTGGATGCATTCAAGAACACCACTGGCAAGGGCTACTGTGCCTTAACCTCGACCAAGTCCAATCTGGGCCATTCCTTGGCGGCATCAGGCATCGTAAGCCTGATCAGTCTGGCGCTGTCTCTGAGAAAGGAGACCATCCCCGCCAGCATTAACTGTGAACAGGTTAACGATTATATCCGCTGGGAGGATAGCCCGTTCTATGTCAACCGGGAGCGGAAGGAATGGACGGATCAGGAAGGAAAGCGGAGACTGGGCGGAGTGAGTGCCTTTGGCATAAGTGGTACAAATGCGCATGTGGTGCTTCAAAGCTATGGTTCGGAAAGCAGCGATAAGGGACGCGTCGCCGCGCAAGAGCCTATGCCTTATTACCTGCTCGCCTTCTCAGCCAAAACTCCTGAATCGCTGCAGAAGCGGATTCAGGATCTGGCGGAGATGCTGGAAGCGAAACAGGAGATCGGAGCAGGGGGTCTATCTGCAATCAGTTATACGCTGTTGGAAGGCAGGCAGCATTTTAACCATCGATGTGCGGTTGTCATTCGGGATCGTGAGGATGCCATTCGAATGCTAAAACTGGCCGGGGGCAAGGAGCGCTTGCCAAACCTGTTCATGGGCTTAGTGGCGAGGGACTTCACCAACCAGGCAGCCATTCGCAAATCTGCGGAAGATATGCTGAAACAGAGCCGAGCGGCTGTTGCCGATCCGAATCAATATCAGGAGATCCTCTATGCACTGGCTGAGCTGTATTGCCAGGGCTATGAGATGACTTGGCAGGGTCTTTTTGGCGATACGGCACCTTCCCGGATCAGCCTGCCGACTTATCCGTTCGCCAATGAAAAATATTGGACGCCGGAGATGAAATTAACCCAGGCAGCAACTCAATTCAAATCGAACATCATGCATCCGTTACTCCATCAGAACACCTCCGACCTGTCGGAACAGAGATACAGCAGTAGTTTTACCGGGGAGGAGTTCTTCCTGGCGGATCATGTCATTAAAGGGAAACGGGTGTTGCCAGGAGTAGCCTATCTGGAAATGGCGCGGGCGGCAGTGCAGCAAGCAACCGGGAATATAACCGAAGATTGGACCGGTATTCGGTTGAAAAACATCGTCTGGGCCCAGTCGATTGCAGTCACTGGGCAACCGATCAACGTGCATATCGGACTCTACCCGGAGAATAACGGGGAGGTCGCTTATGAAATTTATACCGAAACAGAAGCTGGGAGCAATGGTTCCATCGTTCACAGCCAGGGCAGTGCGGTACTCGTTACGGGTGGAGCAACGCCTTCTATAGATTTGGCATCCATCCAAGCCCAATGCACCGAAGCGCTCACTTCTGCCCAATGTTATGAGGCATTTGGAAGGATGGGAATCGATTACGGTCCGGGGCACCGGGGGATTGAAGAAATCCGGATGGGACAAGACCAAGTTTTGGCCAAGCTCACCATGCCTATTGCCATAATGGATACTCTTGGCCAATACATCTTGCATCCATGTATCATGGATGCGGCTTTGCAGGCGTCCATCGGATTTCTAATCAACACCACTGAACGATCGGAAACGGGAAATCATCTAAAACCGATTCTGCCATTTGCGATGGAAGAACTGGAGATATATAACCGCTGCGCCTCGTTGATGTGGGCGGTGATTAAGAAAGGAAATACCAATAAGCAATTAATCAAACTGGATATCGACCTATGTGATGAATTCGGGAATGTCTGTGTCCGTTTGAAAGGATATACTTCGCGTGTATTGGAAGGGGAAGTCAGTTCAGTGGAAGAAGCGGCCAATGGGACCATGATGATGCAAATGGATTGGGAAGAGCAGCAGACTCCTGCGGAAACATCATCCATTGAATACGTCCAACAGTTGGTGATTTTCTGTGAACTGGATAACGTCCCGGAAGATTTGAAATATCAACAAAACGGTGTCGCTGCCCCCCTTCGCAGCCTTAACCTGAATTGCACGCAGCAAGGAATTGATTTACGATTCCAATTCTATGCCGGTAAAGTTTTTGAAGAAATTCAAAGCATACTTATGGAGAAAACTGGAGGCAAGGTGTTGGTCCAGGTCGTCGTTCCTTACCAAGAGGGGCGGCCACTTTACAGCGGATTATCAGGGCTGTTGAAAACTGCTATGAAGGAGAACCCGAAACTCATCACGCAGATGATCGAGATGGAACCAAGCGAAGATCCTTCCAGAATCATTGCCAAACTCAAGGCGGAAAGCAATAGTCCGACAGATAACCATATTCTGTACCAGGATGGGAAACGATATCTCCCTGTGTGGAAGCAGACGGAAGCAACGGGAGAAACCGGCTTACCTTGGAAAGAAGGAGGGATTTACCTCATCACCGGAGGAGCCGGAGGACTGGGACGGATATTTGCGAAAGAAATTGCGGAACAAGTCAAGGATGCTACACTCATCCTGACAGGACGTTCGCCGTTGAGTGAGCGTATCTTGGCGCAACTTCAAGCGATTCAGGAGTTAGGTGCGCATGTTGAATACCGACAGATGAATGTCGGGGATAAGACTGAGGTGCAAGGATTAATCCGAAAGCTACTGGAGGAATTCGGCGGTTTGGACGGGATCATCCATAGCGCCGGAATCATTAAAGACAACTACATTATCAAAAAAACAATGAATGAATTTATGGAAGTCCTGGCGCCGAAAGTATCAGGGTTAGTGAACTTGGACGAAGCAACCAAGGACATTCCGCTTGACTTTTTTATATTCTTCTCTTCACTGACGGGAAGCCTGGGCAACGCTGGGCAAGCAGATTACGCCGCGGCCAATGCCTTCATGGACATGTATGCTGGACATCGGAACGACCTCGTTAAGCAAGGCCAACGATGGGGAAAGACTCAATCAATCAACTGGCCGTTATGGCAGGAAGGCGGAATGAAAATTGATGCGGAGGCAGAGAGAATGATGGAGCAAACCACCGGATTAACCGCTCTGCCGACCACAAGCGGAATTCAGGCTTTCTACCAATGCTGGACCTCGGGACAGGGTCAAATCATGTGCATGGCAGGGGACTCTAACAAACTTCGGGCTGTAATTGAGAAACCAGTTCCGAGCAAAAACTTAGCCAAATATCAATCCGCTGTGAAAGAAGAAAATAGAACGGTTCCGGAAACAGATCAAGAAATTCTTCGGGAAAAAGTGGCCAATTATTTAAAAACAATTCTATCAAATACAATCAAACTACCGGTTCAAGTCATAGAAGCGGATGCACCGATGGAGGAATACGGTATCGATTCAATCCTAGTCATGCAACTGACTAACCAATTGGAGGAAATTTTCGGGTCATTATCCAAGACCTTATTCTTTGAATACCAAACCATTTGGGAATTAAGCGGCTACTTTTTAGAATCTTATCGGGAACAGCTCAAGGAAGTGATAGGCACCGAAGCCAAAGTGGCGGTAACACTAGAAAACAGCAAAGAAGTCACCAAAGAAGTCACGCAGGCGGAACAGGTGGTGCAACCGATCACCCGAAGCCGGAGACAAATAAGATTTGTAAAACAACAAGCGGCCTTCGAAGAAGATACACACCGCGGCGCTCTGGATATCGCCATCATCGGAGTATCAGGACGGTATCCGCAAGCACGGAATATTCAAGAGTTTTGGGATATTTTGCGTAACGGAACTGACTGTATTACCGAAATTCCCAAAGAGCGTTGGGACCACAGTCTCTACTTCAACGAAGACAAAAGCAAACCCGGGAAAACTTACTGCAAATGGGGAGGATTCCTGGAAGGAGTAGACCGGTTCGATCCCCTATTCTTTAACATCTCTCCCCGGGAAGCGGAAATCATGGATCCCCAGGAGAGGTTATTTTTAGAATGTGTTTACGAAACCCTGGAAGATGCGGGATATACCCGAGAAGAGCTCGCGAAAGGTCAAGGGTTGGGGTTGAAAGGCAATGTTGGAGTCTATGTCGGAGTAATGTACGACGAGTACCAGCTCTACGGAGCACAGGAACAGAGCCGGGGGAGACCGATCGCCTTAGCGGGGAGCCAAGCCTCGATCGCCAACCGGGTATCATATTACTGTAATTTCCATGGGCCAAGCATGGCGATCGACACCATGTGCTCCTCCTCTTTAACTTCAATCCACCTGGCTTGTGAGAGTCTGAAACATGGGGGTTGCGATGTTGCCATCGCCGGAGGAGTGAATATCTCAATTCATCCGAATAAATACCTGTTGCTGGCCCAGGGCAAATTTTCCTCCAGCAAAGGACGGTGTGAAAGTTTCGGTGAAGGAGGAGATGGCTACGTACCGGGAGAAGGAGTCGGAGCGGTGCTGCTTAAACCGTTATCGAAAGCCATCGCCGACGGGGATCACATTTATGGAGTCATCAAAGGAACTGCAGTCAATCACGGAGGAAAGACAAACGGATACACAGTGCCTAATCCGAATGCCCAAAGCGGAGTTATCCGCCAAGCACTGAAAGGAGCAGGTATCGATCCGAGCACAATCAGTTACATCGAAGCACACGGTACAGGGACTTCATTAGGGGACCCGATCGAAATTACGGGATTAACAAATGTATTCCAAGAACATACCCAGAACAAGCAATTTTGCGCCATCGGGTCGGTCAAATCGAATATCGGACATCTCGAGAGTGCGGCGGGGATTGCTGGAGTGACCAAAGTACTGCTGCAACTGAAGCATGGCCAAATAGCGCCATCCTTGCATTCGAGGGTTTTAAATCGGTTTATCGATTTTGAAGAGACCCCGTTCGTGGTTCAGCAAGAGCTCGGGGAGTGGGTACGGCCGGTTTCAGATGAAAATGGAGTAAACAGAGAATACCCGAGAAGAGCAGGGATATCATCCTTTGGAGCGGGAGGCTCCAACGCCCATGTGGTGATCGAAGAATATTTACCGCGAGAGAACAAGCAGCCAACGATACAGAACCCTGTGATTATTGTTTTATCGGCTAAAAGCAAGGAACAACTGACAGAACAAGCTAGGCGTTTAAAGGAAGCTATCCTAGTGAATCAGTACAGTGACACTGATTTGCCGGCCATTGCCTATACCCTCCAATTAGGGCGGGAAGCAATGGAACACCGGTTTGGATTGATAGTGGCAACCGTGAAGGAACTGGAGGAGAGGCTGACTGATTTCACAGAAGGCCGGGAAGATATCGAAAATAGCTATCAAGGGCAAGTGAATCGGAATAATGAGAGTTTAGCAGTCTTGGCAAATGATGAAGATATGGTCAGAACCATCGACGCCTGGGCAACCAAAGGGAAATATGGAAAATTGCTGGGCTTGTGGGTGAAAGGGTTGAGTTTTAATTGGAATGAGTTATATAGCAATACTAAACCCTGCCGGATAAGCCTGCCGACCTATCCGTTTGCCCGGGAAAAATACTGGGCACCGTCAAACATGGAACAGACATACAATCAAAGGGGCCAGCGCGGTGTTATCCATCCGCTCGTGAATGAGAACACATCAGGACTTTCCGGCCAGCGCTTTAGTTCCACGTTTACAGGCGGAGAGGGTTTCTTGACTGACGAAGGGATGGAGGGGCAAAAACGATTGCCAGAGGCAGCACATTTAGAGATGGCGCGTGCGGCAGTAGCTCTTTCATTGGATGACAAGGGTACAGGTATTCTGCTCAAGGATGTAATCTGGAATGAACCGGTTATAGGGAATGAGAATGGGAAGCAAGTCCATATTGCCCTCTATCCAGGTGACCATGATGATGAGATTGATTGGGAGATCTATGAGGGATCAGAGGATAAGGAAGGCGTCATCGTAAACAGTGAGGGAAAAGCGAAACGTCAGTCGGTTGTCCAAACAAGGTCACTCGACATCAATGCCCTGCAGTCGCTTTGTTCGCATAAGGTCAATATTCATACTGGGAAAGATAAAGAAAACATCAATTC
>NZ_ALKF01000107.1:0-5608 GCF_000283315.1 Paenibacillus sp. OSY-SE | reverse complement strand
TTAGCCGTGTGGAGTGTCAATATAACTACGATATACGTAAGTGGGGGACTCATTCGATCACCCATTTGGACGTAAACGATCTCAATGAATTAGCTCAGCTCGCATACTCTCATCGTGTTGATCCATTTATATATCAAGAGTACCAAACATGTTGACTTTACCAAACTACAGTTGTAACATGATTTATAACTACATACGTAGTTTTGTTAAATTATTTTTGGAGGTTTCATGCATGAATCAAATACCGCCCATTACGGATGCAGAGTTGGAAATTATGCGCGTCTTGTGGACAAATCCGAATTGCCCTTCGAGTGAGGTCGTAAAAAAAATGATGGATCGAATGGGGTGGAACCCGAATACGACTCGGACGCTCCTTAGTCGTCTGGTACAGAAGGAAGCGGCGGGTGCGAAGCTGGAAAAGGGTTCGAAGCGCACCCAATTATTTTATCCGATCATCAGCGAGCAGGAATACTTGCGATCTGAAACGACTTCATTTATGAAAAAGCTGTATGGCGGGTCATTAAAGCCGATGCTGGCCCACTTTCTAGAGGATAAGAAGCTGAACGCCCAGGAAATAGAGGATCTCAAGGCTTTATTTGATGATAAACGCGGTGACAATTCGGAAAAGAGAGATTTCGAATGAGTCCGACACTGTATGAATGTTTATTATCGCTTTTCGGCTGGGTGCTCCGCGGATCTTTTATGGCTAGTATCCTTATCGTGATGGTTCTTATCCTGCAATTTTTATTGAAAAACAAGCTTGAAGTTAGGTGGATGTATCTGCTCTGGGTACCTGTAGCGATTCGTCTGCTGCTGCCTTGGGCGCCGGAATCTTCACTCAGCCTATACAATGTTTTTTCGTTGGAGGCCATAGTTCCCGTTAGTCAAGAACAATCACAAGCTCAACTTCCATCGGCTTGGAACAGCTTGTGGGAAGGTGCAGGGGAAAGGAGCGAAGCAAAGGCTCAAGCAGAGAATGCTGCTGACTCGGATAAAAGCGTCCTCTTAGAAAGAAAAATAGAGGTATCCAACTCGTCTCTTGAATCAGATACCACATGGGACATGCGCTTTTGGTGGAGTGGGTTCAAGCAAATGGGCTTCACCAATATGCTGATGTCAGTTTGGCTCTTGGGCGTCCTGCTTTTTGCTGCGAAAACCGTTTATGACCAGTTTCAATTGAAGCGAGCCCTTCGTGAGGGCAGAACAATTGAAACGCCTTATTTATCGACCGTGTTCCGCGAAACAAAGCAGTTAATGGGCGTAAAGCGTGATGTGAGGTTTGTGGCCAGTGAACGCATTCCTGGGCCTGCGGTAGTCGGTTTTCGCAAGCCGGCGATTGTAATATCGCCGAGTCTGCTCGTCACGCTGCGAGGGGAACAGCTTCAGTGTATTTTAGCGCACGAGTTTGGGCACATCCAGCGGCGGGATGTGGCGGTGAACTGGATGATGCACATTCTGCTCATTCTTCATTGGTTTAATCCATTGTTGTGGCTTGCTGTACATAAAGCAAGGCAGGATCAGGAGATGGCCTGCGATGCATGTGTGCTGGATCGGATGAGTTCACTGATGCCTCTACAGCATAACCATACATACGGGCAGACCATCATTCATGTGCTGGAGCATTTTCATTTGTCAGGCAAACGACATCAGCCAGGTCTTGCCGGATTATCCGCAACGCATAAACAAATGAAGAGAAGATTGTTAATGATCAAGCAATTTCATAAAAGATCCTATCATTTGTCCATGTTCGGGATGGCGATTATGATTGCGCTTGGCAGTGTGTCGCTGGTAAATGCGAAGGGTAACGATGTTGATGCTGCCTCGTCCCCTGCTGTAAACGAGATCGCTTTGGAAACGACGGCAGCTAAACCTAAAGCTGAAGGGAAGAAGCTGGAGGAAGAGGAGAAAGGGAGAATCGCCAAATTGCTAGAAAAAAATCCGGATGATACGTATATCGTATATGCCAGCAATGAGGTAAAAGGCGGTCTCCCAGTTGAGGGTTTTTCTCTTTCTGAATTTTATCTAATGGGAAGTCCTTCTCCTAGCTTCGATACCTATGAGGCTTACCTCAAAAGAGCATCAGCTTTGAAAGAGGCGGTACCGCAGCAGCCGGCTGACTTGCCGGATGGTTATATCTTTAGCAATGCGGAAATTGATAATGTGTTCACTTCAAAGGATTTTGCACCAGTGAAGGCCGAGGCTAAAAAGCTGGGCAAACAGGTATATTCCAAGAAAATGAATATAACAAAAAGCGATCATATCTCGCTAACATACACGAAAGGCGAAGACTTTATCAATATAACGAATTTCCATTGGGACGAGAAAGATTTAGAGGAATATAAAAAGAGGAAAGAAAAGGAATATAGCTATACGAATCACGAAGGAAAAAATTATCTTAGTTGGAGACAAAATGGTAAAAGCTTCCAGATTGTAACCAATCCGAGTAATCCATTGACGAAGGATGAGCTGATCCAGTTAGCGAAAACGGCAGTATTAGAATAGCCTTGTAATCGAAATATTTTTTAGAAATGATAGAAAAGGTTTACAGAATCGTCTCAGATCTTGCAAAAGCCCATGCAGTCAGAATAGATTGCATGGGTTATCTTTTTAAGTGTGATCCGCAAGTTGATATAGAAGGTGAAAAATTTACATAAATATGGTTGACAACTATAAACTACAGATGTAGTATGTAATTAAACTACAATTGTAGTTTGAGTTGAAATCAAAAATGAGAGGAGTACTACAAAATGAAAGTAGCATCAAAAGTAGCAATTACAGCATTAAGCAGCATGTTAATGTTGGGTTCTTCTTCAATAAATCTCATGGCAGAGGCGGCCCCATCTCGTGCTTCAAGCAATATCACTGTGAAGACGGCAGCCGTCAAAACAGGGTTGATAAGCGAAGGTGAAAAATTAGTAGAAGCAGAGCGGGATAAGATTAACAAGTTGCTGCAAGAAAATCCGCATGACTCGTACATTTTATATGTCAGCAGTGAATTAAAGAAAGAAAAGGACAGTATTCCGGAAGGGAGTATTTCTTTTTCAGAAGTTTCTTTTATGGGAAGTCCTCGATCTCAAAGCTTTGATACCTATGAGGATTACCTCAAAAGAGCATCGGCCTTGAAAGAGGCGGTGCCGCAGCAGCCAGCCGACTTGCCGGAGGGTTATCGCTTAACTAAAGCGGATATTTATTCTGTGTTCACTCCTAAGGATTTAGCAGCAATAAAAGCCGAGGCTAAAAAGCTGGGCAAACAGGTATATTCGAAGAAAATGAACATGATCAAAAGCGACCATATCTCACTGACGTACACAAAAGGACAAGACTTTATTAATATAGCGAGTTTTCATTGGGACGAGAACGATTTAGAAGAATATAAGAAGAAGAAGGAAAAGGAATATAGCTATTCGAGTCATGAAGGAAGAAATTATGTTAGTTGGAGAGAAGATGGCAAAAGCTTCCAAGTGGAAACCAACAAGAACAATCCGTTGACGAAGGAAGAGTTGATCATGTTAGCAAAAACGGTAGTAAAAAAATAGATATATAGACGGAATTACTGTACAAGCCCATGCAGCTAAATAGAATACATGAACCAAGTCCACCCCCATAAACTACAGTTGTAGGTTATGGGGGTGGCTCAAAATGAGAGGAGCGCCATAGCATGAAAACAGTATCAAAAGTAGCAATCACAGCACTGAGTAGTATTTTTTTGTTGGGTTCTTCGGTGAACCTTAAGGTAGAGGCGGCCCCATCCCATGCTTCAAGCGACATCGCCTTGAAGACGGCAGCCGCTAAACCTAAGGCGATAAGTGAAGGGGAAAGGTTAGAAAAAGAAGAGAAGGATAAAATAATCAAGTTGATGAAAGAAAATCCGGATGATACGTACATGTTATATGTCAGCAATGAATTAAAGAAAGAAAAAGGCGGCAGGGAAGTTTTTCTCATGGGAGGCTCACCTCCAAGCTTCGATACATATGAGGCTTATCTCAAAAGAGCATCGACCTTGAAAGAGGCGGTTCTGCAGCAGCCAACTGACTTGCCGGAGGGCTATACCTTAAGCAAAGCGAATATTTATTTCGTGTTCACTCCTAAGGATTTTGCAGCAGTGAAAGCCGAGGCTAAAAAGCTGGGCAAACAAATATATTCCAAGAAGATTAACGTAACACACAGCGACCACATCGCGTTAACGTACACGAATGGAGAAGACTTTATCTCATTTCAGAGTTTTCATTTTGACGAGGAAGATTTAAAAGATAAGAAGAGGAAAGAAAAGGAATACACCTATACATCCGCTAAAGACAAGGAAAAGGAAGATCCGAAGCACGAAGGAAGAAATTATCTTAGCTGGGAAGAAGGTGAAAAAGTTTTTCAAATCGTAACCAATAAGGGTAATCCGTTGACGGAAGAAGACCTGATCAAGCTGGCGAAAACGGCAGTAAAAAAATAGCTTTGTAAACGGAATGATTGTAGAAATGATGAGAATATAATATGGATTCGTCTTAGTTCTTGCGTACAAGCCCATGCAGTCTGAAATAGGATGCATGGGCTATCTTTTTGAGCGTGATCCGTAGGTTGATGTGGGTCAACTTTTGCATGACAAAATGAAAGTAGCATCAAAAGTAGCAATTACAGCACTAAGCAGTATTTTATTACTGGGTTCTTCGGTGAACCTCACGGCAGAGGCCGCCCCATCCCGTACTTCAAGCGACATCACCCTGAAGACGGCGGCAGCTAAACCAAAGGCTGCAAGTGAAGGCGAGAAGCTGGAGAAAGCGGAGAAGGAGAGGATCGCCAAATTGCTTGAAAAAAATCCGGATGATACGTATATGGTATATGTCAGCAATGAATTAAAGAAAGAAAAAGGCGACCAAGAAGTTTCTCTCATGGGAAGCCCGTCTCCAAGCTTCGATACATATGAGGCTTACCTCAAAAGAGCATCGATCTTGAAAGAGGCGGTACCGCAGCAACCTGCTGACTTGCCGGAGGGTTATACCTTAGCCGAAGCGAATATTTTTTCTGTGTTCACTCCTAAGGATTTAGCAGCAATGAAAGCCGAGGCTAAAAAGCTGGGCAAACCAGGTATATTCCAAGAAGATTAACGTGACAAAAAGCGACCACATCATGTTAACGTACACGAATGGAGAAGACTATATCCTATTTTCGAGTTTTCATCTTGACGAGAAAGATAAGAAACAAAAAGGGTATGTCTATAAATCCGCTAAAGACATGGAAAAGGAATCTCCGAATCTCAAAGATCCGAAGATCAGGGAAGTAACATATAGAAATTTTCTTAACTGGATTGAAAATGGTAAAAGATTTCAAATCGAAACCAATTCAGACAATCCATTGACGAAAGAAGACCTGATCAAGCTGGCGAAAACGATGGTCAAAAAATAGATTCTATTCCCGTCGTATCGGGCATCGTTATTCTACTGTCCACAGCTTTGCTCAAGTCCAAGCGTTCGATACAGCGGATAGACAAAGAACTTGGGGTTTCGTGACGAGTTGAGGGAGAGAGGAATGACTAAAGGAATGAATGCTATACATGCGGGCTGGCTGTTTCTTGTTTCCTATATATCGAGAAATGTGCTGTCTACCTTTATATTTCCAG
>NZ_ALKF01000106.1:0-5058 GCF_000283315.1 Paenibacillus sp. OSY-SE | reverse complement strand
GACGCCGACGCTGACGCCGACGCTGACGCCGACGCTGACGCCGACGCTGACGCCGACGCTGACGCCGACGCTGACGCTGATGCCGACGCGAAAGCTGACGCCGATGCAGACGCCGACGCCGATGCCGATGCGGATGCGGATGCAGATGCAGACGCCGACGCTGACGCCGATTCCGACGCTGATGCAAAAGCTGACTCTGGGCACAATAGCTTTACAAACGGGAACAATACCATCATCAACTACACCGATAATTCTGGTGCATATATCGCTATGACAATGTATGCAATTACTATGTTGGAAGCCTTAAAGGGAAACAACAATTCAAACAGGATAGATACCCTAATCTCCAACCTAACCAATACACTGAATGGGTTGTTGCAAGGAGAAAACGGTAATCGTAAAGTTATTCTTGATACTATTAATTCTCTCAAAAAAGAGAAAGATTGAGGGGGATTGTATGTCACGAACAAATGTCTCACGCTGTACGATTCCTACGAAGAAAGATAACGAGAACCTTTATGTGAAAGTTAAAAACAATAACGAAAAATATAGTCGTCAATTCGAAATGAATGTATACGATAAAGATTCGTCAACAAAAGAATCATTACCCATATATGTAGATGACCAGCTTACACTTATCGATACCCTAGAGCCTGGAGCACAAAAAGTCTATAGAGTAGACGTATCGAGTGTGGAGGGAAAGGTAATTTTCGAGATTATTCAAAAAACGGGCGGCTCAGGTATTAAAGTTTCCAGAAACAGCAAAAATCCATCTACTTTAGAATTACAAATTAAATAAACTCTCATGACCCGACCGGGTCAAAGGCTATGATGAATATTTCATCATAGCCTTTTGTACGCTTTGCAGCAGTGCATCGTACTAACGGGTGGAAATCCCGAGCACACTACAGGGTGGCGGAAGCGCATAGCTGACTGATAGTGCCTGGCTGCGAGGCAGGGTGCGGAGGATCAGAAGGCAAACCTCGAAACAGGAGGCAAAACCATGTTGGCTAGCGGAGCCGGGTATTCATTAAAAGTGAATGAAATGATATTTAGAGTCAAGATTGTGAAATAATAAAAAAAGTTATATATATTATATGTTTCCTGTGCTCAAGATATATTACACAATACTCTTCTACAGTTAGTTTACTCACCACAACTTTGGTGTAATAGTTCATATATAGCTATATTTTGTCTTTCTTGGCGAGTTTCATTTTTCCGTTGAACTTAAAGTTGTTGCATTATTATTTTCTAACGACCAGTCCTCGTTTTTATGCAACAACTTTAAGTTCACTCGGACGTTATGCAACTATTATTAGTTCACCGTACATCCAATGACACAAATTTACCCTCAATGATGAATCAATAATGCCCCCATTCGATTTATTGTCACAAAAGCACCCGCAATCATGAAGTTGATTGTTGGTGCTTTTGTGTCAGATCATTTCAAAACACTTGGCTACCTTCAATGATTTCTGCTGACGAAAAGCATGTAGCATCATAAATCATGGCCCCTGTTTTTTTTAAAAAATTCTTGCACTGTATGGTAGCCAACTGCATACCCAGCAGCATAAGAGGCGCATCTATCAGGTCGCTGCGCTCGGAAATCTGTATAAAATCGAGAATATTATCCGGAAAAGGCTCGCAGTGTCTAACAGTATCAGAGCTGCCGCGGCCGTCTTCCTGTGCTGCCTTTACCTCTTCGCTCCTCAAGCAATCCTCCTTCACCTAAAGACGCTCAGACATTGCGCCAACGTTGCAAGCTCCTTTTAGGCGTATCCTGACCGATGATTCCGATATTAAAACCAGCAGTTAGGAAGATTTCCATAGGCGTTTGTCCCGCTTGATAGGCTTGTACAGTTGCAACCTTAAACGCCGGATTATACGTGATATTCTTCTTCGATACGTGGTATATGTTTGGATTTAACTCTAATAGTTTTATCCTCGTTCGGTAAAACTTCTTCTGATTTTTCCCATGATCTGCATCCCCACATACTTCTTAATATTCTGATTAAAACACAAAAACCCGCAAGAGGGTACTTTTTTCAAAGTGTCCATCTTACGGGTCACAGTTCACGAATATGATGAGAAAGCGGCCTTTTGTTATAATTAATAAATGCGATCTACAAAACAAACACCAACAGGAAAGAGTGCTGTACCGTCTCCAACCTTTTTGTTATAAGCCACTCCAATTTCCCATATCTCAAAGGTTTTAGTTTCATAATAAGGAAACGCTTTAAGTTCTCCTCTTTTTCCTTCGGGAACTACAATGGTTTGTTTATCTGAAACATTATAGGATTTTGCAACATCGAAACCTACAGCCTTCGTTATTACAGAAGCGGTAATTGTGACTGAATTAGTGTATGACGCTGAAACTCCTTCGGATATTGTCATTTCACCACCAGGGGGAGCATAAAAAGAGTTTCTAATAATTTTTGTTCCACAAGCATTTCCGGTGTCTTTGACGTTTTTAATATATCTAGCTAATTCTAACGGTTCGAAAATATCTTCAGATTCTTTATGTTTATTGTTATTACTGTTGTTAAGGATGCTGTTGTGAATGTCTATAACTTCATCACTATTATTGTTATTACTTGAAACAGGAAGTACAAATGTAACTTTATCGCCTTCGTTTAGTCTGAGATTGTTTTGCTCTGAAAATTGTTTAACATCTTTTACTTCAATTACTTTTTTGATCGAACCATCGGCAGAAGTTTTGTAGCTAACATCACCTTCAAGCTTGGAGCAGTCGAAAAGAGTTGGAGCAGGAGAAACTGAATCCGCAGACACCGATGCTGAACCAATCAGCAAACACAGCATAGATGTTAACAAAAAAGATGTCTGAAAAATTTTTTTAATTTTCACTCGATAAACCCCTCCCATTTAAAAATCGTACCACTTTTGGTTCCATTTGTAAATAATAAAATTCATTTAAACTGACTTGAATTCTGTCTGAACCACTACAATCCATTTGTGCATATATCTCCTCCTTAAAATGCTTAGGCAAAGATATCTCTTCAAAATGAAAGCGGACTTTGCACCATGTCTTTGTGTGGAGGATACCTAATATGTAATGATACATCATCTATTTCTATTGATGAAATGAAGAGCATACACCATAGTATTACTATACCATATTTGGTTATTTATAGAAAGATCATAGATTTATAAAGTTTTCACTTGATTTTTGGAATTCAATCCTTTATCCTCACTCCTTCTCTGAAGCTCAAAAAGATAAACATCCAATTCTTGACTCAATCTCACAACACTTTCGTCTGTAAAGCTCTTTTTTTCATTTGCTGTTTTTATTAATTGGTGTCGGATACTTTCGATTCTTTCAAGTAAATAATCATGTTTTTCATAGCAAAAATTCATGTTTTTCATAGCAAAAATAAAATGGTTCTATTGTTGGAACACCCTTTCGTATTTTATAACAGCTTAAATGGTTGGCGCGCTTCATCCATAAACTGTATCTCTGAATTAATCATAACTGCTGTTGTACAAAAATGCCTTATTTATGGGTATTTATGCAACAATTAATTTGTAATACATATATATACAAAAAGACGCCAAAAGAGGCGTCTTAACAATTTTTTATTAAAACTAGGTAATTTTTACACATGGAGCATAAGTGAATGAAATGATATGTTCCATATTGATTACTTCTACTGATAACAGAGTAGCGAATAAAGGAAATTGTGCATTTGTCATATGTTTTTTCACGTCAATCCACAATCCATGGAACACCGCCACCAAAGAGCGAAATGGTATCATCCGAGTTAATTAATCCTATTGAGAGTAATGTCAATACTAAAAGAATCGGCACTTTTGACATAAGCTTTTTCATGCCAACCAATCCTTTCTAATCTAATTTTTTGTTAACTATTTGCTTGTATAGTGCGTTCTTTTTTCTTATGACTCCTATGTTATAACGTGAAGGGTTCTCTATAATCACATCATTGATGATGAAAATGCTTCCCAAAGCATTTTCATACAAACCAATTCTCATGTACTCTAAAGCGCTTTTAAGATAATAGTCAAAAGCCTTTTCATCATCTTCAATTATTAGTACATTCCCAACTAACTAATAGAAAAAGGCTAGTCTAGCCTTCTTATCAGGTGTTGTCCGCTTATCTTTAATGGATTCCTCCATCTCTGGTACATGCTCAAGTAGTTTTTTAGCCGATTTAAAATCATGCTTAATTAGGTATAGATCCATTAGCGTTGTGACGGCATAAACTAGGTTAAAATCAGATGGGGCTTTTAAATATCCTTCTAACTGTTTAATGCCTAACTCAACATTCCCAGTTTTTCCGTTTATGCAACCAGTTATGAATTTTACATTATCCTCGACAAAAGAAAACGAATATTTTTTGTAATCATCAAGGAATGTCATACTTGTTTTGTAATCACCAAGATAATAATGGCAGTTACAAATATTAAGAGTAGCATGTGCACTATAATGACTATTAGAAATATCGTTCTCAATAACGTACCTGCTAAACTTTATTGATTCATCATATTTCAAAAGACTTTGTGCGTGAACTAACAAGCAATAGTAAAGATTGATTCTATCTCTTTCACTTAGAAATTGGGCGTACTCTAATACTTTTTCACCTAGATAATATGTAGTGCTGAGTTTGGTAAAATCATTTCGTTCAATCAGGTATCTCTGATATAAGCCTTTAGCAGTATAAGGCATAATCCCATGGGAGCGTGAGTAATCAATGATGAGGCTGTACAAAGATAATTTAATGTAGGTATCATTTACGGAGTTTATCGTTTGATACAACTTCTCTACCAAGTCCAAACTTTCTTCATTAGGTGCTTCAAGAAACTTTGTAGCTATCTTGGTTATTAAAGATGCGCTGCTTGGTGCTTCCAGAGCTTTTTGCAAAAATGAGTAAATCACATCTGATTTATGCCCAATCTCGATGTACAGTTCTACGATGTCGTCACTGGGGATGCCTAATACGGCAGCGATGGACTGAATGATTTGAAAATCTGGACGTTTAATCTCCCCATTTTCAATCCTCGACAAACTGCTCTTATCGATGC
>NZ_ALKF01000105.1:0-4920 GCF_000283315.1 Paenibacillus sp. OSY-SE | reverse complement strand
AGTTACTCACATTTTAACATGTGCAATTTTCGACATAGTAATGTGGCAAATGATAAATAATATACAGGCATACATTTTAACACTAAAAGTGTTCAAGGAGGAGACAACTATTAAATATAAGGTATTCAAGAATAAGGAGTCGATATAGGTGAGTCAACCCGTCATTGAGCGAGTTATGGTCGGAAAGCCACAAACATTTGGGCAAAAAGAAGCAAAAAAAACCAATGGATCGCGAGTGGGAAAGTGGAATTGTGAAGCGTGAGGTCAAAGGAAAGGTCTGGGCAGGCAAAACGGGTCTCCAAGGGGATGGACAAGCCATAACACAAGTCTCGCAACCAAGACAACCTTGCTGGAAACCAGCACGACGCTGGAAGATTAAAGACCTAGCCATACAAATCCAGCAGCAAGGCATGACAGGTTGGTATTTTCGTGTTCTTAAGGAAGGTGATATCCAAGCAGGAGATTACCTTCAACTTCAAGAGAGACCATTTCCCGAATGGACCGTTGCTAAATGTAACGATATTATGCATAACCAAAAAAACAAGATCTAGAACAAGAAGCTAGACTTGCTGCTTGTGAACTCCTTGCTCCGAACTGGCGTAATACGTTAAACAAACGAGCACAGGGCGAGGGAAAATTAGATATTCGTAACCGCGTAATCGGTCCTAATGAATAATTGAGACTCCCACCCATAAATGGGCAAGCTGACTAACGTCAGTGGGATTCTTGAGTGACTAAGCGTTCGCAGTCCATTTCTGTTTTGAACAGCATGAAGCCGCATTCTCCTGTTGAAAAATGCGGCTGTTTCAAAAAAGTCGTTTGTTTGAATCAACTGTGTATAGTAGCTGGACACTAGTTACTAATTAATGGGCGATCGACAAGGACCTACTTTTATACCAAGGGAATTGTAATGTTCTTTTATGTTTATAACGGCTTGATAATGTGTCACTTCGTCAATCAGTTGATTTATTTTATGAACGTCAACTGGTTTTTTCATTAATAGGTCATTTAAAATTTGCTTGATTTCTTTAGGGTAAACATTTCCTACCATACTGGAAAGTCCATTGCAGCCATCGAGTATTTTTTCTATGAGGTCAACATCTCCTCCAGCAAACATAATGAAATCATCTGGTAACTGTGTATTTTTATGACGCTTCACATTGTACTCTTCTTTAAGTCCGATAAGGTTCGAGTGTTGTTGAGAGACAAGTTCATTAAGGGATTCAGCACTTAGGTTAAAACCAGTTCGGGCAGGATTATTATAAAGCACAACTTTTTTGGTTGTATGGTTTAGCAATTCATTAACATAAGCAATGGCTTGTTTTTGTGATGGTTGAATATAAAGTGGAAACTGGACAAGAATTGCGTCAAAAACAGATTTCTCAAGTGCTTGAATAAGTTTTATCGCATCTCTCGTTCTCGCACCTGAAACACCAAACATAAGTTCAATATTTTGAAAGTTTTGCTTATTAAAGTAATCAATGATTTGCAATCGTTCATCAATACTCATTGAATTTTGCTCACCGGTAGAACCAGATACAAGTAGTGACTCAATTCCGTTATTCTTCAAATGTTCAACAATGGGGTTGAAACCTTCTAAATATAAGCTTTCATCATCATGAAAGGGAGTTGGAATAGCAACATTTAGATTTTTCATCAATTATATCCTCCAATTATTTACCCAATAATATTAATATTGAACCAACGTAATACCGCAATTTGAATACAATTTAATACTTGTCGGGTGTATTCACTTTGTACGGATGAGAGGGGGAACTATCTCTCCACGCGTGCACACGAATCCGTACAAACTTATTGTCCGAAGTATGAGTAAATATTCATTGCTGGCAGGAGCTTTTTATTTTACTTTTCTGGTAAAATATCGTTCTTATTAGTTATATTTTCTTTAACAACATGTTTTGCTCCTGACCCAACAGGTTCTTCCAAAAACCATGTCCCCATACCGGAGACAGTAGGTACATCCTGGATAGTATAAAGAACAGCATTTTCATGATCAGACGTATTGCAATGTTCGTGTGAAAGCCAAGCAGGAGATACAAATACATCGCCTTTTTCCCACTCAATTCTCTCGCCATTAATTATACTATAGCCTTCTCCTTCAAATACAATGAAGATAGCCAAATTACTGTGTTTATGTGGGTTATTATGTTCACCTGGCGCCAATACTTGTACCACTGCGTTTATAGTAGGGGTCACACCGTATTTATCACCAGTATCTTTATTTACCAGCGATACTGCACCTCTGCCATCACCCATAAAATCACTAGACAATGAATCATCTAATTGTGCCTTTATATCTGTTCCTTTCCAAATACAAGGACGAACAGTCGGCTTGGTACTTTTTTGTAAAAAATCTTTGTAACTAATAATATCTGTTCTTTGATCGCTCATTCTAATAACCTCCTAAATTTTTTGAGAACCTTTGTTAACCTTCCTGTGCTTACATCGCCCCTATCAAATCTTAAAGGCACCCCCTTTCAGGACTAAGTGATTTTAAAATTTCCAATATGATACCTAGCAATACAGCGATGGAAAGGTAAACCCACTTTATTAAATACTGTTATAAACTGGGCTTGTTAATTAACAGTTTAGGGTATCTTAAACCATAGTTCAATTCAATTATTTATATAGTAATAATAGGTTAAAACTATGATATAATACATATTGCCATAAAATGATTTTTGAGGGGGACCCTAGAATGGAATTAAGACAACTTGAATATTTTCGTTCAGTATGCCAGGAACTTCACTTCACAAGAGCCGCAGAAAAGATTGGAATTTCCCAACCTTCTTTAAGCCAACAAATTCGTTTATTAGAGCATGAGATTGGAGCACCTTTATTTGATCGAATTGGTAAAAAGACGGAACTTACAGAATCAGGAAGACTACTTCTGAAGTATACTCAGAATATTTTCCATGAATTAGAACAAGCACAAACTGCTATAAAGGAATTAAACGGACTCCAAAGAGGAAATATTTCTATCGGAACATTGTTAACAGTTGAAAACTACCTAATTCCACCGACATTACTTAATTTTCATCGTTTATACCCTGCTATTAAAATTTCTGTGTTTGGACTACGCACGGAAGACATTAGGAAAAGCTTGTTAGAAAATAAATTGGATATAGGTATTGTTTTTTTACCTATGAAAGATAGAGAATTAGAATCGATTTCTTTGTACAAGGAGGAACTGGCCCTTGCGGTACCCAACGGGCATCCATTAGAGGAACAAGATATGGTACATTTGGATGTATTGCGGACAACATCTTCCGTTTTATTTCCTGAAAACTACTTTTTAAGACAACTTATCAATAAATCTTGTAATGACTTGGGATTTCTCCCTCAGCCGAATTTTGAAATAACAACGATGGAATCTTTAATTGACATGGTTGAAAAAGGAGTAGGAGTGACTATATTGCCTAAACCTTATTTAGAGTGCCTTAACAATAATAAAATAAGAGTCATTCCAATTCTAAATTCTAATCTTTCCCGAGAAGTAGGAATCGTCTATAGGAAAGATAAATATATGGGTGCTGCTACACGTATGTTTATTGATCAGCTAAAGGCCACCACGATTAATTTGAATTATAGAACCAATAAAGATACTGATTAAAGGTTACCAGTTCATTATATTAGACGAAAAAATGATGACGTTGGTAGATTGGAAAAAGAAACACATGAAATAAACAACGCTTACTTATCAGTGCCTTGTTAATGTTTAATTTTCTTTTTCAACAATCGGGCGCGATTATTGAATAAGCTCTTTATTCTACTTCAACTAGGGTTCTACATATTAGTCATATCTAATATGTAGAACCCTTTAACTTTTTTATCTTTTTTAAAATTAGGTCTTGATAATATAAAAAAGTCGAATCGTTTTACCCCTTTAGATATGGATATCTAAAGGGGTGTTTTTATGTGTTAAAAGAAAATAAAGTGTTAGACTGAAAAATAAAGTATTAGACTAGGAAAATAAAGTTGTAGACTGAGAAAATAAAGTATTAGACTCACAGATACGGACATACTGCTACTAGTAGCTCTTCTACAGTCTTAGAATCGACATCTAGAATTACAACACGACTCCTCTTTTTGTGGGGCTACCTTTAGGTAGCCTCATTTTTTTATAGATTGGGAGTGGAATGAATGGCTAAGCGGAAACGTGAGATTACACAAGCTAAGATAGAACGATTTCTTAAAGAAGGAAGAGGTCAAGGTAACGGAAAGGACTATCTTCCTTGGCTTAGTGTTCAAGATGTTCCCTCACAAGGGAGAGCGACTCGCGGCATAGGTTGGACTACTGGCAGACGACACGAGCTGTTTTCCGATATCGAACGTGATTATTGCTACCTTCTGGATTATAGGGGTATCGGATATTCGAGAGCAATTTCCACTCCTCCCACTTGAAGAAACTTTGATGATAGCAGAGAAATTAGGCGTCAAACATCCAGAAGACCCCAAGACTGGAACTCCTATTGTAATGACAACAGACTTCCTAATTACTTATAAGGATAAAGAATATGCAAGAACGGTTAAACCTGCAGCTGAGTTAGAAAATGATAGGACGATTGCTAAGTTTGAAATTGATGTTAAAAGAAAATAAACCATTAGACTGAAAAATGTAGTATTAGACTCGGAAAATATAGTTGTAGACTGGGAAAATAAAGTACTAGACTGGCGATAGTGTTAAACTAATGGGCAGTTTAATAGTATTCTTGATTCTTAATGGATGCCTTTTCTCAACTATACCAGCTAATAGCTTGTCAACATTTCCAATAATACAATTAGAAACCTTATGAAGTTCCATTACCTATCGGTTAAAAGCTATCACACTACAATCCATCACCGAAAAATTTGACTTATCGTAGCTCCTTCTCTAATATATTAGGTATCTAACATATT
>NZ_ALKF01000104.1:0-4615 GCF_000283315.1 Paenibacillus sp. OSY-SE | reverse complement strand
CCATCGTTGTAATCAAAATGGATCATACCGAAAGTCTCCTGGTTCCTGTCCAATCCTTCTAAGGTATTCAGGAGCTCTACCAGCTTCTCCTTAAGCAGAGATAAAGAGTCGGGTATCAGTTTATCGATATATTCGGTATTGAATTTGTCAAAAAAATGATGCCGACGATGGACAGGCATATACCCTTTCGATATTTGGTGCAGTTTCCCCAGGACTTTACCGCAATTATAATAATATTCGGTAATTGGAGCTCCTTCCCGGTACCGATAATTATTTTCTACAAGCATTTTTCCCTTAGCCTTTTCAAACAGGCAGACAAAAAAGGTGTGGTTATTGTGGGTGATCTCCTCCAGCAGATTCCCCTTCCTGGAGCTGAATACATCCGAGACACTTCCTCCATGCTCGAATAAATACCTGATATACTCAACTTCTCCCAGAAAATCTTCCCGGCTCCTGTCAGGTAAGAAAGCGATTCTGAGTATTTTGGCGTCTTCGCCCTCTTTCTCACAGGTATAAACGACATTCCGCCCTCCCTCATGTGCCGGAATCAGCTGGATTTCATAGCCTTCTAATCCGAACAACTCCGATACTGCTTTAAGTAAATAGGTATCGCCGATTGAAACAACTTCGTTATAATTCATATTTACCCCTTTTCGTACAAACCTTTATTTTTTGTTACTCTACAATAAGAACATACCTCAATAGCGTCACGTTCAATGAACTTTTTTGATCATTTTAAGTGTAATTCACTCTGATTGGCGCAAACCATCAAATATGACAATACTTTCCATCGTATGCATCCGTATCGATTTTTTCGAAAAATAATTCGCTGTCCAGAAGCTCATATCTCCCTTTGTGTTCCTGTGCAAGCCTATCGATGGCAGTATATAGCGCCTCTGCGCGCAGTTCGTCAATCTCCTCGTAATGATGGTTCCCAATATAACGAAAACCGGCGCACAAGGAAGTAGGGAAGGTGTCGCCTGTAAAGCCGTCAGGAATATCGTTCAAATCCATTACACGCATAGACGGTAGATAGTACGTCCAACTAAGCGATGGATCAGGTGCCCTCGTTAGACCGTAATAGATATTGGGTTCTACTGGATTAGGCACTTCATGCCGATTGTTCCACCAAAACTGCTTAGCAACTTCGGGTGCTTTTGTCAGCGCTTCAGCGATCTCAATTTGATGCATTCGCCCGATTAAATGAAAGGATGGAATCATGACCATATGCGGTCATGTAGGTCTGCTCATGTTCATAACCGGCATTCGATTGCAATGTCGAGGACCCGTTTCTCGGTTAGCATCAAATTCTCCAAGCTGGCGGCCAGCTTTCGAGAGCGGATATAGCTTTGTAGCGGCACGCCGAAAGCGAACTTGAAGAGTCGACGCAAATGAACAATGGAGATCGGGAGATCGGCCAGATATTCTGTCTCCCTAGTACCAGAAACATTTTCTTCTATTCGTGATACGAGCTCAGATAGAAGCTTGTATGGTTCCATAGCCCATGTCACACTCCTAGAATATTTTTGTTCCTTATAATAAGCATAATAGCAAGCTCTGTGGGTTACGCAATTAACACATGATGGAGATTTACGGTCAAATTGCGCTTAGGTTTCGCGTTCAATAGCTATAAAAGCATCCTCCACGCCTACTAGTATCCCGCCTAAGTTTATTGAAACATATCGTGTTTCCTCGCCCCCGAACGTTCGTCTTCTGTACCTATTTCGACTTACGTCCTATACATAATGTCTTTTATCAAATCTTGATGGAACAAAATTGATACTAGTGAAATCATACCATGGGATGGAAAACATTGTCGTTTCTTGCATATATAAAAAAGCCCCTAAGTCACTTTAAGGGCTAGAATATCTTATAAATTATCGAACTTACAGGCCTCAGGGCCTCTTACACGCCAGTTTTTCGCAGTTACTTATGGTACGGTTCAGCTTAACGGGGCTACGGCGAAAAATAAGAGCACCCCTGTGGGTACCCAGTCCTTAATCAAAAGATATTACCTATCTTCTTCTAAACAACTTTCTGCCGATACCGTAAAGACCACCAATGTGAGCAATTGGCGGATAAATGAGCTGGAATACCGTTGTATCGCAATAGAGCTATGTCGTCTTATGCAATGTGTGAGGGCGATCCATGAGGGGGATGAAACTACATGGATCTGCCCTTTTTGTTATATTCGCTTGACAATTCGCACGAGAAGTAATAATTTATTAATTAATAAATAACTAATTCATCCAAGTAAGGTGTTGAACCGACATGTCATCAAAAAAAGCTTCTCCATCTCGCAAGGATCAAATTATCGATGCCGCTGTCTCATCCTTTGCCGAGCATGGTTTTTACAAAACCACAACCGCCAATGTAGCCAAAGCGGCTGGCGTAACGCAGCCCTATGTGTTTCACTTTTTCAAATCCAAGGAAGAATTGTTCATTGCTGTTCTCGAACGCGCCAAGGGGAAAATTGAAGAAGCCTTCTCCAGCGTGGATGCACCCCCTGAACAGTTAGTGGAGACGATGGGACGCGCCTTCGGCAAGCTCATTGAGACGCATCGCGATGAGATGCTTGTGACGATGCAGGCATTTACGACTTCGGAGTCAGCGGTGCGCGATACGGTGCGCGATCATTTCACTTCGATTCATCAGACCATCATTCGACGCTTCGAACAAGCCGGAATTCCGAATGCCCAGTTCGCTGCCAGCATGTTCATCGGCTCCGGTCTGATTATTACGATGTCAGAAGTGCTTGAAGCGCCTAATTTATCACCGTGGCCCAAAAAATAAAATGTATGGAAGCCCTGCTACGCTGCGCCTCTACGAGGTCGCACTTTTTTCGGAATCAAATTTATTGATTAATAAATAAATTATAGGTATGAGGTGTATGTATTGATGAACAAAATGTCTGTAAAATCAGCCTATCTTCACCTGTTGAAGTCGCCGACAGTCATGATCGGCATGATAACTGCGCTTATTTTTCAAGTGCTGTTCAGCCTGATCTGGCTGACGGGATATGATCATCTAACTGACAATGTGAATCGGTTTGTCATTGCGGTTGTGAATGAGGATCAAGCGATCGGCAAGCAAGCCGTGCAAGGAATGATGGAGAAGCTGCCTTTTCAAATCAAGGAGGAAGCTAGTCTGGAACAGGCAATGACACAACTTGACGAGCGCAAGCTGCAAATGGTTGTTCATATTCCAGAGAACTTCTCTAAACAGCTAATGGATCCGACTCAAAAGGCAGTCGTTACCTACTCCGTGAACGAATCCAACCCAAGCATGATGAAAAGTGTGATGCAATCGGTCGCTAGTCAACTTACTACCTCGCTCAATGAACAAGCGGTTCGTACTGGCATGATCAATGTACTAGAGAAGGTACAAATTCCACAGCTGCAAGCTAACAGCCTATCAGAGTCGATGGCTGCGCGTGTCGTGGCCGATATGGACAACATTCATCCCATCTCTAATTTTTCATGGACGATGGTACCTATGATGCTGCTGCTTGCTTCTTTTGTCGGCTGCATGCTGTTCGCCATGGAAATGAATAAGGCCGCCAAAACCATAAAGCAGACATGCGGCCGCTGGACATTGCTTACGGCTCGCTCATTGCTCAATATTACAGCCTCACTTGTGATAACAACTGTGGGCACGGGAATGGTTACGCTGATGGGCGTTCATTCCGAGCAAGGCTTCGCCGTGATGTGGCTGTTCCAGCTTGCCTATGTCATCACGTTCTTATTTGTCGCTCAGCTGTCATTTTATATCTTTAGCGATGCAGGCGCATGGGTCAATATTGCTCTGCTGTCGATTCAATTAATCACATCTGGAGCCATGCTACCGCGCGAGCTGCTGCCAACCTTCTACCGGACGATTAGTGATTACTCTCCTGCCACCTATGCGGTCAATGGGATTATGAATCTGGTGAACGGCGGTCCGGCCATATCAAATTCAATCTATTCGCTCTTGTTCATCTTGGCGACGGTCATACTGATGACAGCTGCTATTGTGGGAGGCGTGCAACTGCTGCAGCGCAAGTCGAAAGAACCGGCTCAAATGGTTTCTTAAAAAAAGACTTGTCGTGATGCGTAAGACACAACCTGATATCGCGCAATAAAATCACAACGAAGCGCCGTCCGTCGCATATCCGAACAGATGGCATATTGAAAAGCACTTTTCTAATAAAGTTAAAGATAGAAGGAATAGTATATACCAAAAGAACATGGAAAATGACTTTAATGCAATAGAAGGAGAATTTGACAAGATACTTTATGAAATACCATATCTACGCTATAGTCTTCGCCCTTGGTTCGCAAAAAGACACAGGCAGCGAAGCAGAATCAGCTCACATCCTACAAGGCCAAGTCCTTCAAACCCGACGAGTAGTTTCTCAAGCTGCTTAACTCTCTGTACTTTTACGCCTGCAGCACACAACCTCACCACACCAGCCATTATCTATTCATTCATAAACAGCAGCAACAGGCCACCTGATCCACAATCTTACCCTCAGGTGGCCTCACCCCAATCCCGTCCTCGCGGAAGCCACTTTCCTTGCCCCGCAAGCGGGTAATTCGAAAAATTTCGCCTCATTTATGATACGGTTCAGCGCGAT
>NZ_ALKF01000103.1:0-4558 GCF_000283315.1 Paenibacillus sp. OSY-SE | reverse complement strand
CCACTGAGCTATGTCCGCATTTTCATTAGCTAAAATTGTATTGCATCCTAGCGTTACATGTCATTTTAGCGAGGACATTTACTAATATATCAGACTGAATATTGAATTGCAAATCTTTTTTTCATAAAAATTTGTGGTATTTTTTTCTTGTTCCTTATATTTGAAAATAACCGCATATAGATGGAAAAAGCCTGATTTGAAGCTGACTAAACAACTTCTAAAACAGGCTTTCCGATACTTTTATCTTATTTTTTATCCCATTGTAATTGAAACTTAGGCTCGCGATATCCGACGACTCTATCGTTGTCGTTCTTCGTCTCCGCAGGACTCAATCGCTTCAAACGCTCGATCGTTTCCGCATTCGGGTACTGAATTTCTGTTAATATATGAGCGACTATGAGCGGCCACTGGTCCTCCGAACCGTCCATCACTTTAAATGCGATCCCCATTCTCTGTTTGCGCAGCCCGAAGCAGTAAATCCCTTTAGCTCCGCCTTTCGCGACAATGTTGTCATCTTGTAAGAGCGTTGGGCAGATTAACTCTGTACCTGACACGTAGAATGGGTATTTGTTCATCAAAGTCGTCAATCGAATAACGGCGTTGCGCACTGCTTCATCCGCAATCAGATCCGGACAGGCAAGGCGTAAATATAAGAGTGCGATGTTGCGAATAGGTATGGCATACACGGGAAATCCGCAGCCGTCCGTACCCAACTTAATTTGATCCGCAGGCATATCCGACAATTGCGACATCAATTTCAATACGTGCTGCTGTACCGGATGATCCGGCTCCGCATAATTGTGCTCCGGCCAGCCCATCATTTTGCACAAGGCCAGCACGCCCAAATGCTTGCCTGAACAATTGTGATACAAGGAGCGCGGTGGCTCGCCATGCGCGATCCGCTCATCCTTGGCGGCACTGTTCAGCGGATAAGTAGGTTTGCATACGAACTTGTCTTCTGTAATTCCCGTCTTTTTCATAAAAGACTCAAGTGCATCAACATGGAACTTCTGAGCGCGGTGAGAGGCTGTCATCAGTACGATTTCTTCATCGCTTAAGCCGTAATGCTCTGGAACCCCCGCCAATATCGCAGGTAGAGCCTGTACCGGTTTGGAAGAAGAGCGCATAAAGCTCACATAGCCTTCGTCGCCGACATGAAACATCGTTTCCCCGTGCTCATTGACGCCTGCCACATGGCCCGTATACGCGCATTCCAACCAGTCTCCCCGAAACTCTTCTACTAACACTTTTCCTAAGTCAACCACGTTCGTTCCTCCCTCGTCATTCCCAAGGTGTCTTCTTGCTTATGTCCCCTTCAAAAGGTCGTGAACACGCATTTCGATGCGGCCGCTTGCCTCTATGAATGGTACGAGCTAATTATACTCCAGAACGACCATTTGATGACATTCCAATTGAGGAACAACATAGCGGATACCGCGTGAAGTCGCTTCATAGTCGATCTCCGTCATCTGTGGCGCCAAATAGACTCGCTTCACCTGCTGCTGTGGCAGCTGTACCTCTACTTCAATGTTGTGGAGCGGAATAATATCTTCGATAATTTCTACACGCTCGCCACGTTTCACCGGGGAAGCATACAGGAGATGATGGATAAAACGCTTCTCTTGCGCTTGATGCTGCAGCGTCGTTACGCCTTGAGCCGGCAGTGTCGTCTTCAAGGAAATTTGATCTCCCAGCAAGCGGCGCAGAGCATAGACTACCATTTCTCTTAATACAAGGCTTCCCTTTGTCGCATAATCTTCAAATACATTCCAAGCTATATAAATTCCGTGCTTCGTCTCTACCATTCCCGGACCGCCATATTGTTCGGAAGTCGGTGTATGCTGGTGAGAGCAAAAACGGAAAGCTTGTCTGTTAAAGTACGGATCTTCACGGCGTCCAAGCTCCGTGCCGTCTGTCAGCTCAATACGACGGCCTTCGCCGTACATAATGTAAGCAGCCTCGCCGAGGTTCGGCAATTCGAACCCCGGACGGAAATAATCCGGACGGAACGGATTGACGCCTGTGTCTTTAAAGCCTAACGGCAGCAGGTTGTTCGTCATCTCCTCGTTCAAGCCAGAGCGTCCTGTTGCGAGTACTTTACCGCCCGCAGCAATAAACGCTTCCACCTTCTCGCGCACCTGCTCTGCCATGACGATCGCATCCGGCAAAATGAGCACGCGGTAAGGGCTCCAATCGGACTTCAAATCAACCACATCGAACAGGATTTTGCCTTCCAGCAGCATACGCCCGGCACCCATATCGATTTTTCCGGAATACATCGCACCACTATCCTGCTGTACACCTGCCGCTTCAACCGTAAGCAGCGCAACGTCTGCAAGATTGACCGTGTCTACGCACCATGCTTCTTTTTGCTCCACTTCCGCGTAGGCTTTGCCGATCAGCTCATATGTCGCCTTATCCATCTCACCTTCCGGATGAAGCTGGTCGCCAATCGAACAGCGAGCGCCATGTGCCAGGTTTAACGATGTTTCGTACCGCAGCGCATTCGGATGCTTGTATCCGCCGAACTCGCCCCAGAACGTATGGAATTTACCGGTCATCCCGAGGAAATCCATTCCGATAGGCTGCGCATAACGTGCCGATAACGGGAAGTGATCGTATCCCCAGCCCCCGGTCGGAAGTGATTCCAATTCAAGGTGTGTATTCATATTCATTAAATCGCGGCGTCCCTGATGAATGTGCCCTGCATTATGGAACACAGGCAGACCAGGTTTGATTTCGTCGATGGCATCGCGCACACGCTTCGTATAGTTGGCATAAATACGGCGCCCATTTTCGATAACGTGTTCCTTGTTGCGCGGATTCAAGCCATCTTCCTGCATTTGCTTCAGACAGGTTGGGCAATAGCACGTCCGTTCACCGACAATATCTAAGAAAATGCCGTCCGCATCATATTTGCGCACAACCTCTTGAATTTGTTTAATGACGATATCGAGATACGGCGTGTTCAAGCAAAATTGATGATAGCCCGGCTTCATGAAGGAGTCGACCCAATTCGTGCGATCTTCCTCACTGCGAATCAGCCATTGGGAGTATTGCCATGCCAATCTTTCATCCAAGCCTACGGATAAGTAGACCGGTACGTTGACGCCGATTTCATGTGCAGCTTCAATTTGCGCCCCAAGCAGGTCATAGTCGAGCTCCGGGTGCATTTCGTTCGTTTCAGATGGAAAATAAGCCCACCCGTGATGGCATTTTGCAAAGATGGTAATCGAGTCGACATGACCAACACGGAGCATCTCCTGAAAATTACTTTTAGAAAATTTTCTCCCGATATGGGGAACATGTTCCGAAGTGTGAAAATCGAGATGTACTTGTCTAAAACGCATGATATTCCTCCTACGCATGACATTTTTATGGAATCATTGTATCATTTACGTAACGTTTCGTATTTAAGATAGCTTCCTTTCGTTTATACAATATTCCGATCATCGGGGAGGAAAAATGATGAAATCACTTGCGGACACACTTCCTCATATCCGGGCCGCTCATATGTACAATTATCGGGGAGCTCCAGAAGAACAGCGACGTAGAGGTTACAGCTATGCGTTTCATCTGTTCACGGAAGGGCATGGACATATGCTGGTGAACGATCAGCGCTATGCCGTCTCCAGTGGTACTTTAATCTTCGTCCGTCCTGGAGAGTGGCATTTCTTCGAGCATACTCCGAGCGAAACGATGGATGCATGCAATATATACTGTGATTTATGGAGTGTGCCGAAACCGAAACAACCAACCTTTGCCTATGAATGGGATGATTTTAATCCCCTGTGGCTGACGGCGACCGAGCCCTGTCCTGAATTGGAATCAATACCGACGTGCATGTCGCTGCGCCCATATCCGCATCTCATTGAGCTCATCAAGCATACCCTCGCGGTCTATAATCGTAACGGCAAATATACATCCCAAGCCGTCTCCGCCTGCTTCTATGCTTGGCTGCTGCAGTGGAGCGATGTTACTTCAGCGGATTATCCAATAGATTACCGCATCGCAAGGGTGCTGCAGCAGATGGACGAGCAACCAGAGCGCCGCTATACGCATGACCGCTGGTGCGAGCAGTGCGGGCTGGAGAAGTCTCAGTTCTACCGCTTGTTCAAGCAAGAGACCGGAATGTCGCCCAAGGCGTACGTCCTGCGCTCGCGCATGAAGAAAGCCGCTGTCCTCTTGATGGAAAGCCGTCAATCCATTACGGAAATTGCCCTCTTGCTCGGGTACGACTCCATTCATTATTTTTCGAATCAATTCGCTTCCGTGTACGGTGTGAGTCCGTCGGCCTATCGTATGGGGAAAGGGCACAACGATGTGGAACGCTGGTGAAGTACGCGGAGTGAACTGCTGCCAACAATAAATAAAGAACCGGAAGGGTATGCCTCCGGTTCTTATTATTTTCATAATAACAACGGACAGAATGGAGAAATATAGATTGAGATTGCACGATTCTTTCAATATTGGAAGTAAAAACGGAGGAAAACAAAAAAAAATCTGCGTTAAAAACACAGACTTGGTTTGTATGTTCTGGTGAGCCATGAAGGACTCG
>NZ_ALKF01000102.1:0-3677 GCF_000283315.1 Paenibacillus sp. OSY-SE | reverse complement strand
GGTACTTGGACCGCAGGGTCCCGGGAGAGTAGGACGTTGCCAAGCAAGTGTAAATAGCCCACTGACTTATATAAGTCAGTGGGCTATTTTTGTGTTAGCAAAGAGGCGGTGCAGTTCGCAGATTATCGTTGATTTGCTTAATACTTAATAAAGTTATTAAAGGCCTGGAGTTTTCTTCATGGGAGAACTTAGGCCTGACTTCGACACATATGAGGACTATATGAAGAAGGCATCTACCTTGAAGACGGTGTTCATACAGCCTTCCGCCTTGCCAGAAGGGGATAGCTTTGCCAAGGGGAGGATCTATCTGGGCTCCGTTTGATCGTTCATTTCCTGCAGAATTGAAGGCAGAGGCCAAAAAGAAAGGAAAAAAGGTTTATTTGAAAAAATATAATTAGACGGAAGCAGATCTTATCGAGATGGAGTATACAAATGGAGGAAATAATTTGATTTTGAAATATACTCGTCTTGATCTGAAGCAATTTGTCGATCAGAAAAGGCTATTTGTATAGAGCTGTTAAGGATAATGATTAGTCTGAAGCAAAACAGCCTCCTGTGGCTCGAAAAGGGCAGGCAGCTCGAAATAACAACAAACGAAGAAAATACATTGACGAAGGAAAAATTGATCAAGAACGCCAAAACGATGATCAAAAAACAACATATATCGAGAAGTCAGCAACCCTCTGCAGGAACTTAAGCAATAAAATGTTCCTCAGGGGGTTGTTTATGTTTATGGGGTTTGACCCCAGACCGGCGGGAAGCCCAGCATCTTCTCATTCGTGAGCGATGCGGTTCGCAGTAACATCGTTGTATTGGCTTAAAATGATGAAGTTATTAACGTTTTCTTAATTAATATTAATAGAATGTTGTGTGGCTTTTTTTCAATTTCTTCGCTAGGATAATATGAGTGAGCATATATTCAAGTAATTACATAGGATAATTTACCATGAATTTGAAAAAAACGATTGTCGCAATATTGGTCGTATCTGGCATGCTGACTGCATTGGCAGGTCCGATTCCTGCTGGAGCCGCGCCAGCGCAAGAGAAGCAGCAAGAGCAGCAACAATCGGATCGCTGGACGGTTCAAGTGGATCCGAAGTTTACTGAAAAGCTGAACAAAGCGGTAAAGTTATTTGCCGGGAAAGATGTTGAATTGCAGAAGGTAGGCAAGCTTGGCGTTAATACGGCTACTGTGGCAAAAGTACGATCTGTAGATGGAAAATATTTTTTAGAGTTTGACAGCGAAACAGGGCGTATCTGGACGGTAGGCGGCCAAACCGCCACGATCGATCAAATCAGTAAAGAGGATCAAGAAGAGGTTCTAAAATTGCTTAAAGGAATGTATCCAAAGAAAAACTACGCATTTGAGAACGAAGTTGAGGTGATGCACCAGTATACTGATGAAAAAGCAGAGCTGAGAGATGAGATATCGTATTACTTGAGAGGAAAAGATTTCTCCGCTTCCTTGAACAAAAATTGGATCGTACAAGATCATATCGATTATATCGAAATTGACTTTGATAAGAAAGAGCTTGATCCGAAACTGTTGAAAACGGCGACAGACGCTGTTAAAACAGCTTTTAATCATAAATTTGAAATGAAGAAGGGTCAGCTTCAGGGTTATTTTAAGCGAATGAAACAAGGTCATAAACTAGAAGAAAAATTGATGCTACGGGACGACAAGGTTACGATTTATGCGGATCCCAATACAGGAAAAATAAATAGCGTAATCAATGAGATCGGAATAAAAGTACGGGATAATAAAGGAATTTCAGAAAAAGAGGCAAAAGAAGCGGTTGCCCCATTAGCGAAGAAATTGTTCAATATCGATCTTAATGGATATAACGTGAAATGGGATAACCTGACAAAAGACTATTACTTCACCAAAAAGAATGGCTCAAGTGTGAGAGCGGTGCTGGATGCCAATAAAAAAGTGGTATACATAAAATCCGGGAGCGCTGCGGCTCCTGGGGCTTAGAAGTCACTGGGGTTACGCCGAGCGTAGAGATTAGCATGCTTGAATTCTATTCTTCGCTGAAAGAAGAACATAAGTATATATACATAGGAGGAAATAATATGAATGTAAAAAAAGCAATTCTAGCGTCCATGATCGTATCAAGTATGTTGGTTACCGTGGCAGGCCCAATTCCTGCAGGAGCCGAGGCTGCACAAGAGCAGAAGCAAACGGATAATAAGAAAGTTCAGATCAACAAAACGATGGCCGCCAAGCTGCAAAAAGCGGTAAAGCAATTTGCGGGGAAAGAGATAAAGCTTGAGGATGTCGGCGAACTTGAGAATGGGCTGGTCATGGTTCAATCTGCAGACGGAAAATATGGTGTTTTCTTCGATCCTAAAAAAGAAAAAATATGGAGTGTTTCCGTCAAGACGACAATCGACAAAGTCGGCAAAAAATTTCAAGACAAAGCATTAGAACAGTTGAAGAGGGCGTATTCAAAGAAGAAATACGTGTTTAACAAAGAAGTTACACAGTCACAGTCTTACGATAGTAGTAAGGGAAAACTTGGCGAGTATGTAACTTATAATTTAGACGGGAAAGATTTTCGCACTCGAGTAATTGCTAATATTTCAGAAGACTATGCCAGCGTCGGTGTGACGATCGATATTGACAAGAAAGAACTTGATCCGAAATTGCTGAAAACGGCAACGGAAGCGAGCAAAACGGCGTTCGATCATCAATTTGATATGACGAAGGCGCAGATCGATAGTGAGTGGAAGAGGCATACGTGGGTGCTTCAGGACGACAAGGTGACGATTTACATGGATAGCGGGAAAGCAGTCAGTCTGATCAATGAACAAGGCAATAAGGTGACGACGAACAAAGAAATGACGGAAAAAGAGGTCACAGAAGCGGTCGCTCCGCTAGCGAAAAAGTTATTTAATATCGACATTACGGGATATGTAGTGAAATGGGACAGCTTATTTAAAGATTACCGCTTCATCGAAAAAGATGAAAATACGGCGGTGAGAGCCGCATTGGATGCTGACAAAAACGTGGTGTACATAAAATCCGGGAGTAGAGCAGCCGCAGGGAATTAGGAGGGACCTGCGCCAGCGCAAGAGCAGCAACCCAACAGGAAGAACAACAAAACGGTACAACGGACAATTAAAGACGTGGATAAGAAGGTTACTGCAGGGCGGTCACGTTATGTTGCTAAAGGCTCCCTCCCGGGAGAGTAGGTCGTTGCAAAGCAGTATGGAACAGCTCATTGACTTTAGTGTTGTCAGTGGGCTGTTTTGTTATGCACAAGTTGTTTACATGCTGCTTATTTCCAATGCAGACCCGTTTTTTACTGGTATCCAGCCACATAGATCCTTGAAGTTAAGATGACAGTACCAAAGGTACGCTGGAAACCGGGGACCTTTTGGCTGTGACCATTCCAAATGTGGCAATGTAGGTGATCGGAAACGGCATTTCGTTTGTCGTCTCGCGTAACTCTTTAATACTACACCGGTTTCACTATCCATATCGACACTGTTGTCCAACTCGCCCTCAGCATAACTATATGAACAGCAATAGGTTCTGCTCATATAATTGAACTGGAATAAATTAAGTGTTGAAAGTAATGGGATGGATATGATATATTTTAAGACCGATAGAGAAAAGGCGATACTTATCTCATTGGGGATAATCGTTAATATGGCGGTCGTGGCGAAGT
>NZ_ALKF01000101.1:0-3350 GCF_000283315.1 Paenibacillus sp. OSY-SE | reverse complement strand
ATGATTTCGATAATTCATGTTTTGGTTGGTATATGTTTGACTTGGCCAGTATCTGGGGAATCGGAGTGGGCTGGATACAATTTGAACCAGACGCCGGTAAACGTAAAACGTTTATGGATGATTATTTTGAAACCGTTCTCGCGGGTTACAGATCCGAGACCAATCTTGAAGATTTGATGTTGGATCAGTTACCTTTATTTATTCAGGTGTGTGTCATGGAATATATTGTAGACGCATTCGAGTGTATGCGAAACAACGGCGAAGAGCCGGAGTGTGATGAGGAGCTGTCGTATCGCATAAAATGCATGGAAGACGATATCCCGTATAAGGGATTTTTCCATGAGATTTATTCGTGTGAAGAACCTTTTCAGTATGAGGGACGAAATATGTAGATTGAAATTGTGAACAGCCGGCTCATTGGGGCCGGCTTTGTTTTTCGCTGAACAAACGGGCAAGTTAGCTCAATAAGCACCCGACGAACTGCAGGATTTCCTTAGGCTGCATGAACCGCTAGGGAACTATGCAGTGACGGAGTAAGGCTCGAACTATGGTTTTTGATGTGATCTAATTGAACTGAAGTAGATGAATGTTGCCATTGCTAGGATATTGCAATGAAATATCTGGTATGTTACTATTGCGCTAACACTTACGATAGGAGTTGAAGAGGGTAATGTAAAATTTCTTGCTACCATTTAAAGAATAAAACAAGTTCTATTTGCTCTGTTTTGTTCTTTATTGGCAAGAAAGTTACCTTATTCTTTTCACTCAAAAAATAGTTCCTTATCTGACTCTGCGTAGGGTTGGATTTGCTTTATTTTTTTGAGCTGTAAGAAAGGTCAACTTTCTTGCAGCTCTTTTTTATTTGTGAACCAAGGAGGTTTCTGGAATGTCATTGATCAAGGTAACGAACCTGACGTTTGCGTATGACGGCAGTTACGACAACATTTTTGAGCATGTAAGTTTGCAAATCGATACCAATTGGAAATTGGGCTTTACGGGAAGGAACGGCCGGGGCAAGACTACGTTTCTCAATTTGCTGCTCGGCAAGTATGAATACAGCGGAACGATTTCCTCTAACGTAAGTTTCGAGTATTTCCCGTTCCACGTCGAGCACAAGGAAAAATATACATTTGATGTGGTAGCCGACATCTATCCGGACTATGAGCACTGGCAACTCATGCGCGAGTTTTCGCTGCTGAAGTTATCAGAGGATGTGTTGTATCGACCGTTCGACTCGTTGTCCAACGGAGAACAGACGAAGGTAATGCTGGCGGTTCTGTTTTTGAAGGAAAACAGCTTTTTGCTTATCGACGAGCCGACAAATCATCTGGATCTGCATGCTCGGAAGCTGGTAAGTGATTATTTGAACGGCAAGAGCGGCTTTATGTTGGTGTCACACGATCGGGCGTTTCTCGACAATTGTGTGGATCATATTATTTCGATCAATAAGACCAATATCGAAATCCAGAACGGAAACTTTTCAGACTGGTGGGAGAACAAACAAAGACAGGACAATTTCGAACTGGCCGAGAACGAAAAGCTGAGGAAGGACATTAAGAGGCTGTCCGAAGCGGCCAAGCGAACAAGCAACTGGTCGCACGAAGTAGAAAAAACGAAAAACGGCACCCGTAACTCCGGCTCCAAGGTCGACAAAGGATACATCGGCCACAAGGCCGCCAAAATGATGAAGCGATCCAAATCGATCGAACAAAGACAGCATTCCGCGATCGAGGAAAGATCCCAGCTTCTGAGAAACGTCGACAGCTCGGAGAGCCTGAAAATATCGCAGATGACTTATCATAAACACCAATTGGTCGAGCTTGACCGCGTTTCAATTCATTATGGAGAAAAGAACGTTTGCAGCGATATCAGCTTTACTATCGAGCAAGGGGACAGAATCGTGCTCTCCGGTCCGAACGGCTCCGGCAAATCCAGTTTGCTCAAACTGATTTGCGGCGAGGAGATTCCTTATTCCGGCGCGTTTCGAAAAGGGAGTCAGTTGAAAATTTCCTACGTATCACAAGATACCTCGCAGTTGCAGGGCAATTTGTCGGAATTCGCCCAATTCAGCGAGATTGACGAAAGCTTGTTCAAAGCGATTTTGAGAAAACTCGATTTTTCGCGCTTGCAATTTGAAAAGGACATCGCTTCTTATAGCGGTGGTCAGAAGAAAAAGGTTCTGATCGCGAAAAGCCTCTGCGAACGCGCTCATTTGCATATTTGGGACGAACCGCTTAATTTTATCGACGTCATCTCCAGGATGCAAATCGAAGAACTGCTGCTAGAGCATTCGCCAACTATCCTTTTTGTGGAGCATGACAGCGAGTTTTGCAAACATATCGCAACTAAAACTGTGGAACTGAACGTTTAACAGGTTTAACAAACTATAGGAGGATGAAAACGATGATTATTGAGGTTGAGGTTGTAGATGATTATGTGGACCGGTTCCAATCGATTGACCCGGTTCACGACAAAATGAATCTGTTGCCGGAGGTATACCAATCTATCGACAGATGCACGTAGCGATTCTATCAGCAAACGCATCGTGTTTTTTCCTGCGTAGTTGGTTAATGACGTGTTAAAGCGCCGGATGACGGTTGCTTTTTTGCATTTTCTCCGGCGGTAAGGAGAACACATGAAACCAACCTCAAAATATGAAACGATTGGGCAGATCCTGTCCGACTTCAAGCAGCCTGCATACCGGTATGGGCAAATTATAGATGCTATTTTCAAACAAAAAATCGCTGAATATGAACGGATCACCATACTGCCTACATTTTTGCGAGAAGCGTTGGCCCGGACGCTTGGTTCGAACGTCTCCAGCGTTATTCCCGTAAAGGAACTCACATCGCAGCAGGTCAGCAAGGTGCTGTTTGCCATTGGTGGCGGCGAACGCGTGGAGGCCGTAAGACTTTCCTATAAACGGGGATGGAAATCGTATTGTATTTCCACGCAGTGCGGCTGCGGGTTCGGGTGCCGCTTTTGCGCCACGGGTACCATCGGTCTGAAACGAAATCTGACCGCCGACGAAATTACCGACCAATTGCTTCACTTTCACTTGAACGGCCACGCCTTGGACAGTGTGTCCTTCATGGGCATGGGGGAGGCGCTCGCCAACCCGCATCTTTTCGATGCGCTAGCGAGTTTGACCAACCCGCATCTCTTCGGTTTAGGACATCGAAGAATTACGATTTCCACCATCGGCCTGTTGCCAGGAATCGATAGGTTGACGCGGGAGTTTCCACAGGTCAATCTCACCTTCTCGATGCATTCGCCGTTCGACGATCAACGGAGCGAACTGATGCCGATCAATAAGCGGTTTCCGCTCCGCGACGTGCTGAATGCATTGG
>NZ_ALKF01000100.1:0-3096 GCF_000283315.1 Paenibacillus sp. OSY-SE | reverse complement strand
TGTATGCGTATGTCGGAAACAACCCGATTAATTACGTGGACCCGAGCGGGTACAGCAGCCAGTCATGCGGTGGCGGCGGTAAGAAGGAAGGACCTTTTGAGGGGACGGAAAAAAGTAGAGCAGATTCCTTAAGAGAAAAATATTCACACCTTTCACCAAATGAACGTTCTGCTAGACTACAACAATTAGCAGAGGAAAATGCTTATCGTCGACTTCAAGATTTGGAAAACTCCATACCTGGTGCTCACTTCTTGGAGAGACATGGTGCTCAAACAACATTACAATCTCAATATGATCGTGCGACACAGGGAATTAATCCGACTACTGGTGTAATTGATACCGACAGGAGAGGAAGACCCCGAATACCAGCTGCTGCTACAAAGTTTTTAAGTCACAGGGATCAGCTCAATATGATTCAACGTTCACAACAAATATTGGAAAAATACTGGACAATTATCGTATGCCCAAAATCCGATATCTTTTGATCTTATTATCGGCTCAGGATATCAGCGCGGGACCTTGAATTATGGAATATCACGTTCTGGTCAGGTCTTTTTCAATCAAAATAATCAACCTATCACTGCATTTCCGAGATGGGGTCAATAAATCATGTTAATGAGAGCAAATGTAAAGCTTCATAAAAAAATTAAGAAAGGAGGCAATTAAATTATGAATAATCTAAAACCTGAAAGTATAGTAACCCTATTAAAATATCTTGATATGGATTTTATGTCTGATGAACAATATGATAATATCTGTGATTTGAATATAAATGATCAAGAACATCAGCTACAGGTTATCAGAGCTGTAATTGTTCCAGGATATAACGAATTGAATGAGAGAGATCAACAAAGTATGAAGAAAGTTCTAGAGATGTGTTTACAAGAAAGAGTTTCGTTGAATGGAATTTTTGTATCGATATCTATGCCTTTTGAGAGTGAAATTAAGAACAAAAGGGGGTTTTTTCAAAATATTTATGAAGAATTATTTGGAAATGAGAGTTGAATAAATAAGCCGTAACTACTCCTTTGAATGAACATAGTAGCCTAAAAACTATTTACAATTACAATTATTGGATAATTTCTAATATTATGAAGGTATGTTGTTAATAATAACGATATCTTACTAGAGAAATATGTAATCCGATATAATTTTTCCATCTAGAGATCTTTCATCAGAGTAAGATATGATGGAATGAATAACTATTTTAGTGAGTTTTGAAATGCATTTAGATTCTCATAGCTTAAAAGCTCATCATTTTGATTTGAAGGCTTATTCCAACTTGTAATTCGGGGGGAATAAGCCTTTTCTATAATGCGTGCCCAGAGGCACGCATTATCTTGTTGGTGCAAGTCCAACCGAAGGAGTCGCCAAGCCACCTTTGTAGCTAGGATACCTACGTATGGCGAAATCCGTGCGTAGAAGCGTATCGTCGAAAGTACCTGTCAGAGACAGGGCGAGCAATATGCCAGACCGTAACATGAAGTGAATCTTGCCGCGTCGTCAAAAAGGCCTCGCAAGAGGGACGAGAGGAAGCCGAGCCCTGCTTTGTTCATGTTTCTTAAGGAGGTACGAGTGAGTGAATGCCAATCGGCTAATGACACAAAAAAAAAGTTCAACAACTCCAAGAGAAGCTAGGTCATGCGGCCAAGGAAAACAAGAGACGTAGATTTCATGCACTCTATGACAAAGTGTACCGAATGGACATTTTGTGGAGAGCATGGAGAAGCGTGAGAGCCAACAAGGGAGCAGCAGGATTGGATGGGCAGACGCTCAAAGATATTGAGAAATTAGGTGAATATCAGTTTGTGTATAACTGCCACCTTCTTCTAAAAGAGGGCAAGTACAATCCTGGGCCTGTGCGGTGGCAATTCATCCCCAAGAAAGATGGAAAACAAAGACCGCTGGGTATCCCCACGGTACGAACCGTGTCATACAGATAGCGGCGAAATTGGTGATAGAACCCATCTTTGAAGCGGACTTTCAAGGAGTATCGTTTGGATTTCGCCCGAAACGAGGTGCCAAAGGAGCACTAGGCCGTATCCGAAAGGCCTGTAACCGCAGGGGGAATTTGATGGTCGGCGTCGACATTCAAGGCTACTTCGACAATATCAATCAGGAAAAGCTAATGAAGCTGATGGAAATGCGTATTAGCGATCGTAGAATCCTGAAGCTAGTTCGGAAGTGGCTGACAGCAGGAGTAATGGAAGAAGGAACGGTCAGACGCTCGGACCTCGGAACACCGCAAGGAGGAGTTATATCACCGCTGCTTGCGAATATCTATTGAACTATTTTGATACGTTATGGGAAAAACATGGCGGCAAAATAGGAGGGCTGACGCGATACGCAGATGATTTTGTGGTCGTATGCAAAACAAGAAAAGATGCTATCCATGCATACAAACAGATATGTTCGATTATGGAGAGGCTAGAACTTACACTGCATCCAACCAAGACACGTATTGTAGGCTTGTGGACAGGCGAAGAAGGATTCGACTTTCTTGGATTGCATCACAGTAAGACGAAAGCAGAAACCGCAAATAGTCAGGTCTACTACACAACACAGCAGTGGCTAACCGAGAAAGAGGAGAAGCGCATACGGGAAGTAGTCAAGGAAAGACTGGCACCGCCAAGGATGCGTGTAAAGTCGCTAACGGAACATATTGAATGGCTCAATCTAAAGATACAGGGATGGCGGAATCACTACTATACTATACACCATACAGTCAGCGTAAGATGGCGAAGTTAGACTGGTACATCCTACAAAGGCTAGCACGCTGGTACGCTAAGAAGAGGCAACGGAAAAGGTGGATGGGTTCTGTTGCAGAAATGAAGTTTCTAGCCAAACAGTGCGGTCTCAAAACTCTCTTGTAGTCTGCATGCACATGAATGACGAACATCGGAAAGCCGTATGAGGGAAAATCTCGCGTACGGTTTGATGAGGAGGGGCAGAATTATCTGCCCTTTACTCTAGGGTAGTCGTCTAGCCGAATTCACTACCAGGGCGATTTGAACTTGAAATCTATGAAAGAGGCACCACGACCTATTCTTTTGACGCGTTCAACCGGACCGCCGAGGTGGAGAAGCCAGATGGCAG
>NZ_ALKF01000099.1:0-3063 GCF_000283315.1 Paenibacillus sp. OSY-SE | reverse complement strand
TTGTACCTTGAAAACTGAATCGCGAAAGAAGTAAAGTGTCTTAGAATCATCCTTATGTTGATATAAAGCTCAGCAATGAGCAAACTAGGTTAAGCTAGTAAGAGCACACGGAGGATGCCTAGGCACCAGGAGCCGACGAAGGACGTGGCGAACAACGAAATGCCTCGGGGAGCTGTAAGCAAGCATCGATCCGGGGATGTCCGAATGGGGAAACCCGGCTGTCGTAATAGGCAGTCACTCACATCTGAATACATAGGGTGTGATGAGGCATACGAGGGGAACTGAAACATCTAAGTACCCTCAGGAAGAGAAAACAATAGTGATTCCGTCAGTAGCGGCGAGCGAACGCGGAATAGCCTAAACCGAAGAGCTTGCTCTTCGGGGTTGTGGGACGTCTCACTAGGAGTAAGAAAGGTGTTTATTAGATGAAGAGGTCTGGAAAGGCCCGCCATAGAAGGTAACAGCCCTGTATTCGAAAGTGAATGCCCTCCGAGACGGATCCCCGAGTACCGCGGGACACGTGAAACCCCGTGGGAATCTGGCAGGACCATCTGCTAAGGCTAAATACTCCCTGGTGACCGATAGTGAAGCAGTACCGTGAGGGAAAGGTGAAAAGCACCCCGGAAGGGGAGTGAAATAGAACCTGAAACCGTGTGCTTACAAGAAGTCAGAGCCCGTTAAATGGGTGATGGCGTGCCTTTTGTAGAATGAACCGGCGAGTTACGTTTACGTGCAAGGTTAAGGTGAAGAGCCGCAGCCGCAGCGAAAGCGAGTCTGAATAGGGCGAGTGAGTACGTAGTCGTAGACCCGAAACCGTGTGATCTACCCCTGTCCAGGGTGAAGGTGCGGTAACACGCACTGGAGGCCCGAACCCACGTACGTTGAAAAGTGCGGGGATGAGGTGGGGGTAGCGGAGAAATTCCAATCGAACTCGGAGATAGCTGGTTCTCCCCGAAATAGCTTTAGGGCTAGCCTCGGAGTCAAGAGTCGTGGAGGTAGAGCACTGATTGGATGCGGGGCCCGCCAAGGGTTACCAAGTTCAGTCAAACTCCGAATGCCATCGACTTATATCCGGGAGTCAGACAGTGGGTGCTAAGGTCCATTGTCAAGAGGGAAACAGCCCAGACCATCAGCTAAGGCCCCTAAGTATACGTTAAGTGGGAAAGGATGTGGAGTTGCACAGACAACCAGGATGTTGGCTTAGAAGCAGCCATCATTTAAAGAGTGCGTAATAGCTCACTGGTCGAGTGACTCTGCGCCGAAAATGTAACGGGGCTAAACGTATCGCCGAAGCTATGGCTTGCATCGTAAGATGCATGGGTAGGGGAGCGTTGTGTATCGGGTTGAAGGTAGACCGGAAGGACTGCTGGACTATACACAAGTGAGAATGCCGGTATGAGTAACGAAAAGACATGTGAGAATCATGTCCGCCGAAAGCCTAAGGGTTCCTGGGGAAGGCTCGTCCGCCCAGGGTAAGTCGGGACCTAAGGCGAGGCCGAAAGGCGTAGTCGAAGGACAACAGGTTGAAATTCCTGTACCACCGTAAGCCGTTATGAGCAATGGGGGGACGCAGAAGGATAGGGACGCGAGCTGATGGATGCTCGTCCAAGCAGTGAGGCCGGTCAGTAGGCAAATCCGCTGACCATGAGGCTGGGCTGTGATGGGGAGGGAAATTTATAGTACCGAAGGTCTTGATTTCATGCTGCCAAGAAAAGCCTCTAGCCAGGATGAAGGTGCCCGTACCGCAAACCGACACAGGTAGGCGAGAAGAGAATTCTAAGGCGCGCGGAAGAACTCTCGTTAAGGAACTCGGCAAAATGACCCCGTAACTTCGGGAGAAGGGGTGCCTCGGTAGGGTGAATAGCCCGAGGGGGCCGCAGTGAAAAGGCCCAAGCGACTGTTTAGCAAAAACACAGGTCTGTGCGAAGCCGCAAGGCGAAGTATACGGGCTGACGCCTGCCCGGTGCTGGAAGGTTAAGGGGAGTGGTTAGCCGCAAGGCGAAGCTATGAACCGAAGCCCCAGTAAACGGCGGCCGTAACTATAACGGTCCTAAGGTAGCGAAATTCCTTGTCAGGTAAATTCTGACCCGCACGAATGGCGTAACGACTTGGGCGCTGTCTCAACGAGAGATCCGGTGAAATTTTAATACCTGTGAAGATGCAGGTTACCCGCGACAAGACGGAAAGACCCCATGGAGCTTTACTGCAGCTTGATATTGAACTTTGGTACGGTCTGTACAGGATAGGTGGGAGCCTGCGAAGCCGGTGCGCCAGCATCGGTGGAGGCATCGTTGGGATACCACCCTGATCGTATCGGAGTTCTAACCTAGGACCGTGATCCGGTTCGGGGACAGTGTCAGGTGGGCAGTTTGACTGGGGCGGTCGCCTCCTAAAGAGTAACGGAGGCGCCCCAAGGTTCCCTCAGAATGGTTGGAAATCATTCGAAGAGTGCAAAGGCAGAAGGGAGCTTGACTGCGAGACCTACAAGTCGAGCAGGGACGAAAGTCGGGCTTAGTGATCCGGTGGTACCGCATGGAAGGGCCATCGCTCAACGGATAAAAGCTACCCTGGGGATAACAGGCTTATCTCCCCCAAGAGTCCACATCGACGGGGAGGTTTGGCACCTCGATGTCGGCTCATCGCATCCTGGGGCTGAAGTAGGTCCCAAGGGTTGGGCTGTTCGCCCATTAAAGCGGTACGCGAGCTGGGTTCAGAACGTCGTGAGACAGTTCGGTCCCTATCTGTCGCGGGCGTAGGAAATTTGAGAGGAGCTGTCCTTAGTACGAGAGGACCGGGATGGACGTACCGCTGGTGTACCAGTTGTCTCGCCAGAGGCATGGCTGGGTAGCTACGTACGGAAGGGATAAGCGCTGAAAGCATCTAAGCGTGAAGCCCCCCTCAAGATGAGATTTCCCAATTTAGTAAGACCCCTTGAAGACGACGAGGTAGATAGGTTCGGGGTGGAAGCACAGCAATGTGTGGAGCTGACGAATACTAATCGGTCGAGGGCTTATCCTAAATAATAATGATTCGAAGCAATGAAACTTTCGCGTTCAGTTTTCA
>NZ_ALKF01000098.1:0-2982 GCF_000283315.1 Paenibacillus sp. OSY-SE | reverse complement strand
TAAATACAAGACTGCAACAAAAACATGGAAAACTGTAGGACAATTCATCCCAAGCCTAAAGGCAAGGGCTTTCTTAGCTAATTTCTGTAATATTCAAGCCTCTCTTCAGCAAACGTGATGACAAGCTTTCCTTCCGTTTGCTTTGACTGTTCCACTGCATATCCATCAGGCCAGTTCTTCTTGGGCTATTTCCGTCTTCAGCCCCCGTGTATTCACAACGGTAATGCTCAGCGCATCAAAACCGTTTCGTTTTGCTTCCTCAAAATCACAGCCCCGCTAATCAATTCAATCTGTCCCTGCTCGTCCACATCGGATGAGAATTCCTCATCCCAATCGACATTATAAAACACGGTTAAGCGAATCTCGAACGTATCTTCACCATCAGCATCAACATACGGCAGCAGCAGCGTCCGGTTGTTCTGTTGTTCATCTGAATAGGTATCGCACAGCATGGCATCGTACCCGTGCTTACAGCCGTCGAACAGAACGTAGCGTTTGCCTGTGACAGCATCCTCTGCAACAATCAGCTGAGGTGCGAACTCGGTCATAGCAATCAGATCGTCCATCAATTCACCGTAATAAAAAACATAAAATTTCGTATGGCCTTCCTTGGTTTGCAGCTTGCCCGTCCATTCCCCCTCCGTCCATGCTTCCGGTTTCTCCGGCACGGCTATCCCTTCAAGGAAAGCAGGTCCTGGTCTAAGTTGATTTTGATTGGTCATATGAGTCCTTCCTTTCATCTCTCCATGGAAATTGTAACGATTTTTTCGTTCTGGTCCACATCCAGCTTCACGCTGATGCCTAACTTGTCCTTAAATAATCTCGTAATGTTTATGTAGCGGTCACTTACATCACCGCCGCCGCTTCCAAAAGCGAGCGCGTACTTGGCTAACACGACCTCATCTTGAAATAAGCCGAAGGTCCGGCAGTCATTCATCCTTAAGCTGCAGCCTGCGCAGCGTCTTGACCATCGCTTCTCTGTTTTTGGCTTCCTTCATATATCTAGGCAGCGTATGCGAAGCCGTTCGCTTCATGCCGTTTCCCGGCTTCTCGCGCAGATCCGCCGATATGTAGGCGATAAGATAATTCAGATGAGCCCGGTTCACGGCCCACACCGGTTTTCCCCGGAAGTAATCGAGATAGTAAAGCTCCAAGTTAAATACGGGGTCGCGTTCGTGCCGGATATCGCTGTAACAACCCGCATATTTCAAGGTTCTGCGCAGCGGAACCTGATTCATGGCAGAGCAATGGGGACAACGGATATGGATGACCTTTTGCGTAAGCTGCTTCTTGTCCGTCATGTCCTCGTTAAACCATTTCTCGCAGGCTTCGCACACTCCGCTGGCCGAATATCGGTAGGATTCAGGCTCCTTCTCGTGGTAAAAGCATGTGGTGCACTTCACCTCGTTCGCATGCTCTCCCTTAAAGATATAGGCCAGTCCGCCGCACCTTGCGCATTTCACCGCGACCTGCTCTCTGCGATAAAGAACGGAGCTGAATGCGTATTTGTATCCCGGTTCATCTTCGAAACGTCCCATGCTGTGTCTCCTCCTCCGGAACGGTAACCTTATGTATCACTAACAAAAGTATATTTAAGCCCCGGTAATAAAACAATAGAAGCGCCGACATATAATATAATAGGCCTTTCCCCCAATTCAGGCGCCCTTTTCAGCCGCATTATTCATAAATGGAGCCCCTATCGCAAAACAATCGGGTTACATCTATGATTCATTGCCACGAGTGCTCATTCATTTTGTATGATTGTTTGCTCCTTTTGCACATCAAATGGAATATTTTTATGTGTAAAGAGAAAATAATAACCGTTGACAATCCGTTTCCGCTCACAGATAATTCGAACAAGAACATATGTTTCGTCGTTAACCCCGTCTGCATTTTAATAAAAGGAGCTGGTGTGAAATGGGTACTATAGATCAAAAAATCACTACGTTTTTGATGTTCGATGGACAGGCTGAGGAGGCAATGAATTTTTACGTTTCTTTATTCGACCAATCGGAGATCATCAGCATTCAGCGTTATGGAGCGAACGAACCCGGTGCCGAGGGGAGCGTGCTGCATGCCGCATTTTCGTTGCATGGACAAGTGTTCATGTGCATCGATAGCAGCGTCAAGCATGACTTCACATTTACTCCGGCAATCTCATTGTATGTAACATGCGATACGGAAGAAGAGATTGACAGGGTATTTGGGAAGCTGTCTCAAGATGGCTCTGTATTGATGCCTTTGGGCGCTTATCCATTTAGTGAGAAGTTTGGCTGGGTTGCAGATAAATTCGGGGTGACATGGCAATTGAGCCTAGCGAAGGGCTGACGGTCAGCACGTAATCATGATCAAAAATCCGCAGCCAACGGTTGGCGTTTCCGTTGGCTTTTTTGCTGAAGCAGGAACATTTCTTTATGAACCCTAATTCCCGGAATTTTGAGCTTTGACAAATTGGTTGCCATCTGGAGCTTGCTCTAACCTCGCCCCTACGGGCTGTATCTTTTTGAATGAGTGGGAGCGGCTCCAACTGCAATTATACATTTGATACTTCCCCTTTTGCGTCATTCGTCACGCTGGACTGCAAAAGTCAGCTTGTTTAGAAACCCATTAATGTAAAAAGAAACAGGTATGGTGGGGGTATCCGCTTCCGTCGCTGTTGAATCCAAGTCATTAGGGATGAGACGGTGCGGGGATGACTCGGATTCAAAGGCGATCGCCAGGTCTCTCCAGCGGGCACCCTCCACCCTTTTTTGTTTCATGCGGGGTTTCTCAACAACCTGAAAAGTGCAACTGCACATTTGCAGTTCGCAGGCCCCTTACCTGGAAATCATCCAGCAGCAAGTCTTATCAAATGTAGAAATAAAATAAAGTATTTTCTTAGTGCTTAGATTAAGATAGGGCTCCTTTTTAAGCATTGCATGCTACCCGCGTACGTTCTTTAATTAGTAAATATAATGAGGAGGACGTAGCCCAAGCGAAGGT
>NZ_ALKF01000097.1:0-2913 GCF_000283315.1 Paenibacillus sp. OSY-SE | reverse complement strand
ACATCGCCGTGCTGGTTGTTCAGATAGTAGTAGGAATCTCCCTTGCCATCCACCTGCGCCAGCCATTCATGGCCGCGGACATAGAACGCCTTGATGTTATGTTCCCCGTCCAGCTCGTTGACCATGTTCCATCCGTCATACACGAAACGGCTGGTCACGCCGTTCTCGCGGATGCCGCTGCGCAGCCCCTCCGGGTCATAGAAGTGGCGGATATGGCTGCCATCCGGCTTCTCCACCTTGGCGGTCCGGTTGAACGCGTCGTACGAATAGGTCGTGGTGCCGCTGCCAGAACGTTCAGAGACCATATTCCCCTGGCGATCGTATTCAAACTCGGTTTGGCGGTTGCCTTCATCTAACAGCGACAACAACCGATTGCGGCTGTCATAGGTATAGCTCGTTGTCTGACCGTCCAACACGCGGCGAATGCGGTTCCCCGCACGGTCGTAGCTGAACGACTCTTGCGCTCCGCTGCCGTAATCCACCTCCAGCAAGTGGTCCAGACGGTCGTAGCCGTACAGGGTTAGCTGATGATGCTCCATCTTGGCAATCTGGTTGCCGTTATTGTCGTAGCTATAGGTGTGCCGCATCAGGTCGCGGCCTTCTTGACTCGCCGCCCGTAGGCTCGTTATATGGCCGTCCCCGTCATATCCGTATTGGGACGTTGACTCCGCTGCCATACAGATTCAGACCATCGCCGCGGTACTCGTCCTCTTGCGTAAACCGGGCGATTACTGGGTTATAGAACCTCGCGCGCAGGTAATACTGCTCCGTCGTGTGATCATACTGCTCGCCCGCATAGCGGAAGCGGTTCGGGATGCCTTCTGTGGCGGATAGGGTGCGCCGAACGCGTCGTACTCATAGCTGTTTACAATACCGCCGAGGCGGTTCGTGATGTGCGCGACATCGCCGTGCTGGATGTTCAGGTAGTAGCAGGAATCTCCCCTGCCATCCGGCTGCGCCAGCAAGTCATGCCCGCGGACATAGAATGCTTTACGTGGTGCCTCTTTCATAGACTTCAAAGTTCAAATCGCGCTGGTAGTCAATTCGGCTGGGCGCGGCCATCCTTATCGAAAAGGCTTATTCCCTCTTAAATTGCAAGTTGGAATAAGCCTATGAATAGAGACGTCGAGTGTTAAACTATGTCGCTCTCAAACATTTTAAAGAAATTTATAGTTATTATTAGTTACTTGTATACATGGAACTTTTAGTCTAATTTCTTTCACTTCAAATGACATTGCTAAATATCAAAATATATATTAAGTCCTATCACTATCCAGTGACATACCTTGTCTAAATTACTTCCTAACTTCAAGAATTAACTACTTCGTAGAATCCAAGCTCTAAGTAAAAATTAGTTTCATCGCAATCATCATTTTATGCAACACCAATACTAATTTCCATAGCTGCATACCCTGCTATTCCAAAGTTCATCAGGAATATAATCGTGTCTACCATACTTTTTACCTAAGTCATTAAGTATCTTTCCACACGAATTTGAGGAGTATATTGAATTGACTAAGTAATGTTATTCTGACTTCACCCTCTATATCTGAGTAATCAATGAGCATTGACGAGAAACCTAATAAAGCATTTAAGTATATGAGCGCCCCCATGAGAGACAATATTTTCAATCACACTTTTGGGGGCAATCATAACGGTACTAATCCATTCTTTTGGTATACCTATTCATTTTTTAAATCTTCAAGCTCAATATTCCAAAAATTACCTTCTCGTAAAGACTGAGAATCTATTCGCGTTATTTCATTCATAATCCAATCTAACAACTCAGATGGAATATTATTATCAAGATACGCATCTTCACCATTAGTTTCGATTGCTTTATCTATCATGCTTGAAAAAAACAGTAGACATTCAGTAAATTGATTAATTGAAGAATTTATGAATACTTCTCTATTTTGATTACCACTATCAAGATATACTATATTACCACTTGAAGTTTTTACACAAATAAAATCCCCTGCTCCTGTAGTACCAATACAAAAATAATCATCAATGGATTCTGAATTGTTATAATTCTTAAAAGACAAATTTTGCGAGGTTCTAAATTCTAAGTATGGAGAAGCAGATTCAGGTAATCCAGCTTCTATTAAAAACATTTTAACTTCAGTAGAAAGTGAGACCTCTTCTAGGTCCACAAAAGAAAAATTTATTAGTTTTCCATTTTTCACAGGATCCCATTTCTGTCTAAACTCAAAAGGTGACAGCATACCGATTCATCTCCTTAGTATGGTATTTAATCTACTTGCAATTGTATCATCTACACCTGTTATTCCCCATTCTTTTTCAATATTATGAACTCCACCGTAGCCAGGATGTAAGGTGAGTGGCAAGGCAGCAGCTTGACCACCTTCTCCAATATGGTGGTGTCTAAATGGATCCTCTAAGTAATTCTTATATTGTGGGAAATGCTGTATAAAGTGTTCATCAACTACTGGAGCTCTACCTCTCCTAATTTCTGTTGCATTCTCTTCACTCCAAAACTCTGGATTTCTCTTCAGCAATTCTTTGAAGAATTTTTTAGAGTTTCTTTCCCAACCAGCAGAGTTAGTTCCCGAGGCTCCCTTTCCTTTATAATTCATTTCAACTAATAACCTTGGATCTATAAGATATTCTTTTGGGTAATTAGTTAAATCTCTTCCCCTATACCCTCTTATGGTATCAAGATCCCCCTCATTCTTACCACCCTTAGCATAAACATTTCCTTTTTCCTCGCACATATACCCGCTCGGGTCCACGTAATTAATCGGATTGTTTCCGACATACGCGTACAAATTCAGACCGTCGCCCCGGTACTCGTCCTCCTGCGTAAACCGGGCGATTACAGGGTTATAGAACCTTGCGCGCAGGTAATACTGCTCCGTCGTGTGATCGAATTGCTCGCCCGCATAGCGG
>NZ_ALKF01000096.1:0-2449 GCF_000283315.1 Paenibacillus sp. OSY-SE | reverse complement strand
TCCGTGGAAAACCACGTATGATACCACTAAAAATAAGCGTACCACAAAAAAAAGTTCGTTCCAAGATGCAATGTATTCACAACATAATAGCTATGCAGAGTTCACCTGGTAAGGCTGACCTCTGATCACACAAGTGACATTTTCACAGACGATTGACAGGTTACAGCGGATGGCAGGCAAGATAATCGCAAAATCGAAGCCGCGATTTTAGCCATTTTCAATTCCAAACCCTTTTTGTCAATACCCGGCGAATAATGAACAATTCCACTGGTCTTACCATCACATAGGAGAAAATAGTAACCTGAATCCGTGATCTTTGCTCCTTGAAAATGTGGGAAAATTAAAGGAATTAGCAGGATAACTGCTACTCATTTTTCATCCCGGAAATGCCCGGAAAGCCTGTTGATTATCCAATAAAATACAATTTTGAAATAGCAAAAAGGCCGCCAGATCGAGAAAACCGGATCAGGTGGCTCGGTTACCTATTCCTACAATGCAGCGAACCAGTTGCTGGAGGAAAAAGCAGGAGGAGCGCCAAACCAGTATGAGTATGACCGGCGTGGAAATCTTACCAGGGTCACGCAGGGCAGCAAAGCGCTGGAGAGCTTCACGTTCGACGAGACGAACTGGCTTGTGAAGGTCGTAGAGGATGGAAAAAAATATCTGAGTACCGCTATGACGGCTTAGGCGCGCGCGCTCAGAGCAAAACAGCCGGGAAAACGTACGACTTTGTAATTCACCTGCCCCCGGCGTACAATGATGTGTTGGCGGTATACGAGGGGCAGAAGCTGTAGGAAAGTACAGCTTCTGCCTGGATCGTTTGCACGAGAAGCACAGCAACGGAGAGGGCGGGGGCTATTCCTGTGATCATCTGGGGAGCATTATTGGGATTCAGGATCCGAAAGGCAAACTGACGGAGGCGTACAGCTACGATGAATTTGGCCTACTGCTAACACAGCCGCAAGTTGGTCGAGCCGTGAACTTCGCCTATACGGACTATCCGTATGAGGAGAACGGGCTGTACTTTGCGCAAGCGCGGTATTATAAGGCGGAGATTGGGCGGTTTATAAATGAGGATGCGTATGAGGGAGAAATCATTCGAGTACTACCTGCTCTCTTTAACTGACAGTAAAAAGTGTTCTTGTTTCATGTTGTTTTTCAATAAATTTAAGACCTTGAGGGCGGCAATCCTTTACCCCCACCCAGTGACGAATGAATCGAGCGGCTAAGTCAAATTTTCCGCTTCCCTTGCTCGTACCGTAATATGTTCAAAATTGCCCAGACCAAAGCCGATGAGAAGTAACAAGCTAAATAACTATAGCTTGTTACAATCCATTCGCTTATTGTTCTCCCCATTTATTATGAAATATTAGATTTTCAAGAGATTTTCGTTTTTCCCACTTCACTTGTTCTAAAATGGGAGCAGAAGGGTAGTCGTCCGTATATCCAATGGAAATTAAAGCAACAGGGTCAATGTGCGGAGGTATTTGCAAAATATCTCGAACATCATTTTTTTTGTAAAAACTTACCCATCCCATGGCTAAACCTTCTACACACGCCGCTAACCACATATTTTGGATTGCACATGCTGTAGAAAGAATATCCGTCTCCGGAATCGAATTTCGTCCTAGTACATGCGAGCCCCCGCTTGTTGGATCACAGGTGACACAGATCGTTAAGGGCGCCTCTTTAATTCCTGCAATTTTTAAACTTAAAAATTGGGTAGCGCGCTCTTCTTCGTAATGAATCGCCAAAGCTCGTCTTTCTTTTTCTGTCGCCCAAGCTAATCTCTCTTTGACTTCCATAGAATCCACTATAATGAAATTCCATGGCTGCATAAATCCTACAGAGGGTGCATGGTGTGCCGCTTGTAAAATTCGGTCGATAATCTCTTTAGGTACAGGATTCGGAAGAAAATTCCGAATGTCTCTTCTTTTATGAATGACATTATAAACTGCTTCTTTTTCGATCTCATTAAACATGTGATGCGCCTCTTTCATTCTGTATCGTGTCTCCATCATCCATTGTAGCTATTCTTTGATAATGTGGATAATGTGGATTTTTTCTTTCTCTACGTTGTTTTGAAATCGGTATCATCTCGAATTATCTACTCCTCGATCCGTTCACCCTTTAAGGATATCATAGATTCCACATATCCGACAAATTAGATCAATTTTCTACTTGTTTTTCATTCTACGTTTGAGTCGAGCGACGATTCGCCGTTGTGTTCGACCAAATCGATTTCTAGCGCCCCGGACGTGTTTCATTCCAATCGCAGGCAATCATGGTTGGTTGTGCGCGAAGTTAGACAACTGGCTATCGCTTGATGACCGTCGGTCTGGCCTTCGGAGAACGAAGGGCAGGTAACCTGGGGATGAATCACTTCACATCGTGTTTTCATGGACATTTTCATCACACTTCCCTTCGTTGACACTCCACACGGCTAAAG
>NZ_ALKF01000095.1:0-2086 GCF_000283315.1 Paenibacillus sp. OSY-SE | reverse complement strand
CTTTCGACAAGGGCGTCAAGATGTCGTCGATCTTCGACCGTGAACCGGATGTCGATTTGTCCGTGAAGGTCTTCGGATCGGAACTTTACTTCTTGTCGATGAGTCAGAACATTCCCGCCACACCCGCTGACCTCATCAAGCTGTTCGCCTCGGAATTCAGCAAGGGTGTCGACTCGTTGAAGAACTTCCAGTACAACTTTGAGAACCACGCACTCTGGCTTGACGCTGAGATCGTTTACCCAACCGCACTTGGTCTGCCGTTCAAGTTGACCAGCACTGGATCGTCCGCTGTCAAGGTCGACCTTCAAGGCTCGATTGACGTCAAGCAAATCATCGACAACCCAATGAACTCCAAGGTCAACCTCCAGTTCAGCCCAACCGCCAACATTTTCATCTCCGGCCAGCTTGGATTCGGCGCCTACGCCTACGAAACTGCATTGGAAGTCTCAGGAACCATCTACACAAACACCGGTGCTAACACAACTATCGAGATTCAAGGCGGCAGGAACGTCGTCATTACTTCAGTGCCAACAGTGCAGGATCAATACGTCATCGACTTGACCCACCAGATCTCCACCGTTTCGCAAGAAAGCGGCCGTGAAGTCGTCAAGGTTCCAGTCAAGTTCAAGAGTGTAATTGACCGCGAAACTGAGCTGTGCTTCGATCAAGTCGAGTTCATGACTGGTTTCACTTTCTGCACTTATGTCAACTACACTCCAATGAACATCACAGAAAACGCACACTGGCCGTTGCATGGAAACAACAAGATCAACATCCGTCTGGAGATGGTCGATGCAATCACGTTCCGTGGTGAATTTGATGATAAGGATCCTGCCAGCCCCGGCGTCAACTTCTACTATAACACACCAAAGGGCGGAAAGGAGCGCTTAACAGCCCTGAAACTTCTGTCAAGCTTCAAGCCCGATCACTTCATGGGTGGATTCGATCTTTCGGTGCCGGTGCAAGCCAACAGTCCGTTCAAGATCGATGCCGCCGCCGGTTTTGTCAACCAGGACAACGAGAAGAAACTTTACTTCAGCGGCAACTACTTGGGCGGAAGCTACAAGTACGATATTGGATTCAAGCGCAACGGCAAAGAAATCGTCCCGATTCTCAAGTTGAACAGCGATTTGACATACTTGGATGGCAAGATCATCGAAGAAAAGACCGCAAACGGTGTCAAGTACACTCTCAGGCAAGTCAAGTTCGGAAAAGACTCCTTCGTCACTGTCGTTGATGGTTACATCGAAGTCAACGGACCAAAAATCAGCGCCAACCTGAAATTCCAACAAGGATCAAACACCGTCACTGTTGTCGGAGCCGTCGGCTACCAGCAAGGCCAACTCGAGAGTGATCTGCTGCTGACCAGCCCGCAATACGCGATGGCCAACGGAAAACTCGTCTACGCAGCCAAGTTCACCGACAAAAACGTAGGCAACGATTTGACCATCATCTGGGACAAGGATTTGAACACAAAGACCAACAAGCTCGAGTGGAACCAGTTCGCCGACTGGAGTGACAAGGAATTGATCAAGATGAAGAACGGATTGAAGCTTGGAAAGTTCAACGCAGCCAGTCGCTTGAACGGCGAGTTTGGAAAAAAAATTATCAACGTCGACGCTGGTCTCGAATACAACAACCAAAAGGCTGAATTCACGTTGGACAACAAGTACAGCCAGAAAGCACCGCATGACTATGAGACTTCAATGTATGCTGTTGCCAACCAAAAATCTGTTCTTCTTGAAATGAAACGCGAAATTGAAGGCGAAGCTTCCAAACTTACAAACAAATTGGAACTTTCAACTGGATTGAAGATTGAACTGAACGGAAAGGTTGCCCACAAGTTTGAAACCACCAACGCTGATGTTTCCCTGCAAGGTATCTTCGTGCCTGGACACAAGAAAGACCAAACAAAAGCCAGCTTCGTTCTCAAGAACACTGACAAGGAACATTCCACGTCATCCAAGGTCACCGTTGGCAAAAACGAGTTCTCCAACTGGGAATCCAAATTGACCTATGGCAACCAAATGGTCGGAACATTGAAGGGATCAGTCAGCGACACAATCACTGTTGATGGTAATTTCCA
>NZ_ALKF01000094.1:0-2015 GCF_000283315.1 Paenibacillus sp. OSY-SE | reverse complement strand
TCATGGCCTTCAAGGAATGGCCTCCCAGCTCGAAGAAGTTATCGTGGATGCCTACGCGCCCGACACCCAGCACATCCTGCCACAACAGCGCCAGCTTCGCTTCTGCTTCGGTTCGCGGCGCTGTATATCCAGCAGCGGATCCGCTTCCCGACGGCTTCGGCAGCGCCCGGCGGTCCACTTTCCCATTCGGTGTCAGCGGAAGCTCTTCCAGCTGTACGAAGCGCGATGGAACCATGAAGCCCGGAAGCCGTGCAGACAGGGCCTTACGCAGGGATGAAACCTCCGTTTCTTCGCTCGTGACCACATAGGCGCACAATTCGAGGTCCCCCTGCTCCAACTCCCAAGCGGCGACTGCCGATTCCGTAACCCCTTCAAGCTCGGCAAGGTGTTGTTCAATCTCTCCCAGTTCGATCCGGTATCCGCGAATTTTTACTTGGTGGTCATTGCGGCCGGCAAATTCGAGACTGCCATCTGGCAACCAGCGCACCAGATCCCCGGTTCTATACAACCGTTCTCCTTCCATAAAGGAACTCGGAATAAACCTTTCCTCGGACAGCTGCGGTCTGTTCACATATCCGCGTCCTACGCCTGCACCGCCGATGAACAGCTCTCCATATACTCCGACTGGCTGCAGCTTGCCATGTTGAGGATCTACGACATAAAGCCTCACATTCTGAAACGGTTTTCCGATCGGTACGTGCCCCGATGGTGTTAACGGATACTGTTCCGGTGCCCCTGTCCACTCATAGAAGGAAGAGTCAACGGTCGCTTCGGTTACCCCATAGCAGTTGATAATCCGCATCCTCTGTCCGAACCGTTCAAGCAGCCAGTGAAAATCAGGATTGAGACAACGGTCGCCGCCCAAAATCAGCAGTCGCAGAGACGGTACGTCCACCTGTCGCTCATCGATGTATTTCATAATGGACATCACTAAGGACGGTGTCGAGTTAAGCAGCGTAATCGCATGCGTGCGGATCAATCCAGCTATGGCCGCGGGCTGCAGACGCAGCTCGCTTGGACAAATGACCATCGACCCTCCGAAAGGAAGTGCCCGGGCCATATCTTCGACAAACACATCGAAGGAGAAACTGGCCATCTGCAGCAGCCGGACTTCCTGTAAGTTCAGACTATAAGCTTGGTTCCATGCAAAAATTCTCTCCATTAGATGTCCATGTTCGATCATGACACCCTTCGGTTTGCCCGTCGTGCCCGATGTAAAAATAACATAGGCCAAATGTTGGGGCATGGGCAGTTGCAGTGAAATACCTTCTGTAACTGCTGCAGCATCGACTTCCAAGTATAAAACGTCATATGCTGCCTCCCATTCCTCGCCGTACTCCCGCTCTGTCAGAAGCAGGCGGGCCCCGCTTTCTTCGAGCATATACGCAATCCGTTCGGCTGGATAATCGGCATCCAGCGGCAAATAGGCACCGCCCGATTTCCAGACTGCCAATACAGCCACAACCATCCAGGCAGAGCGGGTCACGAGAACGCCGACAATGTCCTCGGGTCCGGCGCCTCGCTGCTTCAGCGTCTGAGCAAGACGGCTGGCACGATCATTCAGTTCGGCATAACTCATTTCATGGTTGTCGAAAACGACTGCCGTACGGTCCGGATGCCGCAGCGCTTGTTCTTCGAATAACTCGAGTAGTGTCTTGCTGCTGACAAGATCTATCCGGGCCGGATTAAACTCCTGCATCAATTGACGCTCCTGCGCTGCTGTCAGCAGAGGGGCTGCTCCCAATGCCGCTTCAGGCTGGCTCGACACATGGCGCAGAAGCTCTGTAAAATGTTCCGCCCAACGTCTGATAGTCTCTTCTGTAAATAAAGCGGCTGAATATTCCCAGCTGCAGGAAAAGCCCTCCCGCTGCTCGGTTACGATGAGCGTCAAGTCAAACTTGGCTATCGTGTCCTCCATAAGATACGGAGTCAACTGGAGATCGGGGAGCTCAAGCTCCGCCTGATCCATGTTCTGCAGCACGAGCATCGCATCGAAGATCGGATTGCGGCTCGTG
>NZ_ALKF01000093.1:0-2009 GCF_000283315.1 Paenibacillus sp. OSY-SE | reverse complement strand
CCCGCTAGGGTCAATAAACTTCGACGGCTTGTTGGCCACATACGTATACAAATTCAAACTAAGGGGATTCCCTAGATCCCCTTCATACGTATCCTTATTAATAAACCGCCCTATACTCGGATCATACCATCTTGCGAGCAAATACTGTAGATTCGTATCTGTGTCCCAGTACTCTCCCGATATTCGGTACTTGCTCCTCCTGGGTTAATGGATTGCCCCAGATATCTTACGTATAACGGTTCAGAACATCTCCTTACGGATCGAACCACTTTTCGATTTGATGTCCGTTCGGATCCATGATCGTGATTTTATTAAGTGTCATCATCGTAGGCGACTGGTATGTTTTATAAAGGGTGTATTATTCAACACTTTTTACGTGCGAACAAATTAGGGGAATATCATAGTGGGCTGATGATGATTAAGTTCGTTTGGACATAACCGCCCGATTCATTCGGCACTGGGTGGGGGTAAAAAGATGACCTTGAGGATTACCGCCCTCAAGGTCATTTCGGCAATCGCATTAATCTTGACGAATTATATAGCAGGTATTAAACAAAGCAGGTATTAAACAAAACCTTTCCCTCTTCTAATAGAGTCCAAAATTCGTCCGGCGACATAACACCACATATTATTTCTCTGTCTTCACTCTGATACCTTGCCAAAAGCATTACAGTTTTTATTGGGGACTGTTCAATAAGATATGAGATTATTTTTTTAACATCTTCTTCAAAATCTTTTTTGATTATAAGTGGTGTTAAATGATATTTAATGTCTTCATCATTTATCCAATACGGAAGTGCAGTATCATCTTGGATGTGTTTAAAATCAGAGTCGCAAAAAGAGGCATATACCACCCCTTCGTCCTCTTTAATAAGAGAATACCAAATCCCGGAGGTTTGTGTCATGAATGGATAAATGGTATGGTATCTCTCTCCGTGGGTCTGTCAAGATTTTTGTGTAAACCCCTGTTTAGCGTAAGTGCTGGCCAACGCGGTCCGGAAAGAAAACGGACAACTGAAGAAGCATTTGTCCCCAATTTTGAACACGGCCTGTCCATTTACGGACTACGTCCATAGTGGCCAGATAGAGCATCTTAAGCAGCGCTTCGTCGCTTGGAAAAATACTCTTTCCCTTCGTTACTTTGCGAAGCTGACGGTGATAACTCTCGATGATGTTGGTGGTGTAGATGAGCTTACGGATCTCCGGGGGATACTTGAAAAAGGTTGCTAGTTCATCCCAATTCTTACGCCATGACTGGATAATGAGGGGGTATTTCGTTCCCCAGATTTCTTCGAACCGATCGAGTTCGACAAGTGCGGCTTCCTCGGTTGCAGCCTTGTAGATCGGCTTCAGGTCAGCCGTTACCTTTTTCAAATCTTTGTAGGAGACGTAACGGGTTGGGTTGCGAATCTGGTGAATAATACACTTCTGATTCTCCGTCTGCGGGTAGCAAGCGGCGATGGCTTGGGAGAAACCGTTCAGGTTGTCCACACAGGTAATGAGAATGTCCTGGACGCCTCGGTTTTTCAGCTCATTTAAGACGCTGAGCCAGAGCTTAGCGGACTCATTCTCGCCGATCCACATGCCCAGCACATCCTTATTTCCGTCCAGATCGATCCCTATGACCATGTAGGCTGCTTTGTTCACAATGGCTCCGTCCTGCTTGACTTTAAAGTGGATAGCATCTAGAAAGACAACGGCGTAGACACCTTGCAGTGGTCGATTCTGCCACTCTTTGATGAGTGGAACGATCTTATTCGTAACATTGGAAATGAGAGTTGGAGAAACCTCAAGGCCGTACAGGTGCTGAAGATGATCTTGAATATCCCGAGTGCTAACGCCTTTGGCATATAGCGCAACGATTTGATCCTCAATGCCTGTCACATTCGACTGATGCTTCTTCACGACCAGCGGCTCAAACTCACCCAAACGATCACGCGGAACCATGATTTCCTGTTCGCCGTACTCGCTGACTACCGTTTTCTTGCTTTTTCCGTTTCGGCTGTTTG
>NZ_ALKF01000092.1:0-214 GCF_000283315.1 Paenibacillus sp. OSY-SE | reverse complement strand
AGGTTGTTTAAAAAGTTCCCTTTTGAGCACGAAGTTAACACTGCAGCTTATCCGACATCGAATCTTGCATTCACCCTCGAAGTCCGGTGCTCATGTAGTCTTGCCTACACTCCGCTCCTCCTTCTTCGGATTCTTGCAACCTTCTCGGTGCTGAAAAGTTACCTTTTTAAACACAGATTTAATTAGGTTGTTTAAAAAGTTCCCTTTTGAGCAC
>NZ_ALKF01000091.1:0-277 GCF_000283315.1 Paenibacillus sp. OSY-SE | reverse complement strand
CAAATGTGGCGCCACAAATACTTGTCATAAATGTGCCTTGCAAATTTGCCCCATATTTGTTTCCCAACACTGGTTTGTTTACGTTCGACAGCCTTGCCATCTTCACCAAGCCCGGAATAATTGATATTTGGGTCGGAATGATAAATCATCGAAATTTTTGCTTGTTTTTGATTTCCATCAGCCCAAACACGAGAAAACCTGAAAAACAGTCTGAAAATTTTATCCATTTCAGTTTCTCGGCTTGGTTGAGATTTGTTTTACGAGTGCTCCAATACAA
>NZ_ALKF01000090.1:0-203 GCF_000283315.1 Paenibacillus sp. OSY-SE | reverse complement strand
TATTTTTTTTTTTCAAGCAGAAGACGGCATACGAGATTACAAGGTGACTGGAGTTCAGACGTGTGCTCTTCCGATCTGATTATTCAAAAGCACGGTTTTTCGTTCAAAAAGAGCTTGGGACAAAACTTTTTAGATCGGAAGAGCGTCGTGTAGGGAAAGAGTGTAGATCTCGGTGGTCGCCGTATCATTAAAAAAAAAAAACC
>NZ_ALKF01000089.1:0-204 GCF_000283315.1 Paenibacillus sp. OSY-SE | reverse complement strand
AAGTTAGATTACCAAAACTTATTGATATTTCTGTAAAATATGGATTTAAACTCTTCAAGATGATATATTCTGACTATATGTAATCTTCCTAAAGACGCTTTTAACGGACTTAAACTAAAAAATTGTTAGTGGGTGTATAAATGAAGTCACATGTTCTAATTTATGATGGTTATGTTAGTTTTGAAATTATGCTGGCAACCTATT
>NZ_ALKF01000088.1:0-228 GCF_000283315.1 Paenibacillus sp. OSY-SE | reverse complement strand
AAGTAATGTAAGTGTCAAAGAAATTAAAGCTTTATTTGCTAAAGCCGATACTAATTACCTTAAATTTTACTTGGAACAGAAAAATGAAGAAATTCATAAAGAAATCAAGAAATTAGAGCAACTTAATAAACAAATAGAAATATTAAAGACAGCTATCCATTCATCTGAAGATGAACTTATGAACAATGGATTTAATATTCAAACATTTAAAGACAGATACTTTTTAAG
>NZ_ALKF01000087.1:0-286 GCF_000283315.1 Paenibacillus sp. OSY-SE | reverse complement strand
GTAAGCATATGGGTCGGGTTAAAACCTATTTGATATTCTCAATAGAGGTGAACTCATGAATACTTTGGGACACCAATGTAGAAATTTAAGACTACTCCATAAATGGACACAAGAGGAACTTGCTAATAAAATCGGGGTAACTAAACAGGTTGTTTCTAATTGGGAGCGAAATGTAGCACGGCCTGAAATTAATCATTTAATAATCTTTAGCAAAGGTTTTTGATGTTACAACCGATTATTTACCCTGTATTGCTAATCGAATGCCGTTCCCCTACTGTGTGGACTC
>NZ_ALKF01000086.1:0-216 GCF_000283315.1 Paenibacillus sp. OSY-SE | reverse complement strand
CTCTACCTCTTTGCTTTCTTTCAATGCTTTTGCTAAATCATGGGCTTTGTCATAGATATTCATGATTGTTCATTCCTCCTTTACAAGTTTTGTGTCAACATTTCACATTGTCCGTCAATCACCAAGGTATATATGTCCTCATATGATGAATCAGTGCTATTACAGCCCATTCACGTTTCCCGTTACTTTCAAGACATCAAGTTGCTGCCCGGAAGG
>NZ_ALKF01000085.1:0-218 GCF_000283315.1 Paenibacillus sp. OSY-SE | reverse complement strand
ATAATTGTTACATATTAAGGTTCAAGTATGAACATCATACAACGCATGAATTAAGCCAATAAATCATCCAAATTATTTTGCAGGAGGCTATTCTATTATGAAAATTGCAGTTATTGGTGCAGGCGGTAAAGCAGGAAGTAATATCGTAAAAGAAGCATTAGACAGAGGGCATGAAGTAACCGCCATCGTCCGTGACCCAGCTAAAGTAACGGATAATC
>NZ_ALKF01000084.1:0-259 GCF_000283315.1 Paenibacillus sp. OSY-SE | reverse complement strand
GCGTAAGCGGTTCCAATAAGACAAGAAGAAGCAAAAACAAAAGAAACACCGAGTCTTATAGCGTTAAAGCCATTTTTTGAACGATCACCAAGTTTAAACATGTAAATTCCTCCTTATCTGAGCTCATATTTTAAAAGAAGATAGCACATATAAAAGTCGCTCATGCTGTCTTACCATTAAAAAAACAGGACACCTCCTGGGGGGACAGATTGATCTATCATAAGTCCAAAACGCTCTAAGAAGTATATGCACAGTGTAA
>NZ_ALKF01000083.1:0-230 GCF_000283315.1 Paenibacillus sp. OSY-SE | reverse complement strand
CTACTCTCCCGGGACCCTGCGGTCCAAGTACCATCGGCGCTGGAGGGCTTAACGGTCGTGTTCGGGATGGGTACGCGTGGAACCCCTCCGCTATCGCCACCAAACAGATGTCGGCTCGTATTTACTCGCCAACTTAAGTTCAGGTCAGCACCGCCAAGTGCTGTGTGCCTTTGCCTTCGCTGCGCTTGGCAGTTCAACAAAGCTTGCACCCTGAAAACTGAACGCGAAAG
>NZ_ALKF01000082.1:0-260 GCF_000283315.1 Paenibacillus sp. OSY-SE | reverse complement strand
GGGGTTCCACGCGTACCCATCCCGAACACGACCGTTAAGCCCTCCAGCGCCGATGGTACTTGGACCGCAGGGTCCCGGGAGAGTAGGACGTTGCCAAGCAGAGCGCATTGCTCATGGGCAGTTCTTCTGAACTGCTCTGAGGGCCCTTAGCTCAGCTGGTTAGAGCGCACCCCTGATAAGGGTGAGGTCGGTGGTTCGAGTCCACTAGGGCCCACCATACTAACTTTATACCTCATTTGGGGCCATAGCTCAGCTGGGAG
>NZ_ALKF01000081.1:0-597 GCF_000283315.1 Paenibacillus sp. OSY-SE | reverse complement strand
ACCGTACCGGTTCGATCCCGGTCCTCGGCATATCAACACTTTAGAAAAGTGTTATTAATTCGAAATTTATAAGAAGTCCTATGTGGTAAAATCCACGTTAGGGCTTTTTTTCTTATCATTAAGCAATATTTAAGCTATCACTAAACGCGGTTTCCTGTAGTTTGCAGCGGCTCATGCTCTCCTCTGTTCCCCGATTGGATTCAAAGCAAGGGTTATTCATGTCGCAGTTCCTTATGTTAATGAATGCGGAGATGAAAGTTATGATAAAGAAAATATGGTATATCATTGGCTTTTCAGTCGTTATTGTATCCGTTTTTTGGTTATTTCTCTAATAATGATACTTTGAAAATCATAGTACTCATAACTGGATGTTCTATTATGGCTATTCTTCGAATTGTTCTCTACATTTTAAAAAAAAGGGAGAAGAAAGAGCCCCCCCGCCTAGATAGCTTAACGAAGCGTCTCAGCGGCGGCCTGCAGTGTTGATTCCACATAATGGCGAAGTTTTTATCGGATGCTACGGTTGACGATTAGTGAAGAAAGATGATATATTGATTGATGCTAATACATACATTTACGCCGGGGTGGCGGAATTGG
>NZ_ALKF01000080.1:0-203 GCF_000283315.1 Paenibacillus sp. OSY-SE | reverse complement strand
CGCAATCAGCAACAGGATATCAATAATTGGGGTAAAGAGTAAAAGAAGGCCCCCTAATTTCTTCAACCCAAACATATACGTTGCGACTAACCCTGCAACAACAAAAACCCAAAATAAAACCTCAGCACTAATAATAAATAAATACATAATGGACGATTCCTTTCAAATTTGAAATTGGTATTTCCCTAAGTCCCCCCCTTCAT
>NZ_ALKF01000079.1:0-265 GCF_000283315.1 Paenibacillus sp. OSY-SE | reverse complement strand
TTCCCAGATGTTGTTCATTTTGCTTCCGTTTATCTACCTCTTGTCCCAAATTCCGAAAAACTTGAATGAGCTATTTTCTTTTGGAACGGTTATCGGAAATGTAGCGTTCGCTTTATTCGCGCTACTTCCACTGCCCCTGCTGCTTATTTCTCGCTGGAGAGGGGTGGGGTCATGAAGAGAGTCCAGTCAGGATTACTCGGATTGATGGCTCTCCTGATGTGCTGTACACTTTCAGGTTGCTGGAGCAGTTCCCCAGTGGAGGATC
>NZ_ALKF01000078.1:0-319 GCF_000283315.1 Paenibacillus sp. OSY-SE | reverse complement strand
CGATTCCGTCCCGAGCCACCATACAAGGCTTTGAGCCGGTGTAGCTCAGTTGGTAGAGCGGCTGACTTGTAATCAGTAGGTCGAGGGTTCGACTCCTTTCGCCGGCACTGATATTGTGGAGGATTAGCGAAGTGGCCAAACGCAGCAGACTGTAAATCTGTTCCCGGACGGGTTCGGTGGTTCGAATCCATCATCCTCCACCACTTATATAGGGGCATAGTTTAAAGGTAGAACAGCGGTCTCCAAAACCGTTAGTGTGGGTTCAATTCCTGCTGCCCCTGCCAAGAGAATATTGTGAATATGGCGGTCGTGGCGAAGT
>NZ_ALKF01000077.1:0-203 GCF_000283315.1 Paenibacillus sp. OSY-SE | reverse complement strand
TTCTGAATAGATAGTTTGGTCGTCCACAGAATCATGACGCCAATCACAACTAAAGGAATGAGCAAGATGAAGTAGAGTTTGGATTGTAATCCCATTCTTTTTTTGACTTTGCTTTTCATAATATGCCCCTTACTATATTATTTCACCTTCCTATATATCGTGTTTAACTAGGAAAATATGAATAGTAATTCATATGTTTCATG
>NZ_ALKF01000076.1:0-209 GCF_000283315.1 Paenibacillus sp. OSY-SE | reverse complement strand
GTAGTTAGAGAGCATATCCAACAATTAGACGTATCACTCGGCGGAGGGATCGTAAGCGATAAGATCAGAGTAGCAACCATTGATAATCCTATTTTAATTATCTGACTTGGGGGAACGGGGATTGACGCCCTTCTCCGCTTGAAATATCAAATAAACCGCAGTTTCAATCTGCCTGCAGCCCCTATTTTCGGCTTAAGCATCGCCGCGCT
>NZ_ALKF01000075.1:0-224 GCF_000283315.1 Paenibacillus sp. OSY-SE | reverse complement strand
TTTGCCGTCCAAACCTTACTGTTTCTAAGACCGAGTCCGTAGCATTAGATGCATTGTATGACAAAAAACGTCTAAATACAACTGCTAATTAGCAGACATTATTAGACATGAAATGGAAAGGAAGGAGATTCATTTTACTGAACATTGGTCAATTCAATGTAATGCATTAGAGCGTTGAAGATACGTGTTTTTTCAATGATAAATATCACGATATTAAGCTTGTT
>NZ_ALKF01000074.1:0-205 GCF_000283315.1 Paenibacillus sp. OSY-SE | reverse complement strand
AAAAAGTAATTTGCTAGCTGTCCCATGTTTTGCTATGATAGGTTCGTGTAATTCAAGATGTCTCATATAAATATACAGAGGTGACGACTTCGTGGTGTGGAATATTGTCATTCCGATTATTACCCTGATTGTTGGCTTGGTCGGGGGATTTTTCATCGGTGCTTATTATCTTCGCAAACAGCTTGAAAAGATGCAGAACGACCCT
>NZ_ALKF01000073.1:0-327 GCF_000283315.1 Paenibacillus sp. OSY-SE | reverse complement strand
CGAGTCCTGTTCGGGGAGCCATCTGGAGAGATGTCCGAGCTGGTCGAAGGAGCACGATTGGAAATCGTGTAGGCGTCACAAGCGTCTCGAGGGTTCGAATCCCTCTCTCTCCGCCAGTTAGGACTTTACTGAGGCCCGTTGGTCAAGGGGTTAAGACACCTCCCTTTCACGGAGGTAACAGGGGTTCGAATCCCCTACGGGTCACCATAGAGCATACATATGGACACTTAGCTCAGCTGGGAGAGCACCATCTTGACAGGGTGGGGGTCAGCGGTTCGAACCCGTTAGTGTCCACCATATTTATCATCAATAGCGCGGGGTGGAGCA
>NZ_ALKF01000072.1:0-472 GCF_000283315.1 Paenibacillus sp. OSY-SE | reverse complement strand
TTCATCTTCATGATGACCATGAGTTTAGTGGCGAACAATCCGGAATTCAAAGCCATGCACGCGTACAATGTACAGGTAAAAAAGATGAAGAAAATGAGGTCTCTTATGAAGCTATGTGGTAAATTAGCTCGAATACTCGTTGGAATGGCTCGGAGCCGTGAAGCCTACAAACCTCATAAAACAATACCAATTCAACTAGCAGCTTAAGCAATATCCTACCGTTTCGTCGTACGAATTTTGGCTTATTCGCGGGATTTCAAAAAGAAAGCACAGAGTACCGGATGTATTCAACCAAAGGGCACTGACCCGTACCGTTAGCTAGACCGGCCTCCACCCCTTGGACAGGTGTAACGAAGGAATGAGAGGGCATAGACCCGTTGAGACATGGGAGTGATAACCTCCAGGGGCGGCGTGGAGAATGCGTGCAGTATATGGAAGGATATGGGGGTTCGACCTCCCCCTCTATTTCCTC
>NZ_ALKF01000071.1:0-276 GCF_000283315.1 Paenibacillus sp. OSY-SE | reverse complement strand
GAGTCTGTAAAATAAAGTGTGTAAACTCCCAAAATCAATTAAAATTTAACTAGACGAAAGGTTGGGGAGAACACATGGGACTTTGGACGAAACAGCAACTACGGGAATTCATTAAAGAGAATAAGCTAGTGACGGCTCAGGATGCACAAAACGCCTTGAAAGAGCTGTTGCCGAGACGATCCAGGAGATGCTGGAGGCGGAGCTTGACACGCATCTGGGCTACGAGAAACACGAAGTGAAAGCCAAAACCACACCAAACAGCCGAAACGGAAAAAG
>NZ_ALKF01000070.1:0-223 GCF_000283315.1 Paenibacillus sp. OSY-SE | reverse complement strand
GTTGTAAAAGAGTGCCTGAAACGGCCAGACCTCCTCCGAGCAACAACATATCCAAGGCAAATGGCAAACGAGTTTGGTATACAACTTCCTTCAATAGGGGATCAGGATTGGAAGAAAACAACACTTCCCAAAACTCTGCATAGCTGATAGGAAATATACCTGTGGTTAGCGACAGGAACAAACTAAAGATCAATAATGCAAACCCTGTAACCAGAGTCAAAAC
>NZ_ALKF01000069.1:0-250 GCF_000283315.1 Paenibacillus sp. OSY-SE | reverse complement strand
TCGCCGTCCACGACGGCAAACGAAGTGCGCAGCGATTCATGGCGGGCGATGAGCGCTTGCAGCGCCGCTTCCAGCCGTACCCGATCCAGCGCTCCTTCGAGATGCAGCGCCACCGGCATGTTGTAGCTCAGCTCAGCCCCCTCCAGCTGCTGCAAGACGTACAGCCGTTTTTGGGCCGAGGACAGCGGGTAATGCGCCCGCTCGTCTGCCGGGGCCAACGCTTTATACGCCGTGCTGCCATCCGCCGCGC
>NZ_ALKF01000068.1:0-245 GCF_000283315.1 Paenibacillus sp. OSY-SE | reverse complement strand
CATTTGCTCATTCCCCCTACCTGCTGCTTGCTTGCAGAATGTCCTGACCCGTTGCTCCGTTCCTTTAATCCTTCGGTACTACTTCAGTTGGGATCACCTGATGCAATCGATCACACAATGCCTGAATCGGACCATTTTTCATCCGGTAACTGACCCGGTTGGCAATCAAACGACTGGGAATATCCAGTATGCTAATCTGCTCAACCAATCCGTTCTCCCGCAAGGTCTGTCCCGTCTCCCCCATA
>NZ_ALKF01000067.1:0-318 GCF_000283315.1 Paenibacillus sp. OSY-SE | reverse complement strand
TCTGGAAGGAAGCTGGCCGAACTTGACAGATACGGCGGCGACCGCGGACGATGTGGCCTACATCATCTATACATCTGGATCGACGGGAATTCCGAAAGGAGTGTGCGTCACGCATCGAGGGGTGGTCCGGCTCGTTGTCGCTGCCAATTATGTGGACATCAGCAGCAAGGACGTATTTCTGCAAGGCTCGACGATATCGTTCGACGCGGCAACGTTCGAGATTTGGGGCAGCTTGCTGAATGGAGCTGCTCTGGCCATTTTGCCTCCAGGGAATCTATCGTTGACCGAATGGACACAGGCCATTCAACAGCATCAAGT
>NZ_ALKF01000066.1:0-240 GCF_000283315.1 Paenibacillus sp. OSY-SE | reverse complement strand
TATAGTAATCTTACAGTGTAGCTTATGAGTATTTTGAAAGAAGGAAACGGACAAGAGTCTTTTAATTGCTAAAGTTGAACCATTTGCTGATGTCTATTTTGTGATGTTCATTCATAGATCGCCATTCGTTTGATTCCGGTTGATAGGTATAATCTTTTTGCCAGGTTATGATGTTTTCCACGATAGCCCGTATGGAAGAGACAATATAGGAGACTTCCTGATTGGTCATCATGGGATGAA
>NZ_ALKF01000065.1:0-238 GCF_000283315.1 Paenibacillus sp. OSY-SE | reverse complement strand
TTGTTTTTATTGGTCTGTTCATGCTCATGGGCCATACGATGCTGATCCAGTCGGGCGATACGATCAATCTCAATATTTCTACCTATCTGAAGCCAAGCACCTTCGTACTGATTGTCTCGCAGTTGCTTTTGTTGTATGGGCTGCTACTTCATCTGCAAAAAGACCAGCGTTCCGAGCCGTTTCGTCGTATGCTAAACTGGATCGGACGCTATTCCTTCGGAGGATATCTGGCCCATGC
>NZ_ALKF01000064.1:0-232 GCF_000283315.1 Paenibacillus sp. OSY-SE | reverse complement strand
TACCCTTCTTTTCCTGCTGATGCTTATCTTTGTACCCCTAGCAGGTGAGTTGAATATTCACCCGTTCGATAATACATTTCGTCTCAGCTTTGGTACGCCCGTATTTTTTTTCTTTCTGTTATCTATACGTCATATTCCACCTGCATTATCGGGAGTGTTTGCAGGGATAGCAGTAGTTGCATTTCGTATTTCACTCAATCATTACCTTCATCCCGGCTCTTCCTTTGAAGAA
>NZ_ALKF01000063.1:0-206 GCF_000283315.1 Paenibacillus sp. OSY-SE | reverse complement strand
TGGTTGCTGTTACGGTTTTGCTGGCTCCGTTCCAGGAAAGCACAGCTCCTTGCGCCTCAAACAACTGACGCATAGGGACGAGCGTTGTCCCGTCTAGCAGTAGCGGTTGGGCAGGAAGCCCAAGCGGGCGGTCATCCACATAAACGGTTGTTACTGGAGTTAGCGGCGCCGACTTGGCGTAAGACGGGGTTGCTTGCAGCAGTGAT
>NZ_ALKF01000062.1:0-318 GCF_000283315.1 Paenibacillus sp. OSY-SE | reverse complement strand
TTCCACCATATTCTGATGGATGGATGGTGCCTGCCGCTGGTGGTCAAGGAAGTCCTTGAAGTATACACGGCCTTGTGCAAGGAAGAGGAGCCGCAATTGCCGCGCGTGAGCGAGTACAGCGAGTATATTCGCTGGCTGGCCGAGCAGGACGGGCAAGCGGCCGCGAAATATTGGGGAGACATGCTTGCGGGCTTCGAACAAGCGGCGGATCTCCCGAGACGGCAGCGTCAGGCGCGGGGATATGAAGCGATGCGTGTGACTTGCTCGCTGGACCGGAAGCGGACCGAACGGATTGCCCAAGCGGCAAGAGAGCAGGGG
>NZ_ALKF01000061.1:0-212 GCF_000283315.1 Paenibacillus sp. OSY-SE | reverse complement strand
GTTTTGTGATTACATTGACGGGTATACGGCAGGACAATGGCGTAGACTGGTATGAAAAGGCTGGTGCAAATACCGACAACGATGACTTGCTATTCATTTTGGTCACCTTTGGCGAATGTGTATATTGGGTGAACGATAGCAAGATCATTCTGGGCAAGGGTGAAGCACTGCTTTTACCCGCTCATCTGAATTACTATGGCAAGAGCATTCCT
>NZ_ALKF01000060.1:0-204 GCF_000283315.1 Paenibacillus sp. OSY-SE | reverse complement strand
GGTGGAGCAGACAGAGGCTTTGCAGGTTGTTGATGTAAAGCCTGGTCAGAAACTGATTGCCAAAGCTGGGGCAGAATTTATTTTACGTAATGGAAATGCTGTTGTGTACAGCATGGATGCCAGTGGTGCTATTGATATTACTTCTGGAACTGAAATTGTTCATAACCAGGCTGTCGAAAAAAATCATTTATTATCGTTTCCTAG
>NZ_ALKF01000059.1:0-205 GCF_000283315.1 Paenibacillus sp. OSY-SE | reverse complement strand
GTCGTCCCATCAACAGCGCAAACAAGGTCGCTAAGGTCATAAACCCTAGCCCACCTAGCTGCATCAGCACCAAAATGACGGTTTCTCCAAATACCGTATAGGTCGAATCGACGTCAACGACGACCAACCCTGTGACACAAGCAGCAGAGACGGACGTAAAAAGCGAATCAATCCAATGCGGAGCATGTCCACCATGATTGGCAAT
>NZ_ALKF01000058.1:0-204 GCF_000283315.1 Paenibacillus sp. OSY-SE | reverse complement strand
CCAAGGTAACTCACTTATTAGGCGACTATTCTAGCTATAAGCATACCCTTGAAGATTATGATTACTGGATGAGAGTGAACTCCTTATTTGAGCTCAAACATGTGACGTTCGATGAGCCTATATATGATTATCGCTGGCATGATAAATCATTGACCGCTTCAGATCAAGAACTTGGCATCACATCTAACAGATATAAACTCATGG
>NZ_ALKF01000057.1:0-213 GCF_000283315.1 Paenibacillus sp. OSY-SE | reverse complement strand
TTTTTCATATCTTTTATCAGGAATTAAAATATTAACTCTGTCGGAAATGCCGTTAGCTGAGCCTTTCCCCTTTACTGTGATGTAAATTGTAGATCCACTTAATGTAGAAGTGACAGTATACAAGGATTTGTTATACTCATAACTAAAATCACTTGCTGAAGTTTTTGTAACGGTGACATTACAATTTATAGCCGTTAGATTGATATTCTTAAC
>NZ_ALKF01000056.1:0-204 GCF_000283315.1 Paenibacillus sp. OSY-SE | reverse complement strand
ATTTCCAAGCGATCTTGAGTTTTGACCCCAACAACCTAACAACCATGGGTATTCAGGCTTCCATAGATGCAAATAGTATCACAACTCGCCAATCGCAACGAGATGAGCACCTGAAGAGCGACGACTTCCTTCATGCAGACAAGTATCCAACCATTACGTTTGAAAGCACCAGCTGCGTCCTTGCTGGCGAAAGGCAATATGAAC
>NZ_ALKF01000055.1:0-209 GCF_000283315.1 Paenibacillus sp. OSY-SE | reverse complement strand
CCGATCGACCAGATTCTCGATATGATTCCTGGTATGGGCAACATGAAGCAAATGAAAGACATCAAAGTGGATGACAAACAGATGGGCCGGATTGAGGCTATCGTTCATTCGATGACTACACAGGAAAAGCAAAACCCGGACATGATTAATCATAGCCGTCGCAAGCGGATTGCTGTAGGCAGTGGAACATCGCTGGCTGAGGTAAATCG
>NZ_ALKF01000054.1:0-203 GCF_000283315.1 Paenibacillus sp. OSY-SE | reverse complement strand
ATGAAAGCCAAGGAGTTGGACCGACTGCTGTATTCATACGCCAACATTGCTGTTCTAGTAGCGATATACGGCATTATTCGGTACTTGACGGTGCCTCCTTGGGATGCATTTTGGATGAATCATGTGGAAATGAATTCCATTGGCGTGCCAGAACCGCTTCAAATTAGAGTGTTTTCTTCCATGAACTCGCCCGGTCCATGCGC
>NZ_ALKF01000053.1:0-1615 GCF_000283315.1 Paenibacillus sp. OSY-SE | reverse complement strand
TTCACGTTATCTAGAACTTGGTAAACCTTGCGGAACCGCCGTAGACGGAGCCACTTGTAAGTGTGTAAGAAGACGGAGGCTTGGCCCCCTAACTCGATTGATTTTTTCTTTTCTTTTTGTTGCGCTTAATTAAATCTATAATAACAACCAGAATCAATAAAATAACAGATTGCAATAAAGGCTTAACATAGTTTGGTTCATCGTAGATAAAGTAAGCTGCAACAAAGTTGATTATGAAAAAAATAAAGTATGTCAATATTTAATCATCTCGTCTCAGAACCAGGGTTCTACTATTGTAGATTTTCTTTCATCCTTTTCATAGGAACCGCCAGTACCATTTGAATTTTTTGTAACTCTCGTTTCTTTTTTGATTTCATAGTCTCCAATGAAAGTACCGTTCATATCAAAAAATCCAGGTCCTAATTCTCGATAGTAGTATTTAATAAAAGTATATAAGTCTTCTGTATCAGAATTTACGAAATAATACACGCCGTATCCACCAACTGCGACTGCAACAAGTTCTTGCCAAGGTGTTGCTATCTTTTTCGCCCAAGTAGCAAAGACTGCTGCAAAAGCTGTTTTTGTTGCCGCTGTAAATTTTTTAGAGTCTATAATATCATAGAGTTTCATGTGAGTATAAGGAGTTGGATAAGAAGTAGCAGCTTTAGCGCTATGGTTGATTTGAGAGTGCGATCCAAGTAAATTATTGACCTTAGTTACAACTTCAGGTGATGTTTGGCTTAACATCAAATTACCATCTACAATCTGAAAATCAATATTGTTTTCCTTTAAGATACTTATAACTCTTTCATAGTATGCAGGTGGGGATTCTGCACTGACTTCAGCTGCAGAAGTGAGAGGAACACTAAAAGCAACCGAAAGACAAATGGGGATAAATAGAATATACAACTTTTTCAATAATAACACCTTTGTGGCACTTTTTATGATAAGGGGAATATCTTGGGTTTTATATAGTTTGAAAGTATTATTGACTCGACAAAACGTATCGTTTTATAAGGATTGATTTAAAATTTTTCTAAAATAGCACATAGGAAAGGATTCTAGGAGCAAATTCTTCAATGAACTTCATTTGGATGACGGGTTGTCAAGCCAAGTGCGACAGTTCACTCATGAATGATTCGTAAGCAGTTTTCCACCCGAGGCATTTCCCTGGACGGTTATTAATTAATTCTATTGCATGTGAAAGTTCTTCCTCTGTGACCATAGCAAGGTTTTGATGACAAGCGAACTCTTTCCCTCGATCCACGGTTACCGTTTGAAACGTGGCTGATGGATAATCCTTAACTACTTACGCAGGCTTTGCTTTTACCACGACTGGATACGACTGTATCGAGTTCTCAGTGTCCGAAACTCTCACGCTTTCGGATTTCCTTGGGACGCTGGTTGATCGTTCTGCCGATATTGAACCGTCCACGCGTTTCTATTGGCTTGCGTCGCTTTCCTTTGTGACGAAGAATCTCAATATCACCTTGCACTAACAGGCCTGAGTATAACCAGCTCGTCCTAGTTCCCTCGCTATGACTCGGGTGGACAAGCCCTGGCTGTACAGGAGCCCTAGCCTCCCCCGTTCGAACATGTTAAAATGTGAGTAACT
>NZ_ALKF01000052.1:0-205 GCF_000283315.1 Paenibacillus sp. OSY-SE | reverse complement strand
TCGTTGTTCTTCCGGTGTGATGCCCTCTTGATTAGATAGAATCAAAAAATCTCCTTGATAGTTTTGTTTCCAGTCATCGTAGTATTTAAAATCTGGATTTCCATTCGCTGTACGAACCACCCCATCCTCAGCACGGTAGCTTCCTAGCGGAATTTCAGGTCTGCGATTTTCTAATGAAGACCAATAGACATAATCTCTTTGAATT
>NZ_ALKF01000051.1:0-209 GCF_000283315.1 Paenibacillus sp. OSY-SE | reverse complement strand
TTTTCAAAAATCGAGAAAGGATCAGGAGCATGTAAAAACAGAACGGCAAAAATGGTTCTTCTGCGCCTGCTGTCCGCCCAATTTGGCGCGAATGATTGCATCGGTGGAGGACAATATGTACACCCAGACCGAGGACACATTGTATACGCATCTGTATATTGCCAGCAAGGTGAACATGACTTTATCTGGTCAAGAGGTTGAAATTATAC
>NZ_ALKF01000050.1:0-221 GCF_000283315.1 Paenibacillus sp. OSY-SE | reverse complement strand
GCTCCATTATCCTGTATCAAAATATTCAGCGTTTTGGCGAGTGTAACCTCAATTTGAATAAAACCTTCGTCACTCAGTCCATGATAAAGTGAATTTTCCACTAACGGTTGCAAAATAAATCGAGGAACAGGTATTTGAAGCACTTGGTCATCCGCTGAAATACGCACGTCAAATTCAAAGTCATATCGAATTTGTTGCAGGATTAGGTACTGTCTTAGCGC
>NZ_ALKF01000049.1:0-1578 GCF_000283315.1 Paenibacillus sp. OSY-SE | reverse complement strand
ATTAAACCCTTGGGATACAAGGTTTTTTTTCTGAGATGATAAACGCCTAAGGAGTAATTGTAACTGGATAGTGGCAATGGTAATATTGAGCTATGACAATTTTAGGGGAATATGTGGTAGTACTTAAAAGATAATATTGAAAAGGAATCAATTAAGGACTTTGTTGGCATATTGCAGACAGAGTCCTTTAAGCAATCCGTCCCAGTTGTTTTATTCGTTTAGGGAGGTTTCGTTATTGGAACAATTCACCATGTTTTTAATGATGTCTGTCGCTCTTATTTTAACGCCGGGTGCTGATACAGCGTTGGTCACGAAAAGCACGATTGTTCACGGGAAGCGCGGGGGAGTTGCAACCGCGGCAGGGACCGCCGCCGGCATTATTATTCATACCTGTGCAGCAGCGATGGGGTTGTCCGTATTGTTGGCTCAATCCGCGGTGTTGTATGAGACGGTTAAATGGGCCGGGGCTGTTTACTTGATATACTTAGGCATCAGTTCACTCCTATCAAAGGGTTCAAGCTCAGGAAAAGCTGCACAGCCTTCTATGGAAGATGCAGACGTTCCAGTGGGCGGCAGCTCGGTTATAAAGTGTTTTTCCCAAGGCGTATTAACGAATGTACTAAACCCGAAAGTAGCTTTGTTTTTTCTTACCTTTTTGCCTCAATTCGTTCGTGCAGACAGTGCTTCCTTTACTCAGTACCTGACCATGGGACTTATTTATGCCTTTTTATTAATTGTGTGGTTGCTCATATTCGTCTATTTTATTCATGCGTTTCGCAGTTGGCTGCAGAAGCCCTCCGTTCATAAAACGATTGAACGAGTAACAGGAGCAGTGCTGATTGGATTTGGCCTTAAAGTGGCGTTGGAGCAGCGGCCTTAATTTGAGTCCACTTGCAATCAATTGTGGATAAAAGTCGCAACTGCTTTTCATATACACAAAGTATCCACATTATCTAACGTACAGATAGTCTCGGTGTATGAAGTGGGAACAGCGTTATGGGGGTATGTGTCGAACCTGCTGATAAGTTAGTATGATAAGGGGGCTAGTGAGGCAAAGAACGACCTTTAGAAGCGTCTAATGGAGTCAGATAGAACGTGGTGATGCAAGAGGAGCTTGGCGCCTTATACGGCAATTTAGCAGCCAATCCGCTGGCGTTTCGCTACGAAATAAAGGAACATCCGCTACGTACTGCGGAATAAGTGTGTGTACGCGAAGTGTGCTGTCTTAAATTCCGGGTTCCTCGCCAGATGAATTGCACAACGTGTCCACATGTGACGGAAGAAGAACGAGAAGAGATATCTAAACAACATATTTGTGCCAAAATGAACTAATAAATAAAATGTGTTGCAATTCACTCGATATTGTGATATATTATTACTTGTCGCTTCTTTGTTTAGATGTAATTAATTTTGCACTATTGCATAAGATGAGCGAGAGAATTATTTGACAAGGTATTTAATGTCATTAAGAAATACGGAATAAAGTGTTGCAATTGATTCGGAATTGTGATATATTATTACTTGTCGCTTCTAAAAACGTGATTGCAGCGATATGCGCGGACATAGCTCAGTGGTAGA
>NZ_ALKF01000048.1:0-237 GCF_000283315.1 Paenibacillus sp. OSY-SE | reverse complement strand
CGTCAAGCTGCTGTTTTGAAACGAACGATTTTTCCGTTGTCGATCCAGCATATATGTAGAAGAGGCTGCCTCTATGTACATGTGATATACACCATTTTTGAATCCAATTCTAATATGGGTGACGATTCCTTTAAAGATGCTTACTGTGCCTCGATCTTCATCCATCTCGTATACCTCTAGCACATCCTCATCATGCGCTAAACCATCATATTTCGCATGATCTTCATCCGGTATGAG
>NZ_ALKF01000047.1:0-206 GCF_000283315.1 Paenibacillus sp. OSY-SE | reverse complement strand
ATGCTGATGCCCAAATTACGGGTGAATACCGTCTTTGATATTGATCTTGAAGGCTTGTATGCTCAAGGATATCGCGGCATTATTACGGATCTGGATAACACGCTGGTCGGTGCAAAAGCGCCGAACGCAACTCCCGAGCTGGTGGCCTGGTTTGAAAAGGTCAAACAGGCGGGTTTTAAGCTTGTCATCGTGTCTAATAACAATAT
>NZ_ALKF01000046.1:0-213 GCF_000283315.1 Paenibacillus sp. OSY-SE | reverse complement strand
GTCTGGCAGCAAAGAAGCATATGGCTCCTTGGCAAAACGATCATCTACCAGGACCAGCAGCCCTTCGTCATGCTCTGTGCGAATAAGTCTGCCACCTGCCTGAAGAACCTTGTTCATCCCTGGATATACATACGCATAGTTGAACCCATTTCGTCCCTGTTCCGAAAAATAATCCCGCAGCACGTCCCGCTCCGCTCCAATTTGCGGCAAGCC
>NZ_ALKF01000045.1:0-221 GCF_000283315.1 Paenibacillus sp. OSY-SE | reverse complement strand
TATTTTAAAAGCACTTCCTCATAAGCTGACTTGATGATAACGAATTTTTTATCGAGAGCTTGAAAATATTGACACAGCTTTATTATTTTTTCCTCAAAGATATGGGGAGCAATCGGTTTTATTAAATATTGAAATGTAACTACGTCAAAACTTTCCACCATATATTCAGGGTAGCTCGTTAAAAAAACAATCTGTTCATCTAGGTGATTTAAACTCCTTAT
>NZ_ALKF01000044.1:0-215 GCF_000283315.1 Paenibacillus sp. OSY-SE | reverse complement strand
ATACGCTATAAGCCGGAAACATTTGTCCGAAGACGGACGTGGACAGATTCACAATTCTTCCGTAGTTCTCCATGTATTTCATCGCTTGCTGACAGGCAAAGAAAGTACCTTTTACATTCAGTGCGAATTGTTGGTCAAAATCAGCTTCGGTCACCTCAGCCAGAGGTTTGGTAATCATCAGCCCGGCGTTGTTAACCAGAATATCCACTTTGCCG
>NZ_ALKF01000043.1:0-216 GCF_000283315.1 Paenibacillus sp. OSY-SE | reverse complement strand
AGTTATCTTCTTCATCAGCAGTCAGGTAATCAATCTGATCTGTAACTTTTCCGGTTTTCGGATCTACCCAGCGATAAGGAGCTTCGATAAATCCGTACTCATTGATACGTGCGAAAGTGGACAAAGAGTTGATCAAACCAATGTTTGGTCCCTCAGGTGTCTCGATAGGACACATACGGCCGTAGTGACTCGGATGGACGTCACGCACTTCCATGC
>NZ_ALKF01000042.1:0-236 GCF_000283315.1 Paenibacillus sp. OSY-SE | reverse complement strand
ACTGCGTTCGCTTGAAGGCGATCACGCATATCAGCTACAACGTTCAAGAAGTCGGCACCGATAATATCCATTTTGTTTACATATGCGATCCGTGGAACGCCATAGCGATCAGCCTGTCTCCATACGGTTTCAGACTGAGGCTCAACGCCTTCTTTCGCACTGAAAACACCAACTGCTCCGTCCAATACACGAAGGGAACGTTCAACTTCAACAGTGAAGTCAACGTGCCCCGGGGT
>NZ_ALKF01000041.1:0-307 GCF_000283315.1 Paenibacillus sp. OSY-SE | reverse complement strand
TTCAAGAGCTTGGTCTGGGAGCTGCCGCTCGGAGCCGTAATGCCGTTGGTCTTCCCATCATAGTTGATTCCGCTTCCCACAATCGTTGCATGCACCGGATTCCGGTCCGCTTCGGCTTGCGAGAGCCGTTTTAACACCACTACCGCCACGGCTTCCGCAGGCACCATCCCGTCGGCGCGCTTATCAAAAGCGTGGCACTTCCCGCCCGGAGACAGCATTCCTGCTTTCTCCATCGCCAGGTAGCCGGCAGGCGTAAGCATGAGATTAGCCCCCGCCACAATGGCTGTATCACATTCTCCATTCCGCA
>NZ_ALKF01000040.1:0-228 GCF_000283315.1 Paenibacillus sp. OSY-SE | reverse complement strand
GGGTAGGGAAATCTATCGCTTGTTTTTTTACATGCCTGTCGTAACCAGTTCGGTATCGGTGGGGGTCATCTGGATGTGGATACTGAATGGTGAATTTGGCATTTTAAACCACTTGTTGCGAGCGATTGGCATTGCAGGCCCGATGTGGCTTACCGATACGCATTGGGTGATCCCGTCGATTGCTCTACTTAGCATATGGCTGGGACTGGGATACAACATGGTCATTTT
>NZ_ALKF01000039.1:0-299 GCF_000283315.1 Paenibacillus sp. OSY-SE | reverse complement strand
CCCGCTAGGGTCAATAAACTTCAACGGATTGTTGGCCACGTACGAATACAAATTCAAGCTCAGCGGATTCCCTAGATCCCCTTCATACGTATCCTCATTAATAAACCGCCCTATACTCGGATCATACCATCTTGCACGCAAATACTGTAGATTCGTATCTGCGTCCCAGTACTCTCCCGAGTAGCGGAAGATATTCGGTACTTGCTCCTCCTGGGTTAATGGATTGCCCCAGATATCATACGTATAGCGGTTCAGTATGTTTCCTTGGGCATCCCGAATTTCCGTAATGTCGCCGTGTC
>NZ_ALKF01000038.1:0-267 GCF_000283315.1 Paenibacillus sp. OSY-SE | reverse complement strand
AAGCAGCAGTTGCTGAACTGCAAGCTATCTCCAAACCAATCGAAAGCAAACAATCCATTGCTCAAGTAGCTGGTATTTCCGGTGCTGATGATGAAGTAGGCGAACTGATCGCTGAAGCTCTGGAAAAAGTGGGCAAAGACGGTGTCATCACTGTTGAAGAATCCCGCGGTTTTGCAACAGAACTGGAAGTAGTTGAAGGTATGCAGTTTGACCGTGGCTACATTTCTCCGTACATGATTACAGATACGGACAAAATGGAAGCTGTAC
>NZ_ALKF01000037.1:0-237 GCF_000283315.1 Paenibacillus sp. OSY-SE | reverse complement strand
AGGTTATCTGAAGCAGGCCGATAAGGGTAAAGAGCTGGCTATGCCTCCTACCGTTTTTTCAAGAGTTGCTATCGCGGGATTATCCAACAGGGCTTGCCGTATACGCTATGTAAGGGGAGGTAAGCAGTTTGAAGGCTATCTTCATTGCACGAATGAGCGTGTGGTGGAGCTTGTGAAATCAGTTGACGAACCCGATGAATATCGTCTGTACGATCTGGGTAATGTGGAAAAGGCTTG
>NZ_ALKF01000036.1:0-314 GCF_000283315.1 Paenibacillus sp. OSY-SE | reverse complement strand
CTTATCATAGCGAGTAGCCAGCCTTCGATAATGTTTGAGTTTGTTGAATAAGCATTCGACCAAATGGCGTTCTTTGTATAGCCACCAATCACACGTTCGTTGAATTTTGCGGTGTTTTCGGCTGGGAATAACGGCGACTGCTTGCTGCTTTTCAATGAGTTCCAGAATGTTGTTCATGTCGTAACCTCGGTCGGCAATCACGGTCTTGCCGATGAGATCCATATCTTGAAGCATTTCATACCCTTTGACACAGTCGTGACAATTGCCGGCGGTCAGTTCAAAGCGCAGCGGATTTCCCAGCGCGTCTACAACTG
>NZ_ALKF01000035.1:0-995 GCF_000283315.1 Paenibacillus sp. OSY-SE | reverse complement strand
GGTCGCCTCCGGCGGCTAAAGGGCTAGCCCTTTAGAATCCGCTATTTCCCTCGCCGGGTGGCAGCCCTCCAGACGAGTCTGGAGGGGCAAATAAGGGTCGGCACGTTGAATCGCTCGTAAAGGGTTCGCTAAAGCCGCTTTGCGCCCTTGACGGCTTCCTACGACGCTCTTGATGCCCCTCCTTGCTCTTGTAGCTTTTGAACATACGGAAAGGAGCCGTGCGGCTTGCAACGGCTCCCTAAGGGCTTAATCTATGCACCTGATACACAAAAAAGAGGGGCCGTTTGATTGCAACGGCCCCTCTTTTTAATCACATATTTAGTTCCAACCGTGGTTAGAAGGTGAAAGAGTTGTAAATGATCCAACGCTAGTTATGGGTACTACAATACTAACAAGAGCGAATACCATCATCGCAGATATTATTGCCTTCTTCATGCTTCAACAGCTCCTTACAAAGGTTTTGATACTGCTCTATTTGCTCACTTGAAGCATACTGCCGGTAGACTTCAAATAGTACAACAAACTTTTTGAAGTCTGCGTCATTAATCTTATTATAAGATGTTAAAAACAGTAAACTGAGCTGTACACAATCTTGATACCTTTGATGTTTAGCATAGTAAACAGCCCGATGATACAAGAATCTGAAATAGTGAGTTCTATTGGTAGCGTCTTCAAGATTTCCAAAATCCTCAATTTTTTCTGAGAACTTTTCAAGTAGATCATCTACATTAACCGAATGAAGTGAAGCAGTCTCCATGATCGTGACGAGGCCGGGTAATAACTCTTCCGGATTATCTTCTAAAAATTGAACATACTCAGGTAACACGTTCAATTTTCCAGATAGCAAATCATTAGTATACTGATTTGCTTTAGCAAAAAATTTGAATCGTCCGACTTCTTCCCAGCCGTTTTTGTCCAACCCCGAAAACCTGCCCAATTCCGAATACTTCAAAATGTATTCTTTGGCCTGATCGTAAAAGCCGAGTTTTTGAAGC
>NZ_ALKF01000034.1:0-1980 GCF_000283315.1 Paenibacillus sp. OSY-SE | reverse complement strand
GTTTTTGAAGCGCTGTTCCCTTGGCCAGATATGCGAACCCGTAATAGAATACCAAAGGCCGTTCTGCCTTAAAAAGATAAGGAAGTCTTTTTGAGTGCGCTTTTTGCGCTTCGTTATACATGTTTTCAGCAAGGCTGTGCAGATGATCAGCTATGGTCAATATATCTTCCCAAGCATGCTGTTCAAACCTCATATGCAGTAATTCAATACATTTATCTAATCTATGATGATCCGTCAATAAATAAATAGTATCTTTCCCTTCCAAAACTTCTTCCATCCAACTTCCTCCCATTGTTTTATTCGTTATGGAGTATGTACGCCAAGATGTGAGTTCCAGAAATTTAGCAATCTATTACAAATATAGACATTTTCCATCCACTGGTCAATTTTTTCTTACATAAATGCTAATTTTTTGTATCGTTTGATATGATGAAAGATTAGTTCGAGCTTTGACGTAACCTTGAATGCCAAAAAGAAAGCCCCAAACCGTAAAAGGTTGGAGCTTTCTCTGTTTTGTTGCAGTTTCTATGAAGCTAGCTATTATAGATCGCCAGGCGATGAAGCAGCAACGCCCCACACATGTCCATCAACTTTATAATCGCCACCACGCCACTGCAATGTGTAACTTCCAGAACGCAAACCATCGGTTATACCTTCATCAGTGCTTCTCCAAGTAATTTCGCCACGAGCTGGAATTTTCAGAGCAGTAATATACTCTTTATTTGATTCAATGTGCGATAAACTCACCTTTACTGGATAGCTAGAATAATTCTTCATACGAAGTTTAACATGTCCATAACCTTTTGGAACCTCAAAGGAAGTTCCTACGGTTGCGCTTCCGCTTGCGTCGGCGTCAATGGTATTCCCTACTCTTTGAGGAGTCACCACATGATCTCCAGTGGTTGGTGTACCAGCATCTTGTGTCGCTGCAGTAGATGTATTTACAGAATCACTTACATCTGAATCCGCAAAGATCGCACTGGGTACCGCAATGGCTCCTCCTAACAAGCCTAAAGATAAAGCTGATGCAATAAAATGTTTCTTCTTCACAGATTATTCCTCCTTGGAAATTATATTGCAATATTGCAAGCCCATTATACCAAAAGGTTCCACAATTATATCATTTTCTCCAAAAAATAGTAGTAATGTCCCATTTTTGTTTTTTAATTACATTATTAACCTAAAATTAATATTCCCTCGAGACCTTCATAATGCCGTCTATCTGGCTTTTAAAGTATTAGATGTATTTAACTTCGTACCCCCCACCCAAAATGCCATAAAGGACCGTTCAGAGGCTTCTGGAGACGCGTATTAATGAAACCACTTGATTTCAATCTTTACTCTTCCTAAACCCATAAGGTTTATATCGAATTTCAGCATAGTTATGTCACCTCACTTTCGTTATTTTCATTCTTGTATACGAGACATTAGCTAATTATTCAATTTAGGTGTCTAACCATTTTGGATAAACCAAAAAGCAAAAAATCACAGTAGTGCCCATTTATACCCCTGCTACGCAGGGAATGGGTCTCGCCTTCGCTCGATTTCATTCACATCCGTGAATGACCTTTCCGTTCGGAAAGGAGTTTGCCTATGGCAAATGGGACAAAAAAACCTCTTCCTTTTCGGCAGAGGTTTTTTTATCGTCGAATTGTTTTATTTCAGGAGGTTAATAATTAATGGCATTTACGATTAGTTAATGCTTTGCATTTAAGCCCCTTTGATACAATTATATTCATTCTTCTTTTACCAGAATCTTATCAACGCTGTGCATCTTATCTCGGCCCAGCAGCTCATAAAGCAAGGTCAGCGTATCCGACGATTTCCGCTTTTCTGCCATCTCTTTTTTAAGCAGCTCCCTATCCATGTACAACTGACGTTTCTTGAGCACATCTTGCTCAAAATCCTTGTCCTTGTCCTCTTCGTACTGATGAAACATCCTAGTGAATATCTTCATGGCTTCCACCATAAAATCTGAAT
>NZ_ALKF01000033.1:0-310 GCF_000283315.1 Paenibacillus sp. OSY-SE | reverse complement strand
ATGAAACGGGTGAAGTCATTTCCAAGGATACTGCCGATCAAATTCTGATTCACGGACTAATGGAAAATGGAGCACCGACCTCCGTTCACATTCAAGGTGGAGTGAATTCTAAGTTTGAGCTAGAGATTCGGGGGAAAAAGGGCATTTTGCGTTTGTCACAGAATCCTTCGCTTGGGCATATTCAATTTGGGAATCTGACGCTTGAAAAACTGATACATGAGCCAAGTAATGAGCAGAGTCATGCGCCTAACGGTGATTTTGAAACAATCAGTATAGCTCATGAACCTGATAGTTCCCTGGATTTCCCAAA
>NZ_ALKF01000032.1:0-278 GCF_000283315.1 Paenibacillus sp. OSY-SE | reverse complement strand
AGCATTTACGATCGATATGACAGAAGGGACAGACCTTGAGACGTGTGTAAGCAAAGTATTATCGGGATATACTTGTCTGCTGATCGAAGGAACGGATGATGTTTTTTTTGCTTCTACAGGCAAATTTCCTTCGCGAAGTGTTGATGAACCCAGCACCGAAAATTGGGTTAGAGGACCAAGGGAAGGTTTTATTGAGGATTTGGAAAGTAACCTGGCAATGGTTAGAAGGCACATCAAAGATATTAGTTTCAGAATAGACAAAATAACCATAGGAAGGA
>NZ_ALKF01000031.1:0-467 GCF_000283315.1 Paenibacillus sp. OSY-SE | reverse complement strand
GAGATTTGGCACGCTGGCTGCCTGACGGCCGGCTGGAGCATCTGGGGCGGATCGACCATCAGGTGAAGATCCGGGGGCACCGGATTGAGTTGGGCGAAATCGAAACCCGGTTGCTCCAAATCCCGGGCGTAAGCGAAGCCGTCGTGACTGCAGCGGCTATTGAGATGGGCACGGATATTCACCATGAATTGTGTGCTTATGTGACAGGCAACCGTCCGCTTGCGGCGGCTGAGCTGCGTGCCGCCCTGACTGCCTCGCTGCCGTCGTACATGCTGCCGACGCACTTTATGCAGCTGGAAGAGCTTCCGCTGACGCAGAATGGGAAAGTGGACCGCCGGGTGCTGCCGAAGCCGTCGGAAAGCGGAGCCGCTACCGGATATGCAGCGCCGCGAACCGAAGCGGAAGCGAAGCTGGCGTTATTGTGGCAGGAGGTGTTGGGTGCCTCGCGCGTAGGCATCCACGATAAC
>NZ_ALKF01000030.1:0-718 GCF_000283315.1 Paenibacillus sp. OSY-SE | reverse complement strand
TAGACTAAATACTGGACACCGGAAACCGAGAGTGCGACAATAAATGCATTCATAATCGAGGTGTCTGACATGACGAAAAAGTATGATAAAGAATTCAAATTCCAAACCGTACGACTTATTCAAGAAGAAGGAAAAACGGTAGCGCAGGTAGCCCGCGAAATGGGACTTCACGAGAACACCTTGTATCGCTGGCTGGCTGAGTTCAAACAGGATGGAGCGAATGCCTTTCCTGGCAGTGGACAATTAAAGCCTGAAGACAAAGCTTTACGTGACCTGCAGAAAGAACTCCGCGAACTGCGAGAGGAAAATGAAATCTTAAAAAAGGCGATGCACTACTTCGCGAAAGACCGACGCTGATCTATTCTTTTATCCATGATCATCGCTTCAAGCTCCGCGTCGCGAAGATGTGCAGTGTATTTCAAGTATCTCGAAGCGGCTATTATGAATGGACTCGGCGCAAGAAGAGTAACCGCGCCAAACGCCAAGAACAAATGGACAAGCAGATCCGGCGGATCTTTCTGGATTCAAGACGTCTGTATGGTAGCACCAAGGTATGGGAAGCCCTCAAAAAGAAAGGGGTTCAGGTATCTGAGAAGACCATTGCACGAGCGATGAATAGACTAGGCTTGAAATCCCGTACGATAAAGAAATACAAAGCGACGACGAACTCGAAGCACAATCTGCCTGTAGCCGAAAATGTGCTCAATCAAACGTTCGC
>NZ_ALKF01000029.1:0-307 GCF_000283315.1 Paenibacillus sp. OSY-SE | reverse complement strand
ATACAGAGACTGGAATCCGATCTAGGAGTTCAGCTGATTGAACGGGGCAAGAAAATAAAGTTAACTGAAGCGGGCAGGATGTTTTACGAGCAAAGTCTGCATATTGTAAAAGATATGGAGCAATTGCAGGAAAATATGGAGAACCTGCAAAAGGGAACCGCAGGCGACATTCGCATAGGGGTGACTGAACCGACCGCCAGTTACCGACTACCTGAAATTTTAAAGCGATTCTTAAAACATTATCCTTACATTCGGATTTCTGTTGAGTTTGGGAATACCCCTACATTAAGCGAGCGTATTCTCAAAG
>NZ_ALKF01000028.1:0-468 GCF_000283315.1 Paenibacillus sp. OSY-SE | reverse complement strand
AGAAGTTATCGTGGATGCCTACACGATCGACGCCCAGCACCTCCTGCCACATTAGCGCCAGCTGCGCTTCCACTTCGGTTCGCGGCGCTGTGTATCCGGCTGCCGCTCCGCTTCCCGACGGCTTCGGCAGCGCCCGGCGGTCCACTTTGCCATTCGGCGTCAGCGGCAGCTCTTCCAGCTGCATGAAGTGCGTCGGCAGCATATACGATGGCAGCGATACGGTCAGGGCGGTACGCAGCTCGGCCGCCGCAAGCGGACGGTCGCCTGTCACATAAGCGCACAGTTCCTGCGTGCCCGCGCCCATTTCGCCAGCTGCTGCAGTTACAACGGCTTCGATTACGCCCGGGATTTGCAGCAGCCGGGCTTCGATCTCACTGAGTTCAATCCGGTGCCCCCGGATCTTCACCTGATGGTCGATCCGCCCCAGATGCTCCAGCCGGCCGTCAGGCAGCCAGCGTGCCAAATCTC
>NZ_ALKF01000027.1:0-824 GCF_000283315.1 Paenibacillus sp. OSY-SE | reverse complement strand
TGCGAAAGTTGAGTTATTAACTACTTCTTTTTTATTTGTTGTAGAATGATTAATAGAACTTTGAAATTAATGTAAATATAGTTTATTAAGATAGGAGGTTGCTTTAGCGTAAATCTCTTTTGTAGAGCATGAAAAGATAAAGGAGTTACATAATGAGAGTTCAAGAAATTGTAATAGTGGAAAAGACGAATGAACAAAAGGACCTGAATGACCAACCAATTCTTTCTGTAATTCAATACCTAAAATACTTAGATGTCATTTAGTATTTAAAACGGTAAGAACCGTATATTTATTTGGGGATGGTGATACTACAAATGACACACGAACAGCCAAAACATACTGTTTCTGTTTCCGCTTTCGTTATGAACGAGAAAGGTGAGGTTTTATTACTAAGGACACATTGGCGTTCGGATACTTGGGAAATGCCAGGGGGTAATGTTGAGGTCGGCGAACCTTTAGATGTGGCTATTTATAGGGAGTTTCTAGAGGAGACTGGGATTGTAATCCGCCCTCTAGGTATTACGGGCGTGTATTATAATACAACGAAGCATGTTTTATCAGTAGTTTTTAAGGCAGAGTATGTGAGTGGAAAAATAAAAATTCAACCAGAAGAAATTCAAGAAGCCAGATATGTTGAGTTAAACGAATCTAATATAGACCAATATATAACCCGCCCAAACCAAAAATCTCGTACACTAGATGCGATGAGTGCAAAATGTTTTATTCCGTATGAAACCTGGGAAGTAAGTCCAACATTTAACTTATTGTCTAGGCTATACAACGAATAATAATCTTGAGTTTGTTCAACTCCCTCGGTACGATTT
>NZ_ALKF01000026.1:0-804 GCF_000283315.1 Paenibacillus sp. OSY-SE | reverse complement strand
TCCATCATCTCCGCTTCCCGCGGCGATATCTCGAAAAAGAGCGGGTCAAACTCGGCCACTCCCGGAACAAACCCCATTCTCTTGCCGGTTTCTATTCCATTCTCCGCATGCCCATACTCTTCCCACCATTCAGCACGCTCTTTAGGGGCCTCGTGGATGACTTCCCTGCCTTCCAGCAGGATTGACCACAGCTCCTCTACATTCCACGCATCCGGGAATCGACCACTCATCCCGATGATTGCAATCGGCTCGGCCTCGCTTTCACCCCTGCCTTTTCCGCCGGAATGAGGCTTCCTCGCTTTTCTGACTGTACGCTCACTTTTTCTGACTGTACGTTCACTCATTGTCTTGGATACCACTTGTTCCTTTGCTACCACAGGAACAAATTCCTCCTCCTGATAGAACTGTGTCAGCTGTTCAGGATATTGGGTAAGGAAATACTCACTCAATCTCTCAAGCGTTGGGTAACCAAAAAAGAGGTCCGGAGTGATTTCCAGCTCATAACACTCACTTAACACACCCGCAAACTCCACCAAGCTTACGGAGTCAAAACCAAAGTTCTCTAGATTCTCATCTGCATCAAGCTTCTCCCGCGGGATCTTGAGTATCTGGCCGACTGCATCCTTTAATTCCCACAGTACGCATTGCTCTAGCGTCCAACCTTTCATCTCCAACCGTCTGCCTTTTCCCGCCTGACTCGCAACAGACGTTAAATTCTCCATCACGGATTGATGCTCATGCTCATGCTCAAGCTCATGCTCACGCTCATGCTCATGCTCATACTCTTCTTGAACTTGGTTGGCC
>NZ_ALKF01000025.1:0-1106 GCF_000283315.1 Paenibacillus sp. OSY-SE | reverse complement strand
AAACCTATCGAAGACATTGAGGTCGGAGATATGGTTCTTGCCAAAGACGATGAGACAGGCGAGATGGCTTACAAGGAAGTGGAATGGCTCTTCCAACGGGACGTTGAAGAAACGTATAATATTACTGTTGGCAGCGAGGACATAACGACAACCGATGAGCATCCATTCTGGCTTGTCGGTAAAGGTTGGGTGGAAGCACAGTACCTAGCGGTGGGCGATGTTCTGACAACCTCGGATGGCAAGGAATTAGCCATTGAGAAGATTGAGGTTAAGAAGGAACATGCTACAGTTTATAATTTCAAGGTGAAGGACTTCCATACGTATTTTGTCTCGAACCTTGGGCTTTGGACTCACAATGCATGTGGTGTTAATAAATGGGGTAACCAAAAGACGTTACAAGACCATTTTGATAGGCATGGTGCTGATTTTGGTGCAAAGACCCCTGATGAATATGCTAAGAAGGCAAATAACTTCTTTAATAACAGAAGTAAGTACCAGATTAAAACTGATACTGATGGAACAATCAGAGTGTATGATTCGAAAACAAATACATACGGATCATACAATGCTGACGGTACAACCAAAACTTATTATAAGCCAACATCGCCAACTTATTGGAGCAGGCAACCAGGGAAGTGAGGTAAATATGAAGAATCGATGTTTTGTATGCATTTATGACGGACTTTTTGAACCTCCGTATGATGATAGAGGAGTCTCCTCTGACGAAATATGTCCATGTTGTGGATTTCATTACGGTTACGATGACGATGACGTAATTGATAAAGAGTTTGTTTACAAAGAATGGAGAGAAAAGTGGATTAGTAATGGTTGTATATGGTTCTCAAAAGGACGAAAACATCCTAAAGATTGGAATCCTACCGAGCAATTGAAAGGACTTAAATGATTAATATCAACCTTGAGGGAATATTCCTTCAAGGTTTTTTCTTTTCCCACCCAGTGCCGAATGAATTTGGCGGCTATGTCAAAGATAACTTAACCCTCATCAGTTCCATATGAGTTTTTCCTAATTCGGATGTACGCACATTATTTGTTTCAAGTGTTGAATATTTTACCCCACCTGGTCAGATGGTATGATCCAAGTATCG
>NZ_ALKF01000024.1:0-1039 GCF_000283315.1 Paenibacillus sp. OSY-SE | reverse complement strand
AAACAAATTAATGAAGCTGATTATGCCATTAACCGCTTGATTTTTAAATACTATGAACCATATTTAGCTAGCTCTATCACCACTCAGCAAGCCGTGTTGCTGGATATTGTATACTCAGCCAACAAAATAACGGTAGGTGAGATTGCTATAGAAATGAACATTAGTTCTAGTGCAGTAAGCCAGCTTATTGCGAAGATGGAGAAAAACCAGTTTATTCATCGTGCTATCAATCCTGATAATCGCCGCGAAGTTTTTATTATGTTAGGAACTAAAGGTGTGGAGTACTTTGAGAAGCAACAATATGTCGAGCGTTCAGTGGCCGATCGTTTATTTTCTAAACTAACTGTTGCTGAACGTAATGAGTTAGAAAGAATTACGAATAAATTGAAACAAATTGCTGCTGAAGAGTTCATTTGAGTTCTTCACATCAAATATGTTAGATAACTAATATATTTAGGGGGCTTACTTATGTTCAGCTCTATTTATTCTACGCTTGAAAAAATCCAGTTCAATGGTGCAGTTTATGTAGAAACGAGCAATAACGAAATTGTAGATGTGACAATAGGCTCTGCAGATATGAAAAATTTAGTTCCGATTACGGGGGAGACACTATTTAACATTGCTTCCTTAAGCAAAATGTACACAGCTGTGATGGTACTTCAATTAATAGAGAAAAAGGTGATTCATTTTAACGACAACCTAACAAAATGGTTTGACACAAGTACCTTTCAAGATGTAACGATTGAAGAGTTATTGACGCATACATCCGGTATCCCAGAATATATAGATAATTCTTCAGTTGAAACTATTGAAGATATTTTACTTAACAAGAAGCCTTATTTCCTACCAGGTAGCGGTTGGCTTTATACAAATACAAATTATGTCTTGCTAGCTAAAATTATCGAACAGGCAAGTCAACTATCTTATGAGGATTATTTACAAAGAATGATTGCCCAACCTCTTCAACTTATAAACACCACAACGAAGCCAAAATCTAAGCCAACTGCTGTCGGTAAGCTATTTGATTTTATAAATAAGA
>NZ_ALKF01000023.1:0-564 GCF_000283315.1 Paenibacillus sp. OSY-SE | reverse complement strand
GCGGTTACCGGATTGAGCTTGGCGAGGTGGAAGCGCATCTGTTGAAAGTGGAATCGGTGCTGGACGCAATCGTAATCGCACGGCAAGACGAAAGCGGTCAGAAGACGTTGTGCGCGTACTTTACAGCGCATGCAGAGCTGATGGCGGGCGATCTGAGAGCAGCACTGTCGCAAGAACTGCCGGTCTATATGATCCCGACACACTTGGTGCAGGTCGATCAGATGCCGCTGACGCCGAACGGAAAAGTCGATCGCAGAGCGCTGCCGGAGCCGGAAGGCCTCATCATGACCGGAATAGAGCATGTCGCGCCGCGGTCACCGCTAGAGTCCAAGCTGGCGCATATCTGGCAAGAGGTGCTCGGACTCGAGAAGGTCAGCGTGAAGGACAGTTTCTTCGAGATTGGCGGACACTCTTTGCGTGCAACGACGCTCGCAAGCAAGCTGCACAAGGAGCTGCATGTCAGCCTGCTGCTGCGGGACATCTTCCGCCATCCTACCATTGAAGAGCTGGCACGTCTCATTGATGGGATGGAACGGCAGGCGTACAGACAGATTCCGCTGCTGG
>NZ_ALKF01000022.1:0-564 GCF_000283315.1 Paenibacillus sp. OSY-SE | reverse complement strand
GCGGTTACCGGATTGAGCTTGGCGAGGTGGAAGCGCATCTGTTGAAAGTGGAATCGGTGCTGGACGCAATCGTAATCGCCCGGCAAGACGAAAGCGGCCAGAAGACGTTGTGCGCGTACTTTACCGCGAATGCAGAGCTGATGGCAGGCGATCTGAGAGCAGTGCTGTCGCAAGAACTGCCGGCGTATATGATCCCGACACACTTTGTGCAGGTCGATCGGATGCCGCTGACGCCGAACGGAAAGGTCGATCGCAGAGCGCTGCCGGAGCCGGAAGGCCTCATCATGACAGGAAAAGAGCATGTCGCGCCGCGGACGCCGCTAGAGTCTAATCTGGCGCATCTGTGGCAAGAGGTGCTCGGACTTGAGAAAGTCAGCGTGAAGGACAGTTTCTTCGAGATTGGCGGACACTCTTTGCGTGCGACGACGCTCGCAAGCAAGCTGCACAAGGAGCTGCATGTCAGTCTGCCGCTGCGGGACATCTTCCGCCATCCTACCATTGAAGAGCTGGCGTGCCTCATTGACGGGATGGAACGGCAGGAATACAGACAGATTCCGCTGCTGG
>NZ_ALKF01000021.1:0-601 GCF_000283315.1 Paenibacillus sp. OSY-SE | reverse complement strand
GTCTCGTGCCGGGACCATTGCAACGCCAGCGTTTCGCTGTTTTTGACCGCGTCGGCGCCTTGCTCGTTATCCTTCGGCAAAGGCGCTTGTTCGACATTCGCCAGCTGGCTCCAGTATCCGCGTTCCGCCTCCATAGCCGGTCTTGAGGCATAAGCTTCCAGCTGCTGCGCCCAAGCTTGGAACGAATCGGTCTTCTGCGGCAGCCGGATGTCCTGCCCTTGCGCGGCCTGTTCGTACGCTGCAGCGATGTCCTCCAGCAAGATCCGCCAGGAGACGCCATCAATGACGAGATGGTGAATGACGATGAGCAGATGATCGCCGTCACCGCACTGGAATAAGCCCAGCTTCACGAGCGGACCTGTATCTAAGGAGATACCGGCCTGCAGCTCGCGGGCCTTCGCTTCGACTAACCGACTCCACGCCTGCTCTTCCCGGAAGTCGAATACTTCCAATCCGTACCGGTCCCCTTCCTTCACGGCCCGGTTCCAAGCGGCATAACCTCTGTCCGCTAAAGGCACAAACACCATGCGCAGCGCGTCGTGATGAACGGTGATCCGCTTCATCGCAAGACGCAGCGCTTGCACGTCAAAGCGTTCTTCCC
>NZ_ALKF01000020.1:0-573 GCF_000283315.1 Paenibacillus sp. OSY-SE | reverse complement strand
CCATGTTTGAACGCAATCGCAGTAAATCCGTCGAGTTGTTGGCTCGGTTCAAGGACCATGCCACAGGGGCCTTTTACAGAGGATTCCATATGCTAACGATGGGTTGGTTGGACGGGCATTCGTTCATTCCGGTGGATTTCGCCTTACTCAGCTCAACGAAGTCCCAGATTAACGGGATCCTAAATGGAATCGATAAACGCACGTCCGGTTACAAACGCCGTCAAGAAGCCTTGCTTTCGGCCCCGCAAGTCATTACAGCGATGGTCGATCGCGCCATAGTCGCAGGTGTTGCTTCCTATTATGCGCTGATGGATAGTTGGTTTACTCATGCACCGCTTATCGGGCAACTCGTGTAACGTGGGTTGCATGTCATTGGTATGGTCAAAAACGACAACAAACGATATGTCGTAAACGAAAATCGGCTTTCCCTTACAGAAGCTATATGCTGCTGCACTACGGGTGGAAGGGAGAAACCGTAACATCCTTCGTTCGATACGAACGGAGCTGGTTCCGGGCATTCCAGTCCAGGTAGTGTTTGTCCGTCATCGTTCAAAGAAAAATGAATGGCTTGCC
>NZ_ALKF01000019.1:0-634 GCF_000283315.1 Paenibacillus sp. OSY-SE | reverse complement strand
GTCCGTCCATCCGGCCCATATACTCGAGATTGCCGTCCGGCAGCCAGCGTACCAAGTCCCCGGTCCGGTAGAGGCGCTCACCGGGCGCGAACGGACTGGAGACGAACCGCTCAGCCGTCAGCTCCGGCTGATTCAGATACCCCCGGGCCAACCCCGGCCCGCTGATGCACAGCTCGCCCGGTACGCCGATCGGCTGCAGTTGTCCATCCGCTGCCAGTACATGGACTTTCGTCTGGCCAATGGATCTGCCGAGCGTATTTGACTGCACCGTATCGGTCACCGGCAAAGCGGTCGTCACCACGCTGTTCTCCGTCGGTCCATACTCGCTGACAAACTCAATCTGGCTGTAAACAAGCATCTTTTCAATCAGCGCCGCGCTGATTTTCTCCCCGCCGGTGACCACGCTCCGTACGGTAGCCAGCTGTTCCGGCCGGATCATCTCCAGCAGCGCCGCGAGCAGACCCGTTGGGAATTGCGCGTGGGTAATCTTCTGCTCGGCAAGCGTGCGGATAATGGCCTCCGGATCGCTTAGCTCTTCATCGCGCAGCATCACGACGGTCGCGCCCGCAACGAGGGGGCCAAAGAAGTGCGTGATGAACGCATCGAATATGAACGGGCTGGCATGCAGCACCCG
>NZ_ALKF01000018.1:0-1202 GCF_000283315.1 Paenibacillus sp. OSY-SE | reverse complement strand
ATGTGCTCAATCAAACGTTCGCCACTAGCGCACCAAATAAGGTCTATATGACCGATATCACCTATATCCCGACGGATGAGGGATGGTTGTACCTTGCCAGTGTGATGGACCTCTATACACGTAAAATCGTGGGGTTTCACATGGATGAACGAATGACCAAAGAACTCGTCATCATTGCGCTGGATCGGGCTTACAACAGCCAGCGACCAGCCCCAGGAGTATTACATCACTCGGATCGTGGCAGTCAGTATGCATCTGCAGACTATCAGAAACGACTGAAGAAATACCAGATGATCGGCAGCATGAGTCGTAAAGGAAACTGCTACGATAATGCCTGTATTGAGTCCTTTCATAGCGTGCTAAAGAAGGAACTGGTTTATCTCGAGAAATTCAAAACCAGAAGTCAAGCAAAGAAATCTATTTTTGAATATATCTCGTGTTTTTATAATGGTAAAAGAATCCATTCACCCATTGAGTATTACACACCCAATCAGTACGAACGTATGTACCTAAAAACTACGTAATTCTCTCGGTTTTATGTGTCCAATCTATTGACAGAGGTCCAGTTCTGGGGGTCCAGGAAATTGACTTCTCCTACGAGGAAAAATATCTAGACGTCACTCAATCATTAACTTATCATAAAGAATTTGGTTTTATAATCCAAGCACCAAAAACGGCGAAGTCTGTGAGGAGAACTCCTATCATAGATAGGCTTATTTTAGAGGAATTAAAAAATAAAATTGAAATGAATGCAGCCAATGCTAAGAAGAATAAAGCGTATCAAAAACAATGGGGCCTGATTAATTGTCATTCAGACGGTGCACCAATACGACCTTCTCAATTGAGACACAATTATGAAAAGATTATCAAATCGTGTGGACTACCGTACATTCGTTTCCACGATCTGCGCCACTCATTTGCAACAAACCTATGGGAACTTGGATTCGACCTCAAGGACATCCAGGAACTCCTTGGTCACTCAAGCGTAGCGATAACCAGTGACATATATACGCACATGCGAGAAGAGAAGAAGAAGTCAGTAATGGAACGGTACAGCGAAGCATTAAACAAGTCAAAGGAATAATACAAAACCTGTGGATAACTACATGTCAGTTAGCAAGCCTGTTAGCAGCATGGGGGGAGTTAGATAAAATAAACTTCCCTTAGAAAAACAAAAAACCCTTGTATCCCAAGGGTTTAAT
>NZ_ALKF01000017.1:0-743 GCF_000283315.1 Paenibacillus sp. OSY-SE | reverse complement strand
CGACGGGAATTCCGAAAGGAGTCTGCGTCACGCATCGAGGGGTGGTCCGGCTCGTTGCCGATGCCAATTATGTGGACATCAGCAGCAAAGACGTATTTTTGCAAGGCTCGACGATATCGTTCGATGCGGCAACGTTCGAGATCTGGGGCAGCTTGCTGAATGGAGCTGCGTTGGCTGTGTTGCCTCCGGGCAATGTATCGTTGACCGAATGGACACGGGCCATTCAACAGCATCAAGTGACGATCCTATGGTTAACGGCAGGACTGTTCCACGTCATGGTCGACAATCAGCTCCAAGCCTTGCAGGGAGTCCAACAATTGTTGGTGGGCGGCGATGTCGTCTCCAAGACGCATGCCACAAAGGTTCTGGAGCGGTATAACGGAATTCGGCTAATCAATGGATATGGTCCGACGGAAAATACGACCTTCACTTGCTGCCACGAGATTTCCGCAGCCGATATGGAGCGGCCGTCCATTCCAATCGGGCGTCCAATCGGCAATACTCAAGCATATGTGCTGGATGGAGCGGGCAAGCTGCTTCCGGCAGGCGTGATCGGCGAGTTGTATACAGGCGGAGACGGACTGGCCCAAGGTTACTTGAACCGTCCGGAGCTGACGGCAGAGAAGTTCGTAGACAGCCCTATCGTGCCGGCAACACGGCTATACCGCACAGGCGACTTGGCGAGATGGCTGCCGGATGGAACAATCGAATACGTGGGACGAATCGATGATCAAGTGAAAATT
>NZ_ALKF01000016.1:0-681 GCF_000283315.1 Paenibacillus sp. OSY-SE | reverse complement strand
TGTACAATGTCGTTCCGCTCTCGGCCGCAACCCCGTGCAGCGCTTCGCTTAGCCGAGGATCGATCGCGAATTCGAAGGTATCGCCTTCATAGCTCTGGACGGAAGGACGCGCATAATCCGCCGGCAGTTCCAGCACCGGAAGCTCTCCGCCAAGCGACTGCAACCAATAACTCTCCTGCTGCTTCATGAGCTCCTGCTGCGGCTCGGACTGCTGCCATGCGGCATAATCCTTGTACTGAATGCGCAGCGGCGGCAGTTCCTCGCCCCCGTACAAGCGGACGAACTCCTCCACCACAATTCCCATCGACACGCCGTCGGAGATGATATGATGCATGTCGTACATCAGAATATGCCGATCCTGATCCAGCTCGATCAGTCCTACTCGCAGGAGCGGCGGCTTCTCCAGATCGAACGGGCGAATGAATGAGCGAACGACGGCTTCGGCTTCCTCTTCGCTCGCCTGCATCATCTCTACCGAGAAATTCACTTCGCGGCATACACGCTGCACCGGCTCGCCATTCACCATCTCAAAGCCGGTGCGCAGCGTTTCGTGGCGCCCGATCAAGCTGCCGAACGCCTCCTCGAACCGATTCCGGTCAAGCTGTCCTTCAAGGAGCATCACCCCCGGCATGTTGTAGCTCTGCTCTGCCCCTTCGAGTTGATGCAAAATGTACAGCCTCT
>NZ_ALKF01000015.1:0-1714 GCF_000283315.1 Paenibacillus sp. OSY-SE | reverse complement strand
TAATGAGGATACGTATGAAGGGAATATCAAGAATCCGCTGAGTTTGAATTTATATACGTATGTTTATAGCAACCCATTAATACATGCTGATCCAACGGGGAATTTTGTTTATCCAGTCTCTCCTGCGCTAACCTGTGCTGTTGATATCCAAAATTGTGGTACCAATTTAAATGCACAAGTTGAGGCAGGTAAGACGATAGCAGTTGAAGGCGCTAATTTCTTAATCTTAGATGATATCAATACGATGTTAAATCCTGATGGCTCATTTAATGAAAAAGCTTTTACAACAGCTAGTTTTCTTCCTTGGGGAAAAGTATTGAAAGCAGCTAAGGTTGGAACAAAAGTTAAAAAAGCAATGGGAGCAATTGCAAAATGTAATTGCTTTACAGCGGGAACGAAGGTTTTAACAGACGAAGGGGAAAAACCTATCGAGGAAATCGAGGTAGGGGATAAGGTTCTCGCCAAAGACGATGAAACAGGCGAGATGGCATACAAGGAAGTTGAATGGCTCTTCCAACGTGATGTTGAGGAAACCTATAATATTACTGTTGGCAGCGAAGTCATAACGACAACGGATGAGCATCCGTTTTGGATTGTCGGTAAAGGTTGGGTGGAAGCACAGCATCTTGTGGTGGGCGATGTTCTGACGACTTCAGATGGCAAAGGATTAGCCATTGAGAACATACATGTGAAGAAGGAACATACGACCGTTTATAACTTTAAGGTTAAAGATTTTCATACGTACTTTGTTTCTAATCTGGGGATTTTTACGCATAACAGTTGTGGTAATGGTTGGATAAAACATGATACTTATAACCAGATACGAAATAAGTTCGGTAATGAAGGGGCAGACAAATTTACTGACGCTATGAAGAAAGGCTTTGTTAGTGGTCAAGGAGAAAATGGAATTAAGTCACTCTCTGGAAGTGGTGTTAAGGTTGGAGGTTCTTACTATAAATATGAGATCAAAATTAAAGGTAAGTACGGTGACTGGAGAGTATACGGTAACTACGATGCAAAGTCAGGACAAATCATTTTTGACAAGTTTGACAAAGGGAAGCATTAGAAAAGGTTGTGTTTACTAGATGAATATTAATGAACTGAAAAACTGGATAATGGAGCATAATGTTGAAAGTCGCTCCATAGAAGGATTCTGGATTGCTCTTAACAACTACATGGAAGATTCCCCTGAGGAATATGAAAGCTATTTTGGTGCTTGTGAAAAGAAATCTTTAGTTATTGAGGTGCAACAAGTAGCTTTAATGTTAGGTAATTATCCAGAATGTAACCAAAACCATATAATTTCTTATGTTCCAATAATATATAATGGTAAAACATTAGGATTATACAGGCTGTTATTCACGCTAGATGGCATAATAGACGATGATTATTTCACATTAGATTAAATATTTTGAAGACCTTGAGGATAAACTCCTTCAAGGTCTTTCTTCTTATCTTCCCACCCAGTGTCATAAAAATCAGGCGGTTAAGTCCAATCCAATTTAACCCTCGTCATCCCGTATTGATATTCTTCAGAATGAAGTAGGCACAAGATAGGTTTATTGATTGAATAATACCCCTTTTCGGCCAATGCGTTATCACAGAAATCCGCTACTGCCCGATGCAGTAGCGGGCAACACGTACGATATCTGGGGCAATCCGCTGACGGAAGAAGAGCAGGTGCCGAATATGTTCCGCTACTCGGGCGAGTATT
>NZ_ALKF01000014.1:0-1613 GCF_000283315.1 Paenibacillus sp. OSY-SE | reverse complement strand
GACACGGCGACATTACGGAAATACGGGATGCCCAAGGAAACGTACTGAACCGCTACACGTACGACATCTGGGGCAATCCATTAACCCAGGAGGAGCAAGTTCCGAATATCTTCCGCTACTCGGGAGAGTACTGGGACGCGGCAACGAATTTACAATATTTGCGCGCAAGATGGTATGATCCAAGTATCGGGCGATTTATTAATGAGGATACGTATGAGGGGGAATTGACGAATCCATTAAGTCAGAATCTTTATACGTATGTGCATAATAATCCGCTCAGGTATATTGATCCGACAGGGCATAAGGTTTGGTTAATTCATGGTACATTTAGTAATCCGGAAACTTGGACACCGGAATTTAGAGAGTACATCGGTGGCTTGTATAATGAAGATGTTGCCACACATCGATGGACAGGTGGCAATGATAAATCAGCTAGAAAAGATGGTGCTAAAGCATTAGCGGAGGAAATTATTAAATGGAGAGAAGAGAATCCTGATGAACCTATTAGATTGGTCGGTCATAGTCATGGAGGAAATGTTGCGATTATGGTGGCTAATCTATTAGGTGATGAAGACATAAAAGTTGAAACTCTTGTGACAATTGCAACACCAGTTAGAGGATATCAACTGAAACAAGAAGTAGGACAGCATCTTCATGTATATAACGAACGTGATGGAGTTCAAGTTAACGGAGGAAGTATATGGTTACTAGGGGTGGCACGTCGAACATTTAATAATGCGGCGAATGTGAAAGTAAAAGTTGATAAAAAGTACGATGGAATTGAGTCTCACTCAGTAATGCATTCTAACGTTGATGTCTGGAAAAAATATATTCAAGGACTATTAGCAGATTTCTATGTAAAACCATAACTATTTGTTAGTGTATAAGGACTGCAATTAGCAGTCCTTATATACTTCAAATAATCATTAAAAGGGGTGGTGTATTTGCTACAGCTAATAAGAGCTATATGGGTAGTAGCAATATTAATTAATCTATCTGCCGTTATATGGTTTATCTTAGGAACAACGGCGAATTTCCAACGAGGAATAGATTTGGTATCAACAGTCATTCTTGTCTATTTTGGAATACCATCAATATTGTTAATTATTTTATCAATATTCTTATTTATTAAAAGATGGCTTCCTGCATCATCATGGGGTATAGTTGCTTTGTCTGTAATAATTTTATGTATGTTATCATTGAGTCCAACTTTATTCAAAAATGTAAACAAGAGTGGTTGGTTATTAGAGAATGTGGTAACGGACACGTTACAAATAACAGCGGATGGTCAGTATGAATATCAATTTGAATTAGTCAATCTGTTTCAAAAAAACAGCAATGCTCGGCTGTACGTTAAAAGGATTTCTGATGGTGAGGAAATGCGTATCTCATTAGATATGCCTCTTAATAAAATTAAGGGATTATCAGAGGAAAAGGTAAATTATTGGGTTGTGATGGACGGGACTTCTGAGAAAGATAAGTACATTATGCACACGACATCAAAATTTCCCTTGCCAGATAGAAAGTATAAAGTTGATTTAGAAAAAAGAGAAGCAGTGAAGACGGAATAAAATTGTATTATCTAGAAACCGAGTCTGTAAAATAAAGTGTGT
>NZ_ALKF01000013.1:0-1507 GCF_000283315.1 Paenibacillus sp. OSY-SE | reverse complement strand
AGCCCGTTCTATGTCAACCGGGAGCGGAAGGAATGGGCCGATCAGGATGGAAAGCGGAGACTGGGCGGAGTGAGTGCCTTTGGCATGAGCGGTACGAATGCACATGTGGTGCTTCAAAGCTATGGTTCGGAAAGCAGCGATAAGAGACGCGTCGCCCTGCAAGGGCCTATGCCTTATTACCTGCTCGCCTTCTCAGCCAAAACGCCTGAATCGCTGCAGAAGCGGATTCAGGATCTGACTGAGATGCTGGATGCGAAGCAGGAGATCGGGGCAGAGGAGCTATTCGCAATCAGTTATACGCTGTTAGACGGTAGGCAGCATTTCAACCACCGATGTGTGGTTGTCATTCGGGATCGTGAGGATGCCATTCGGGTGCTGAAACAGGCCGGGGGCAAGGAGCGCTTACCCAACCTGTTCCAGGGCTTGGTGGCGAAGAATTTTAACGGTCAGACAGCCATTCAGAAGTATGCGGAAGAGCTGCTGATACAAAGTAGGACGCTGCTAAGTACTCCGGATAAATATCAGGAGATCCTCTATGCACTGGCTGAGCTGTATTGTCAGGGCTATGAAATTTCCTGGAATGGCCTTTTTGGTGATTTTGGTGATACGGCACCTTGCCGAATCAGCCTGCCGACCTATCCGTTTGCCCGGGAGAATTACTGGGTACCGACAAAACAGCCATTCACGCAAAGGGGCCAGCGCGGTGTTATCCATCCGCTCGTGCATGAGAACACATCTGGACTTTCTGGCCAGCGCTTTAGTTCCACGTTTACAGGCGGAGAGGGTTTCTTGAGCAACGAAGGAATAGAGGGGCAAAAACGATTGCCAGAGGCAGCACATTTGGAGATGACGCGTGCGGCAGTAGCCCTTTCATTGGATGGCGGGGGCACAGGTATCCTGCTCAAGGATATCATCTGGAATGAACCGGTTATCGTGAGTGAGAAGGGAAAGCAAGTCCATCTGGCCCTCTATCTAGGTAACCATGATGAGATTGACTGGGAGATATACGAGGGATCAGAGGAAAAAGAAGGCGTTATCGTAAACAGTGAGGGAAAAGCGAAACGTCAGTCAATTGTCCAAGCAAGGCCGCTCGACATCAATGCCTTGCGGTCGCTTTGTTCCCATAAGATCAATATTCATACGGAGAAAGATAAAGAAAAAATCAATTCTCCACTTCCCGATTTCATGGAGGAGTTGTGGGCAGCTGAAGCGGTACCCGTTAAAGGTGCCGGACAGTTGTTGATTAAATTTAAACCGTCTGTTGCTGAAAGGGAGGAACAATATAAAGAAGCGGTGGTACTTGAACCGGCTCTATTGGAAGCCTGTCTGCACGCAGTGAATAAATATATGGGCAAGCAGGGGTCTACAGGAAGATTACTGGGCATGAAGGAATTAGAGGTTGTAGCTGAAGCCGGGTCCATGGTTTGGGCTTTCATCCGTATTGAAGAGGAAGGAACAACCAATGCAGGTGTGTGGAAGCTGAATATTGACCTGTGTGATACAAATG
>NZ_ALKF01000012.1:0-1271 GCF_000283315.1 Paenibacillus sp. OSY-SE | reverse complement strand
TTCGGCAGCGTGGTGTCCGGAAGACCGGCAGCCCTTCCCGGTGTGGAGGGGATGATCGGGCTGTTCATCAATACGATTCCGGTCCGGGTGAAGTGCGAGGCTGGAGAAACCGCAGCCCGTGTGCTGCAACAAGCGCAGGAGCAAGCGCTGGCTTCCCAAGCCTACGACTATTATCCGCTGCATGAAATCCAGGCCCAAAGCACAAAAAACTGGGAATTGTTTAACCACATCTTGGTGTTCGAAAATTACCCGGTGGAGGAGCACGCAGGTCTGTTGGGAGATACGGCAGGGCTAGAAATTACCGGAGTTCAAGCGGAAGAGCAGACCAACTATGACCTGAATGTGATGATTATGCCAGGAGAAGAAATGACCATTCATTTTGACTACAATGCGCAGGTGTATGAACGCGAAATGATGGAGCGTCTGCAAAGGCACCTGTTGCGAATCGTGGAGCAGATCGTAGCGGATACGAACATCCCGGTACAAGAGCTCGAGTTGCTTACGACGGCCGAGAGGGAGCAATTGCTCGTACAGTTCAACGACACGAAGGTGAAGATTCCTGAAGAGGCAAGCATACCTTCCCTGTTCGAGAAACAAGCGGAGAAGACGCCGGATAGTCTGGCAGTTGTCTGCGCAGAGCGGCAGCTCACCTACCGGGAGCTTGAGGAACAGGCCAATCGTATCGCTCAATGGCTGCGGGCGCACGGCGTAACGGCCGAAGACTGTGTAGGCGTCCTGATGAGTCGTTCGCCGCAACTGATCGCCGGACTTCTCGGTATCCTGAAGGCCGGGGCAGCTTATGTTCCGATAGACCCGGTTCTGCCGGAGGAGCGCATCGGGGGGATGATCCGGGATGCTGGAATCCAGGTTCTGCTGACGGATGCGGCGTACACGGATACCCTATTCAGCTTCCGAGAGACATCGCTGCGTCATGTATTGTGTCTGGATGATTCGTTGGTGAAAGAGCTGATAGAGCATCCAGGGCAAACAGAAGACCAGGCAGACCAAGTAAGTGACGAAATAAGTGACGAAATAAACCTCGGCGGCAATACCATCTTCTTCTCCTCCGCTGAGGAGCTGGCAGGGTATTCTTCCGCGCCCGTTGGCGTCGAGATAGACCCATCTGGCAGCGCGTACGTCATCTACACCTCCGGAACGACCGGTACGCCGAAAGGGGTAGTCGTGGAGCACCGGAACGTGGTGAATTTCATCTCGGGGATGATTCGTGAGCTTCCTTTTGGGACTTGTTCTTCGATGCTGTGCGTTACGAC
>NZ_ALKF01000011.1:0-888 GCF_000283315.1 Paenibacillus sp. OSY-SE | reverse complement strand
TCGAAGATCGGATTGCGGCTCGTGTCGCGCTGCCGCACCACCCGTTCCACCAGTTCCTCGAACGGATAGTTCCCATGCTCGAAGGCTCCAAGCGCCGTCTGCCTCACTTCCTGCAGATAGGCGGCAAAGCTCTTCTCCCCGGCCGGGTACGTCCGCAGCGCCAACGTGTTTACGAACATCCCCAGCATGCCCTCTAGATCCGCATGCGGCCGGCCCGCCACCGGCGAACCGACAATGACTTCTTCCTGCCCGCTAAGCCGCGCCAGCAGCGTGCTGTAGGCGGCCAGCAGCACCATGTATACCGTAGCGCCGCCCGTGCGGGCCAGCTCGCGCAAGGCCGCCGCAAGATCGCCATCCAGCTCAACGTCCACCCGGCCGCCCTCGAAGCTGCGTGCGGCCGGACGGGAACGATCGGCCGGCAGGCTCAGCACAGGCAGTTCACCCGCAAACTGGTCCACCCAGTACTTTTCCAATTGCTCGTACGCCCGGCTGTCGGCGTAGTGTTCCTGCTGCCATACCGCATAATCTTTGTACTGCAGCTGCAGCGGCTCCAATGCCTCGCCCGCGTACAGCTTCACAAATTGGTCTACCATAATGCCTATCGACGTGCCGTCCGAAATAATATGGTGCATATCCAGCAGCAGCAAGTGCCGCGCTTTGCCGAGACGTATGACGGTCGTACGCAGCAGCGGAGCCTCTCCAAGGTCAAACGGGCGGAGGAATGCCCGGATTCGCTCCTCGGCTTCCCCTTCCTCCGCTTCCTCATAGGACACGCAGAAGGTCCACTCCTCTTGCACCCGCTGCACCGGCTCGCCGTCCACGACGGCAAACGAAGTGCGCAGCGATTCATGGCGGGCGATGAGCGCTTGCAGCGCCGCTTCCAGCCGT
>NZ_ALKF01000010.1:0-1729 GCF_000283315.1 Paenibacillus sp. OSY-SE | reverse complement strand
TGAAGTGCTCCCTGTCAAGTAGACAGTGTAAAAAACAAAAATCGTTGGTTTATTTTCCTCAGCTCGGTTTAACAGAGCTGAGGTTTTTTCATTATGCAACTCGTCGGTATTCGTTAGGTGACAAGCCACCCAAACACTCTGTATAGCGGTAGTTGTTATAATAGCGAATGTATTCGTTAACATCTTTGAGGACATCTTCATAGGTATCATACTTTGTAAGATAATAGCTTTCTGATTTGTAAGTGCCCCAAAAACGTTCAATAGGTTGGTTGTCCAAGCAGCGGCTCACACGAGACATGCTTTTCATAAATCCGTATTTTATATGGAGTCGATTATACTCATGAGACGTGTACTGGAAGCCTCTGTCGCTTTGGAGAAGTGGGGTTACACCGGGATTCTTCTCGTAAGCCTTCTTCAGCGTATCCATCACGAGTTTATTGTTATTGGAATGGCTTAATACCCATGAAACAATGGAGTTATCGTATACATCAATAATAGCGCTTAAATAGGCTTTGCGACCATTTCCATACTTCAGTTCTGTCACATCTGTACACCACTTTGTATTTGGAGAGTGGGCATCAAAATTACGGTTCATTACATTTTCAGCTACATGGATCTCAGGGGCTTTCACGTAGTGCGGTCGCTTCTTGCGAATGATTGCTTTGAGTCCAAGAGCACGCATAATTCGGTAATAACGCTTTTTGTTGTACTTCTTTTTGAGCTTTCGGTTTAATTGAGTGTGCATTTGGCGATAGCCAAGTATTCCTTTTCGCTTGTCATAGCGAAGCTTCACTTCTTTGGCTAGCATATAATTCTCAAGTTCTCTGGCGGATGGCGTCCATTTTAACCACTTGTAATAGGCAGATCGAGCAACCCCTGCTAACGTACACAACTTTGTAATTGCGTAACCTTTTTCTTTGTTCAGTTCTTGAATCGCTTGATACAAGTCTACTTGTCGAACGAGGGTTAGCGTGTATTTCGTCGCTTGATCTCCGCCAACTTTTTTGCGAAGGTATTCTCCATCTCTAGGTATTCGTTTCGAGCCTCTAATTCCTTGATCCGTAGCTTAAGACGTTCATGCTCATCTAGTTCCTCTAAAGGCTTTTTGCGACCGCGATTGTCCTTAAGAGCATCCTCACTGCCTGCTTGATATTTCCGAGCCCAGGCGTACACCTGCTGATAAGATACACCGTACTTTTCGATCGCTTTCTGATAATCCAAACCATTAGCGATTGTATATTGTGCAATTTCAATGCGTTCTTCGAAAGTTGTTTTACGTCCTTTGTTCATATGAGATAGTCCTTTTCCTTTATGTGTAGGTTTCAATTCTATCTCATTAGTATACTTGGTAATCCATTTCCCCAAAACACTTCTACTCGAAATACGATGCTTCTTTGTCGCCTCTTCTACGGAGCAATGACCAGACAACACATCTTTAATAGCAGCAAGCTTCAATTCCTTTGAGTATGATTTCCACGTATTCCATTCCTTTAACCCATCCAAACCATCTGCTCTATATTTTCTTATCCATTCTTTAACTGTGTGTGAGCTAACCCCTAGCTGTTTCGCTTCATAGTTTGGATTTGATTTGTGCTCTAAGCATCGCTGTACGACATGTAATTTCGTTTCAAAAGAAATTGAACTTCTTTTAGACATCAGAAAAACTCCCATCACTGTAGCAGTAGAAGCTTTTGTTTTTCCTACTGTCTACTATGATGGGAGCATATCA
>NZ_ALKF01000009.1:0-1894 GCF_000283315.1 Paenibacillus sp. OSY-SE | reverse complement strand
ACAGCGAGTATATTCGCTGGCTAGCTGAACAGGACGGGCAAGTGGCGTCCCGATACTGGGCAGATAGGCTGGAAGGCTTCGAACAAGCGGCGGAGCTCCCGAGACGTCAGCGTCAGGCGCAGGGATATGAAGCGATGCGTGTGACCTGCTCGCTGGACCGGAAGCAGACCGAACGGATCAGCCAAGCGGCAAGAGAGCAGGGGGTAACGGTGAACACCTTGCTGCAGACGGCATGGGGACTGCTGCTGCACAAATACAGCGGGACAACCGATGCGGTGTTCGGCAGCGTGGTGTCCGGAAGACCGGCAGCCCTTCCCGGCGTGGAGGGGATGATCGGACTGTTCATCAATACGATTCCGGTCCGGGTGAAGTGCGAGGCAGAAGAAACCGTAGCCTGCGTGCTGCAACAAGCGCAAAAGCAAGCGCTGGCGTCCCAAGCCTATGACTATTATCCGCTGCATGAAATCCAAGCCCAAATCACAAGGCACAGGGAGCTGTTCAACCACATTCTGGTGTTCGAGAACTACCCGGTGGAGGAGCAAGCGGGTTCATTGGGAGAGACGGCTGGGCTAGAAATTACCGGAGTTCAGGCGGAGGAGCAGACCAACTATGACCTGAATGTGATGATTATGCCAGGCGAAGAAATGAGCATTCATTTTGACTACAATGCGCAGGTGTTTGAACGAGAAGTGATGGAGCGTCTGCAAAGACACCTGATGCGAATTATAGAGCAGATCGTAGCGGATTTGAACATATCGGTACAAGAGCTGGAGCTGCTGACAACGGCCGAGAGGGAGCAATTGCTCGTGCAGTTCAACGACACGGCGGCGGATATTCCAAGGGGAGCGGCCGTGCATTCCTTGTTCGAGCAGCAGGCGGCGACAACGCCGGATCGTCTGGCGGTCGTGTGCGCAGAGCAGAGCCTGACCTACCGGGATCTTGAGGAACAGGCCAACCGTATCGCCCAATGGTTGCGGGCGCATGGCGTGACAGCGGAAGACCGTGTAGGCGTCCTGATGAACCGCTCGCCGCAGCTGCTCGCCGGGCTTCTGGGGATTCTGAAAGCCGGTGCCGCTTACGTGCCGATCGACCCCCTTCTGCCTAAAGAGCGCATGGAAGGGATGATCCAGGATGCAGGAATGCAGTTTATGCTGACGGATGCGGGACAGCTTGGGATTGTGACAGGCCTGCAGGAGACAGCGCTGCGCCATGTATTGTGTCTGGACGATATGTTGATGGAAGAACTGGAGGGGCAGCCGGAGCGAGCAGACCGGACAAGTCACGGCGGCCATACCGTCTCGTTCTCCTCCGCCAAGGAGCTGGCAGGGTATTCTTCCATGCCTGTTGGCGTGGAGATCAGACCTTCCGGCAGCGCGTACGTCATTTATACCTCAGGAACGACTGGCACGCCTAAAGGGGTGGTCGTAGAGCACCGGAACGTGGTGAATTTCATCTCGGGGATGATCCGCGAGCTTCCTTTCGGGACGCATGCTTCGATGCTGTGCGTTACGACGGTATCCTTCGACATCTTCGTCACGGAGAGCTGGGTGCCGCTCAGCTGCGGAATGCAGATCGTCCTCGCAAGCGAGGAAGCGCAGCAGGATCCGGTTCTGCTGGCGGAACTGTTGAACGAGCATCCGGTGCACATGATGCAGACGACGCCTTCGCGGTTGATGCTGCTGCTCGGCGATGCGCGGAGCGCGGCGCAGTTGCGGAACGTCCACACGCTGCTGGTCGGCGGGGAAGCATTCCCTTCCTCCCTATATGGGCAGCTGAGGGAACATACGGATGCGGAACTGTACAACATGTACGGGCCAACGGAAACGACTGTCTGGTCCACGTTCGACCGCCTCGGCGGAGACGAACGGATCGGCATTGGACGGCCGATGGCGAA
>NZ_ALKF01000008.1:0-1653 GCF_000283315.1 Paenibacillus sp. OSY-SE | reverse complement strand
AATTGTCCTACAGTTTTCCATGTTTTTGTTGCAGTCTTGTATTTAAACTAATACAATCGGTGTATGGGACAAGAATATAGAAGAACGACAACAACCGTTTCGCTCATCAATTATCATTTTGTGTTTTGTCCGCGATACCGTCGAAAAGTATTAGTCAAACATGTAGAAGCACGATTTAAAGAGCTTGTGCAAGAGCTTTGTGTAGCCAACGATTGGCTCATTGTTACACTGGAAGTGATGCCTGATCATGTACATCTATTCTTAAATGTGCTACCGACCGATTCTCCAGCCGACGTTATGGCGAAGTTGAAAGGAGCGACGTCGCGAGACTTGCGCAAAGAATTTCCGCACTTGACGCACCTGCCAAGTCTCTGGACACGTTCCTATTTTGTCAGCACGGCAGGTAACGTATCAAGTGAAACGATCAAACGTTATGTCGAAGAGCAAAAGAAAAGGGGGTGAAACCATGCAAACCGTAACGGTTCAAATTCGTCTATTCCCCCGTGATCCCGCCATTATGAAAGAGATGGGAAATGAATATATCCATACGGTCAATCACTTAACCGAACAAGCAGAAGCATCGGGCGCATTTCCAAAGGTGACATCCAAGGATGTCGAGGCCAATCTTCCTTCCGCAGTAAGGAACCAAGCCATTAGAGATGCGCGAAGCATCCATAACAAGACGAAAAAGCAAGGGAAACGCCCGATTCTAAAGCGTAGAGCCTACTACGTGAACAATCAAAACTATTCGTTTGGCGACAGTAACGTTTCATTTCCTGTCATGATGAACGGAAAGGTACAGCGGCTCACGGTTTCTGTTCGCATAACCGAACGGGAGCAACGTCTCCTATTCAGCAATAAACTCGGGCTATTGCGAGTCGTCGAAAAGTCAGGTAAGTGGTACGTGCACATAGCTGTTGAAATACCAACAGAACCACTAACGAGCGGCGCAACGATGGGGATTGACTTGGGATTAAAAGTCCCCGCCGTCGTTGTCACCTCAACAGGTAAAACTCAGTTTGTCGGCAACGGCAGGCAGAACAGGTACATGCGCCGCAAGTTTCAAGCGCGCCGAAGAAAGATGGGTAAGCTTAAAAAGCTGTCGGCGATTCGCAAGCAACAGAACAAGGAACATCGCTACATGAAAGATCAAAACCACAAGATCAGCCGGAAGATCGTGAACATGGCGATAGAAGAACAAGTATCGGTCATCAAGATCGAGAAACTAACGAATATTCGCCAAACGACAAGAACAAGTCGTAAAAACGCTAAAAATCTGCATACCTGGTCGTTCTATCAACTGCAAATGTTTATTGCGTATAAAGCGGCATTGGCGGGAATCAAAGTCCTCGAAGTGAATCCTGCGTACACTTCGCAAACATGCCCGGCGTGTAGTAAACGCAATAAAGCCGATGACCGAACGTATCAGTGTTTATGCGGGTTTCACACGCATCGCGACAGAGTTGGTGCGATTAACATCATGCGTCAACCTGGGGCAGATGGTAATAGTCTGTCAGCCTAAGATGCTAGATGCACTGTCTTAGGACGGGCTGATGGCACAGCCCTAAACTTAGCAGTTTTCCAAACCAGAAATGGACTGCGGAAGCACCAACTAGCTAAGAATCCCACGGCTTTAGCCGTGTGGAGTGTCAA
>NZ_ALKF01000007.1:0-1544 GCF_000283315.1 Paenibacillus sp. OSY-SE | reverse complement strand
TTCGTATTATTAGGTCAGCCAGAGATTTCTGGTTGGCCTATTTTCATAGGTGTCTTATGATGGCGATAGCCGGGAGAACGTAGGGCTCTTAGGGGCGCGGACCCCGTCAAAAAAACTGTTCTCTCACTATCTCCAATGACCATGTTTGAGCTGGTTGAGGCTATGACCTCGTATCACAAGCGAAGCTATGGGTTTGGAACCATCGTGGGAGCGCCGGCTGAATTTACATCAGGAGGAGATGACATGGGACCGGTTATCGGCTTAGATGTATCGAAAGGGACAAGTGTGATTCAAGCGTTTCTTAAACGCAATGAGGTTTTTGGAAAATCGGAAGCTATAAAGCATACCGAATCAGGGTTTAGACGGCTGGGAAACGTACTACACGAGCTTAAAGAACGTACAGGAGAAGAACCCGTTGTCATTCTCGAGGCAACTGGTCATTATCACCGTGTCGTGGTGGCGTATTTGACGACCAACGGAATCAAACATCTCATTATCAATCCTCTTCTGTCCAAACGTGCAAAGAATGCGCAGCTTCGAAAGGTAAAGACAGATGCGGCGGATGCTTGGCATTTAGCCGAGATGTACTATCGCGGCGATGTACGCCCGCATCGAAGCTGGGACGAGTGTTATATGGAGCTTCAGCATGTGACCCGGCAGCACGAATTCGTAACGTCGCTTTATGTGCAAGCAAAGCTCAATATGCGATCGCTATTGGATCAGGTATTTCCGGCCTATGAGGAGGTGTTCTACGATTTGTATTCCGTTACAGCACTAACGACGTTGCAAGTCTTCTTATCTGGTCGAACGCAAGGGTGGGAGGAAGCGATTCGTAAGAGTGCGGGGAAATCGCGCTCCAAATCTTGGATTCGCATGAAAGTTGAGTTGCTGGACACCATTCATCAACAAGGGTTCAAGGGGAAAAGGAGCGTGGCTCAAACCCAGATGCTGCAAAGCATGGTGTCGTTACTTCTCTCCATACAGGAACAACTTCAAGCGATTGAGGAACAGATGCAACGACTGGCTGAAGCTTTTCCAGAAGTTGAACTTCTAAAGAGTATTCCAGGCGTAGGCGATAAGCTGGCGGCAACTATTGTATCAGAAATTGGAGATGCTCAGCAATTTGATGATCCCAAGCAACTCGTAGCGTTTGCGGGGTTAGATCCGGGTGTGTATAGTTCGGGGCAATTTGTGGCCACAAGCAACCGGATAACAAAGCGAGGCTCCAAACGCTTACGTCGAGCGTTATATCTGGCAGTCCAATGTGGATTAAGACGTGGCACGAACCCGAAGCTGAAGGGATATTACGATAAGAAAAGACAAGAGGGCAAACCCTACAAGGTGACGGTGATTGCTTGCGCCAACAAGCTATTGCATCACATTTACGCCATCTTGAGAAAGGGCCAGCCCTACCAAACATAAACCATAATTAACCAAAATCCTCCACGCCAATGGAGGTTATTTGGTGTGCATAGAAAATTATATCAGTATCCCACCGTCAAGCCAAGACATTAGGGCTTGACAAACATTAGCTGGTTTTTTTG
>NZ_ALKF01000006.1:0-969 GCF_000283315.1 Paenibacillus sp. OSY-SE | reverse complement strand
CGGAGGCGAGAGCGCCCACGTTTGCTAATCTTCATCTGTCCGGTCCATTTACCTGAACTTGCTTCTGCGAGGTTAAGGCCAGCATGACGCAGCAAAGCATTACCGTGCACAAAGCCACTTAAATCCCCCGACTCACCGAGAATATCAGCTAGTGAAATGGCATTAATCCCATTCACAGCAAGCATGGATTTAGCAAAAGGAATTCTCTCTAAAACAGCAATAATCTCCGTTTCTACGGCTTGAAGCTGCAGGCAAGCAAGGTCGTACTCATCGAGAAGTTGTTTCAAGTGAAGCTTGTAGGCATACGTTGCTTGCTTAGAACCAACAGAATTGCTAGCAAGAGAGATAAGAGTTCGAGCTTTTCGCTCACCAGATTGCCGTTACATAAGCGATTTCCAACCTTGTACGACGTCTTGAGGCTGTAACTCACACAATTCTTCAGGGGTAGGGAAAAGACGAAGTGTAGCCAATGAACCGGTACACATGATGTTCTTGAAAACTTGTCGAAGCTCAGGAAAAACAACGTCGACCCAACGATGGATTTGGTTCTTAGCACTAACGAGCCTCGTTACGACAGAATCGCGGTTTGAGAGAAAGACACGCAGTTCTTCAAATACTTCTGGTGTGTTGCGAGTGAACGAGTAGTAGCCGTTTTTGACCATATCTGCGATGACCAGGGCATCTTTTTTGTCGCTCTTTGATGGCGTATTGTCGCGGTTCTCCTTATTCTTTTTCACAAGATGTGGATTGACGAGAACGACTTCAAACTGGCGATTCGTGAGCCACCTGGAGAGATTGAGCCAGTAGTGTCCGGTAGGTTCCATGCCAACAATGGCCGCCGTTAAAGCGTGAGCAGATTGCAACGACTGGATCCACCGAAGGAGGGTGTGAAAACCCTCCTCGTCATTGGAGAAGGACAATGGGTTACCGATCACGATGCCGCGAAAGTTAACAGCACGCGCGACATGC
>NZ_ALKF01000005.1:0-1949 GCF_000283315.1 Paenibacillus sp. OSY-SE | reverse complement strand
ATCCGCATATTCAATTCGCAAGGTGCGGCGGCGGTAGACCACCTGCAGCGGCCGGTCGCGCCAACCGCTGTCGACGCTCGTCCGCAGTATCGCATGCCGCTGGATGACCGTATTCCAGCTGCGTTCCAACGCGGCTAGATCCAGCCTTCCCTGCAGCGAAATGTGCATTTGGTTCACGTAAGCACCCGACTGAGGGTCCAGCCGGCTGTGGAACAGCATCCCCTGCTGCATTGGCGTCAGGGCATATACGTTCTCGATGTCCCCGAGAGGCCGGGTCCGCTGAATCAGCGCTTCCAGTTCCTCAATCGTTATGCCCTGCTGCAGCACATCGCTTGGCGTCAGCTCCACGCTTTCTTTCGCCACGCAGTAGCGAATGAGTTCCTGCAGATGATGCTTCAGCCGCTGTACCAACTGCTGCATGGTTTCCTTGCGGTACTGGTCGGCGCTGTAGCTCAGGTTCAGGCTCAACGCTCCTCCGGCGATCATGCCGTTGAAATCGAGCGTGGCTGCTCTGTTTTGCCTGCGGCTTACCGTTTCCCCAGACGCAAGCGGCGAGATCTGAAGCTCGCTGCGCTGTAAATCTTGGTCGAACTGCCCCAGATAGTTAAACGATATTTCAGGGGCGACCGCTTGAATATTAGGCGAAGACAAATAGCGCAAAATGCCGTAGCCGATGCCTTTGTGCGGGATGCTCCGCAGCGTTTCCTTGACCAGCTTGATTTGCCGTGACAGGTCCAGGCCCGCCTTCATTTCAAGCATGACCGGGTACGCGCTGGTGAACCAGCCTACCGTCCGGCTGATATCCACATCCGGCAGAATGGATTCCCTGCCGTGTCCCTCCAGCATGACGGCCACCTGCTCGATTCCGCTCCACTCCTGAACCGCCATCCCAAGCGCGGTCAGCAGCAGGTCGTTGATCTCCGTCCCATAAGCCCGGTGCGCTTCGGTTAACAACTGCTGCGTCTCGTGCCGGGACCATTGCAGCGTCAGCGTTTCGCTGTTTTCGACTGCGTCTCCGCCTTGCTCGTTATCCTTCGGCAACGGCGCTTGTTCGACATTCGCCAGCTGGCTCCAATATCCCAGTTCCGTCTCCATTGCCGGGCTTGAGGCATAAGCTGCCAGCTGCTGCGCCCAAGCTTGGAACGAATCGGTTTTCTGCGGCAGCCGAATGTCCTGCCCTTGCGCGGCCTGCCCATACGCTGCAGCGATATCCTCCAGCAAGATCCGCCAGGAGACGCCATCAATGACAAGATGGTGAATGACGATGAGCAGATGATCGCCGTCACCGCACTGGAATAAGCCCAGCTTCACGAGCGGACCTGTATCTAAGGAGATACCGGCTTGCAGCTCGCGGGCCTTCGCTTCGACTAACCGACCCCACACCTGCTCTTGCCGGAAGTCGAATACTTCCAATCCGTACAGTTCCCCTTCCTTCACAGCCCGGTTCCAAGCGGCATAACCTCCGTCCTCTGACGGCACAAATACCATACGCAGCGCGTCATGGTGAACCGTGATCTGCTTCATCGCAAGGCGCAGCGCCTGCACGTCAAAGCGTTCTTCCCGGTACAGCATCACGGCTTGGTTGAAGTGATGCGCATCGGCCAGATCCCGCTCGGCAAACCAGTGCTGAATCGGCGTGAGCGGCACCGGTCCGCGAATCTCTCCCTGTTCCGCGATGCGGCTAACCAGGGCGATATGATCGCTGAGCTGGGCCGCAGCCGGATAACGGAACAGGTCCTTCATCTCCAGCTTATAGCCAGCTTGCAGCAGCCGGGAAGCAGCTTGAATCGCCTTGATCGAGTCGCCTCCCAGGTCGAAGAAGCTATCATGGATGCCGATCCGGGTCACACCGAGCACCTGCTCCCATACCGTCACCAGCCGCCTGCTCCACCGGCGTGCGGGGAGCGGCATACGGCGCATGAGCCAGGGCTGCATCCGGCTTCGGCAGC
>NZ_ALKF01000004.1:0-1685 GCF_000283315.1 Paenibacillus sp. OSY-SE | reverse complement strand
CATACGCCAGGTTGTTGGGATTTACAGAGCTCGCGAGATCTTCCGGCGTTTCCGAAAGGATACAATCATCATCCAAGCGCAGCACCGGGCAGGCAGTCTCCTGTGCCGAGGAAGACAGCAGTACGGTCGCGCCGCTGTTCTCCAATAGGAACTGCACCCGCTCTGCGGGCTCCTGCGGCGATATCGGCAGATAGGCAGCTCCCGCTTTGAGCACACCGAGCAGCCCCATAGCCATATCCACGGATCGTTCGCACTGCACCGCAACAAGGCTTTCGGGCCCTGCACCGTAACTGAGCACGACTCTGGCAAGCCGGTTCGCCCGTTCGTTCAGTTCCCGGTAGGTCAGGGTATCCTCACCGCATACAACGGCCACGCGCTCCGGCGTCTTCGCCGCCTGCTCCTCGAACATCGCGTGCAGCGTGGTATGCGGCATTGGCACCCCTGCGCCGGTGTCGTTGAACTGCGCCAACAATTGCTCCTGCTCCGTAGCCGTGAGCAAGCTGACGCTTCCCAGCGTCATCTGCGGATCCCGGGTAACCTGGCGCAGAAGCTCTACAAAGTGACCGGCCCAACGCTCTATCGTGGCCCGTTCAAACAATACGGCAGCGAATTCCCAAGAGCAGCGCATGCCGTTCTCCTGTTCACTCACCGAAAGCGTCAGATCGAACTTGGCCGCGTCGGAATCGAACGGATACGGGGTGAGCTGCAGAGCGGGGAGCTCAAGCTCTGCCTGATCCATGTTCTGCAGCACGAGCATCGCATCGAAGAGCGGGTTGCGGCTCGTGTCGCGCTGCCGCACCACCCGCTCCACCAGTTCCTCGAACGGATAGTCCCCATGGTCGAAGGCTTCGAACGCCGTTTCCCTCACTTCCTGTAGATAGGCGGCAAAGCTCTTCTCCCCGGCCGGGTACGTCTGCAGTGCCAGTGTATTTACGAACATCCCCAGCATGCCTTCCAGATCTGCATGCGGCCGTCCCGCCACCGGCGAACCGACAATGACTTCTTCTTGCCCGCCAAGCCGCGCCAGCAGCGTGCTGTAGGCGGCCAGCAACACCATGTATACCGTAGCGCCGCTCTCGCGGGCCAGCCCGCGCAAGGCCGCCGCAAGCTCGCCGTCCAGCTCAACGTCCACCCGGCCGCCCTCGAAGCTGCGTACGGCCGGACGCGGATGATCAGCCGGCAGGCTCAGCACCGGCAGTTCGCCCGCAAACTGGTCCACCCAGTATGCTTCCAACTGCTCGTACGCCCGGCTGTCGGCGTAGTGTTCCCGCTGCCATACCGCATAATCTTTGTACTGTAAACGGAGCGGTTCCAATGCTTCCCCGGCGTACAGCTTCACAAATTCGTCTACCAAAATGCTCATCGATATGCCGTCCGAGACAATATGGTGCATATCGAACAACAGCAAGTGCCGCGCTTCGCCGAGACGTAGGACGGCCGTACGAAGCAGCGGGGCCTCGCCAAGGTCAAACGGACGAAGGAATGCACGGATGCGCTCCTCGGCTTTCCCTTCCTCCGCTTCCTCATAGGAAACCTCGAACATCGCCTGCTCCGCCACCCGCTGCACCGGTTCGCCGTCCACGATGGCAAACGAAGTACGCAGCGATTCATGGCGGGCGATGAGCGCTTGCAACGCCGCTTCCAGCCGTGCCCGATCCAGCGATCCTTCGAGCCGCAGCGCCACC
>NZ_ALKF01000003.1:0-1024 GCF_000283315.1 Paenibacillus sp. OSY-SE | reverse complement strand
TTGTACGCGTGCATGGCTTTGAATTCCGGATTGTTCGCCACTAAACTCATGGTCATCATGAAGATGAAACGGCGGAGGCGAGATCGTCCTCGTTTACTAATTTTCATCTGTCCAGTCCATTTTCCTGAGCTTGCTTCCGCAAGGTTGAGACCAGCATGTCGCAACAGTGCATTGCCGTGAACAAAGCCGCTTAAATCTCCTGCCTCACCAAGAATACCGGCCAGTGAAATGCTGCTAATCCCTTTGACAGCAAGCATAGACTTGGCAAAGGAAATGCGATCCAACACGGCGATAATCTCCATTTCAACCGTTTTGAGCTGCAGGCAAGCAAGGTCGTACTCATCGAGTAATTGCTTTAAGTGAAGCTTGTAGGCATTCGTGGCTTGTTTAGAACCAACGGAACAGCTAGCAAGTGCGATGAGAGCACGAGCTTTTCGCTCACCAGAATGACGCTTCATCAGCGATTTCCACCCTTCAATGATGTTTTTAGGCTGTAGTTTACGAAGTTCTTCCGGCGTAGGGAAAAGACGAAGAGTGGCCAACGAACCGGTGCACAACAGGCTCTTAAAGACCTGACGCAGCTCCGGGAAAACAACGTCAACCCAACGATGGATTTGGTTTTTGGCACTAACGAGTCTCGTTACGACAGAGTCCCGATTTGAGAGAAAGACTCGAAGCTCTTCAAAGGCTTCGGGCGTGTTACGAGTGAATGAGTAGTAGCCGTTCTTAACCATGTCGGCTATGACTAGCGCATCTTTCTTGTCGCTTTTGGATGGCGTATTGTCGCGGTTTTCTTTATTTTTCTTAACCAGGTGTGGATTAACAAGAACGACTTCAAACTGGCGCTCGGAGAGCCACCTGGAGAGATTGAGCCAGTAATGTCCGGTAGGTTCCATGCCAACAATGGCTGCCGTTAGTCCATGCGCAGCTTGCAGCGAAAGGATCCACTGGAGAAGGTTGTGAAAGCCTTCTTCATCATTTGAGAAGGATAAAGGATTACCAACAACAATTCCACGAAAGTTAA
>NZ_ALKF01000002.1:0-1722 GCF_000283315.1 Paenibacillus sp. OSY-SE | reverse complement strand
ACGGCTGGAAGCGGCGCTGCAAGCGCTCATCGCCCGCCATGAATCGCTGCGCACTTCGTTTGCCGTCGTGGACGGCGAACCGGTGCAGCGGGTGCAGGAGGAGTGGACCTTTTGCGTGTCCTATGAGGAAGCGGTGGAAGGGGAAGCCGAGGAGCGCATCCGGGCATTCCTCCGCTCGTTTGACCTTAGCGAGGCCCCGCTGCTGCGTACAACCGTCGTGCGTCTCGGAGAAGAGCGGCACTTGCTGCTGTTCGATATGCACCATATTATCTCGGACGGCACGTCGATCAGCATTTTGGTAGACGAATTTGTGAAGCTGTACGCCGGCGAAGCGGTGGAGCCGCTGCAGCTTCAGTACAAAGATTATGCGGTATGGCAGCGGGAACACTACGCCGACAGCCGGGCGTACGAGCAGTTGGAAGCGTACTGGGTGGACCAGTTTGCGGGCGAACTGCCAGTGCTGAGCCTGCCGGCCGATCATCCGCGTCCGGCCGTACGCAGCTTCGAGGGCGGCCGGGTGGACGTTGAGCTGGACGGCGAGCTTGCGGCGGCCGTGCGTGAGCTGGCCCGCACGAGCGGTGCAACGGTGTACATGGTGCTGCTAGCCGCCTACAGCACACTGCTGGCGCGGCTTAGTGGGCAAGAAGAAGTTATTGTCGGTTCGCCGGTGGCGGGACGGCCGCATGCAGATCTGGAAGGCATGCTGGGGATGTTCGTGAACACTTTGGCGCTGCGGACGTACCCGGCCGGGGAGAAGAGCTTTGCCGCCTACCTGCAGGAAGTGAAGCAGACGGCGCTCGGAGCCTTCGAGCACGGGGACTATCCGTTCGAGGAACTGGTGGAACGGGTGGTGCGGCAGCGCGACACGAGCCGCAATCCGATCTTCGATGCGATGCTCGTGCTGCAGAACATGGATCAGGCGGAGCTTGAGCTCCCCGATCTGCAGTTCACCTCGTATCCGTTCGATTCCTACGCGGCCAAGTTCGATCTGACGTTTTCGGTCAGCGAACAGGAAAATGGCATGCGCTGCTCTTGGGAATACGCCGCCGCATTGTTTGAGCGGGCCACGATAGAACGTTGGGCCGGTCACTTTGGAGAACTCCTGCGTCAGGTTACTCGGGATCCGCAGGTGACGCTGGGAAGCGTCAGCTTACTGACGGCTGTGGAACAGAATCAATTGTTGGCGCAGTTCAATGACACCCTCGGAGAGGCGCCGCGGGACACCACGCTGCATGCGATGTTCAAGGAGCAGGCGGCGAAGACGCCGGATCGGTTGGCCGTTGTATGCGGCGACGATGCCCTGACCTACCGGGAGCTGAACGAACGGGCGAACCGGCTTGCCAGAGTCGTGCTCCGCTACGGTGCAGGGCCCGAAAGCCTTGTTGCGGTGCAGTGCGAACGCTCCGTGGATATGGCTATTGCGCTGCTCGCCGTGCTGAAAGCCGGAGCTGCCTATCTGCCAATATCGCCGCAAGAGCCCGCAGAGCGGGTGCAGTTCCTGTTGGAGAACAGCGGCGCGACCGTACTGCTGTCTTCCTGGGCTCAGGAGGCTTCCTGCCCGGTGCTGCGCTTGGATGATGACCGGATTCGGTTGGAGGCGCCGGAAGATTTCGCGAGCTCTGCGAATCCCAACAACCTGGCGTATGTGATCTACACCTCCGGAACTTCCGGTCAGCCGAAAGGCGTCATGGTGGAGCATCGCAGCATCGTTCATACGCTTCA
>NZ_ALKF01000001.1:0-1822 GCF_000283315.1 Paenibacillus sp. OSY-SE | reverse complement strand
AGCATTCCTATAATGAAGAAATATGAGATTTGAGAAACAAAAAGACTCCTTGGTATGATGTTTATGGGTCCCATATGCTGGCCAGCGACCGGAACCAAAAACAAACCAAGGAGACTACAAGATGCATTCTACTCAAAATGAACGAATTAATCAAATCACTTCTACTACACTCATCGTGGGTGTAGATATTGCAAAGTTCAAACATGTGGCTCGCGCACAAGACTTCCGCGGAGTCGAGTATGGGAAGCCAATTGCTTTTGAGAACAGTCGGGAAGGGTTTGAATTATTCGTAGGCTGGTATCAGAAGATCATGAAAGAACAGACCTGCAAGGAGGTCATAGTCGGTATGGAACCGACTGGTCATTACTGGTTGAACCTTGCACATTACCTAAAAGAACAACAAGTTTTATGCGTCGTGGTGAACCCACTGCATGTGAAGAAAAGCAAAGAACTGGATGACAACTCACCGACCAAGAATGACATCAAAGACGCTAAAGTCATCGCACAGCTAGTCAAAGATGGAAGATATGCCGTACCGAATCTTCCCCAAGGTATCTATGCAGAGCTGTGGGAAGCCATGAAAATTCGCGATCATCTATCGACTGACCTGCGTGTAGTACAAGGACGTGTTCATAACTGGCTGGATCGGTACTTTCCGGAATTCCTTACAGTTTTTAAGGATTGGGAATGCAAGTCGGCCCTTCAAATGCTCAGCCTTTATTTGCTGCCGCATGAACTTGTTTCAAGGTCAGACGAGTTTTTGCTGGGACATCTAAGGGAAGCTGCCAAGCGTGGACTCGGCCTGGGACGCGTGAAGAGCCTGAAAGCCGCGGCCAGTCGTTCAATAGGCATGAAACAAGGTGCAGAGCTAGCCAAGATGGAGCTTCAGCTACTATTGGTACAGTACGAACTGCTCCAATGTAAGTTCGAAGAGCTTGATGCAAAATTGGAAGAGCTGATGAAGCAAATCCCATATGTTCAGAAATTGCTGGCGATTAAAGGGATTGGTCGGGATACAATAGCCGGATTCCTGGCTGAAGTTGGTGACATCCGTCAGTACCGACATCCCAAGCAGATCGTAAAACTCGCAGGATTAAACTTAAGGGAAAATACATCGGGCAAACACAAAGGACAGACCAAAATTACGAAGAGAGGCAGGAAGCGACTTCGAGCCTTGCTCTTCCGTGTCGTGATGCCACTGGTAGCGAAGAACGGAGCTTTTAAAGCATTGCACGAGTATTACACCAAGCGGCCAGATAATCCGCTGAAAAAGATGCAATCTCTCATCGCCCTGTGTAACAAGCTTATTCGGATCCTGTTCGGCATCATGAAAAAGGGACATGAATTCAGTGAAGAAAAAATGATGCAGGATATCCCTCGATTCATGGAAGTACCACTAGCAGCTTAAATACAGCAGCATCTTCTTAGAAATTGAAGTCGTAACAAACAACTGACAACTAAAGCACGGATGAGTCGGAACGGCACTAACATACGGACGAAGATCCTGTCGGGCAGCATATCTGACCTCCACCTCATGGACAGGTTGAATGAAGGAATGTGAGAGCGTAGACTCTGTGAGACATGGGAGGGTTGACCACCATGAGCCAATGTGGAGATCCATAGGTGCAACCATACTTTACCGAATTAACCATTTTTTACAGAGAAGAGGTTTAGGTGAGGATGTTTTTGCGCTTCCTGTAGCCCCATAATTTTCATCACCTTCAAATCAAATCCATGAATAAGTTGTCTTTTAACTATGCAACATGGTCAAATTCTAAGAAAACGCGAGCATTTAAGAGAAAAGTGATTCTTCATAGAGGGA